>NZ_NHRY01000272.1 GCF_002937115.1 Rhodopila globiformis | reverse complement strand
GGCGACGTCGGGCGGGCTGGGGCTGGGGAACATGCCGGCATCATCGCGATGCCGGGTTAACAACCCCTTAACGGGGCGGGGCGGCCGCCGATCGCGGCCGACGGCGCATTAGTTACATTATAATAACATGCTAATTGTCGTGATGATGCGGTTCCCATGCCGCACTGACGTTTTCCTTGACAGCCCCGCAGGCCCCTTGCGATAAAAAAGTCGTAAGCAAGAACTGGCAGATACAAATCCTGCCGCAATAATGCCGACAGGATCGGTTTCCGCCGAAAAGATAAAGCAAGGGGGAGGGGCTCATGGGCAGTTACCTGAGCGATCGTGAACTCGCGCAGCTCGCACCGGCGGATGAGGCGGCATTCCAGTCGCCGGTGCCGACGCAGATGATCACCAACTGCGAATTCAATCCGCTGCCGCAGACCGAGCAGCAGCGCAAGGTCGAGGGGCGGCTGAAGGACATCGCTGACACCGCCGGCCGCAAGCTCGGCCTCGATCGCCGCGGCTTCCTGCGGACCGGCTGCGGCATGGCCGCGGCCTTCGTCGCGATGAACGAGGTCTATGGCCCGCTGTTCAAGGTCGACGCCGCGGAAGCGGCGGAACCCGACGCGGCCGCGGCCCGCTCGGCCGGGCTGTCGAAGCAGTTCATCTTCGACGACCAACTGCATTTCGTCCGCGACGACTATCCCTTCGAAGGGCTGTTGGGCCTGGCACACTACGCGGCCGAGAACTGGAACCCGGCGATGAAGAAAGAAGCCGTCGGGATGACCCTGGAGCGCTACAAGTTCGCCAACTTCCTGCGCGAGATCTACTTCGACAGCGACACCAAGATCGGCCTGCTGAGCGGCGCGCCGTTCGACGATCCGACCAAGTGGTTCCTGTCCAACGACCAGATCAAGCAGGCGGCCCAGACGGTGAACCACATCGCCGGATCGCGCCGGCTGCTGTTCCACTCGCTGGTCACGCCCGGCCAGCCGGGCTGGACCGAGGAAGTGGACCGGGTGATCGAGACGGTGCGGCCGACAAGCTGGAAGGGCTACACCATCGGCGATCCGCTCTCGCCGCAGACCACGCGCTACCCGTTCCGCCTGGACGACGAGAAGCTGATGTATCCGTTCTATGAAAAGGCGGTGCGCGCGGGCATCACCAATATCTGCATCCACAAGGGGCTGCTGCCGAAGGATTACGAAACCTCGATCCCCGGCGGCCGGTGGAAGTATGCCAACGTCGATGACGTGCCGAAGGCGGCAAAGGACTGGCCGCAGATGAATTTCATCATCTATCATTCGGCGCTGCGGATGTTCCAGGAGGATCCGCAGGCGGGCCTCGATGAGTTCGAGAAGACCGGCTATATCCGCTGGGTCTCCGACCTGGCGGCCATCCCGGAGAAGCACGGCGTCACGAACGTGTATGCCGACACCGGCACCAGCTTCGCCGTCTCCTGCACCACCAACCCGCGGTTCTGCGCGGCGTTCATGGGCACGCTGGTCAAGGGCCTGGGCTACGACCATATCCTGTGGGGCACCGACTCCGTCTGGTACGGCTCGCCGCAGTGGCAGATCGAGGCGTTCCGCCGGCTGGAAATCCCCGAGGACATGCAGAAGAAGCACGGCTTCGCCCCGCTCGGCGCGGCCGATGGGCAGGTGAAGGGCGCGATCCTGGGCTACAACGGCGCGCGGCTCTATTCGCTGGACCTGCGGGCCGCCGCCGATCAGTTGCCGTACGACGGAATCGCGCAGCGCAAGGCTGCCTGGCTCGACCAAGGCGAGGGGCGCAGCAACACCGCCTATGGCTATGTAGTACCGGCCTGACGCCTGCCGTATCGGCTGATTGAACCTATTGACGCTTACTTGCGAGCAGTCGCGGGGATTAACCCCCGCGGCTGCAAATCCACTTGGAGGTGTCCCGCAACAAAACCGTCAACGATGTAACTGCTCGCTTCTGCCTCTTCAGGCGGGTTGGCTACCGGCGAAATCCTGAAGTGGCTGCATGCGCTCTGATTGCTGCGCGGTTGTCACCTTCATCGCTATCCCGGCCAGGGCGAGGAACCCGGGCCGGTGGACTTGGTCACTGTCAAAAGCATTGGAAAGGGGAGGGGCTTATGGGCAGTTACCTGAGCGAACAAGAGCTTGCGCGGCTTGCACCGGCCGAGGAGGCGGCATTCCAGTCGCCGGTGCCGACACAAATGATCACCAACTGCGAATTCAATCCGCTGCCGCAGACCGAGCAGCAACGCAAGGTCGAGGGGCGGCTGAAGGACATCGCTGACACCGCCGGCCGCAAGCTCGGCCTCGATCGCCGCGGCTTCCTGCGGACCGGCTGCGGCATGGCCGCCGCGTTCGTCGCCATGAACGATGTCTATGGCCCGTTGTTCAAGATCGATGCCGCGGAAGCGGCGGAGCCCGATGCGGCCGCGGCCCGCTCGGCCGGGCTGTCGAAGCAGTTCATCTTCGATGACCAGCTGCATTTCGTCCGCGATGACTATTCCTACGAAGGGCTGCTGGGCCTCGGCCATTGGGCCGCCGAGAACTGGAACCCGGCGATGAAGAAAGAAGCCGTCGGGATGACCCTGGAGCGCTACAAGTTCGCCAACTTCCTGCGCGAGATCTACTTCGACAGCGACACCAAGATCGGCCTGCTGAGCGGCGCGCCGTTCGACGATCCGAGCAAGTGGCTGCTGTCCAACGACCAGATCAAGCAGGCAGCCGACACGGTGAACCGCGTCGCCGGGTCGCGGCGGCTGCTGTACCATTCGCTGATCACGCCGAAGCAGCCCGGCTGGATGGACGAGGTGGACCGGGTCATCGCGGATGTCCATCCGACAAGCTGGAAGGGTTATACCATCGGCGATCCGCTGGCGGTGAAGACCACGCGCTATCCGTGGCGCCTGGACGACGAGACGCTGATGTACCCGTTCTATGAAAAGGCGGTGCGCGCGGGCATCACCAATATCTGCATCCACAAGGGCCTGATGCCGAGGGACTACGAGACCTCGACCCCCAACGTCTGGCACTATGCGACAGTCGAGGACCTGCCGAAGGCCGCGAAGGACTGGCCGCAGATCAATTTCATCATCTATCATTCGGCGCTGCGGCCGTTCCTGGAGGATACGCAGGCGGAACTCGATGAGTTCGAGCGCACCGGCTATATCCGCTGGGTTTCCGACCTGGCTGCCATCCCTGACAAGCACGGCGTGAAGAACGTGTACGCCGAGATCGGCACAAGCTTCGCCGTTTCGGCCGTGTCCAACCCGCGGTTCTGCGCGGCGTTCCTGGGCACGCTGGTCAAGGGCGTCGGCTACGACCATATCCTGTGGGGCACCGACTCCGTCTGGTACGGCTCGCCGCAGTGGCAGATCGAGGCGTTCCGCCGGCTGGAAATCCCCGAGGACATGCAGAAGAAGCACGGCTTCGCCCCGCTCGGCGCGGCCGATGGGCAGGTGAAGGGCGCGATCCTGGGCTACAACGGCGCACGGCTCTATGCACTGGACTTGCGCGCTGCGGCTGACCAACTGCCGTACGACGGGATCGCGCAGCGCAAGGCCGCGTATCTCGACCAGGGCGAGGGGCGCAGCAACACCGCCTATGGCTACGTGGTGCCGGCCTGACGCACTGACGGCCCGACATGCCATCGGCGCTTGCATGAGGACAGCCGCGGGGGCTACTCCCCGCGGCTGCATGTTCCCTCGGAGGTTTCCCGCGCCATGGCGGTCAAGGATGTGAAAAAGGTCGTTCTCGCCTATTCGGGCGGGCTGGACACCAGCGTGATCCTGAAATGGCTGCAGACGACGTATAACTGCGAGGTCGTCACCTTCACCGCGGATCTCGGCCAGGGCGAGGAACTCGGGCCGGCGCGCAAGAAGGCGGAAATGTTCGGCGTGAAGGAGATCTTCGTCGACGACCTGCGCGAGACCTTCGTACGCGACTTCGTCTTCCCGATGTTCCGCGCCAACACGGTGTACGAGGGCCAGTACCTGCTGGGCACCTCGATCGCCCGGCCGCTGATCGCCCAGCGCCAGATCGAGATCGCCGAGCAAGTCGGCGCCGACGCGGTGGCGCACGGCGCGACCGGCAAGGGCAACGACCAAGTGCGGTTCGAGCTGTCGTATTACGCGCTGAAGCCCGACATCAAGATCATCGCCCCGTGGCGGGAATGGGACCTGACCAGCCGTACGAAGCTGCTGGACTTCGCCGAGCAGCACCAGATCCCGATCGCCAAGGACAAGCGCGGCGAGGCGCCGTTCAGCGTCGACGCCAACCTGCTGCACTCCTCGTCGGAAGGGAAGATCCTGGAAGACCCGGCGCAGGAAGCGGACGAGATCGTCTATCAGCGCACCATCCGGCCGGAGGACGCGCCGGACAAGGCGACAGTGATCGCGATCGATTTCGAGAACGGCGATCCGGTGGCGGTCGACGGCGTGGCGCTGTCGCCGGCGGCGCTGCTGACGCGGCTGAACGAGTTGGGCAAGGCCAACGGCATCGGCCGGCTCGACCTGGTGGAGAACCGCTTCGTCGGCATGAAGTCGCGCGGCGTGTATGAGACCCCCGGCGGCACGATCCTGCTGGCGGCGCACCGGGCGATCGAGAGCATCACGCTGGACCGCGAGGCGGCGCACCTGAAGGACAGCCTGATGCCGCGCTATGCCGAGCTGATCTACAACGGCTTCTGGTTCAGCCCGGAGCGGCGGATGCTGCAGGCGCTGATCGACACCAGCCAGCACAGCGTCAACGGCCGGGTGCGTCTGAAGCTGTACAAGGGCAACGTCACCTGCGTCGGGCGGGAAAGCCCGAACAGCCTGTATTCGATGAAGGTGGTGACGTTCGAGGACGACCAGGGCGCCTATGACCAGGTCGACGCCAAAGGCTTCATCAAGCTGAACGCCCTGCGCCTGCGTTTGGGCGCCATGGCCGGGCGACGCGGCGGCGCGCTGTAGGCGAATTGGTCTGATCGGATGGGGCGGAAGCGATCCTTCCGTTCCGTCCGCTTTCGCGGTGTCATGGCCGGACCGTGCCGGCCCTCCACGGCTCGCGGTGAACAACCGTTGGGAACGTCGGAAGGCTGATCATACGGTGGTGTGATCAGAGGTCTGAGCCGTGTACATTCCCGCCGCCTTCAAGGAAGACCGCATCGAGGCCCTGCACGCCGCGATCCGCGCCGCGGGACCGGCCACCGTGGTGTCGATGACGCCGCAGGGGCTGTTCGCCAGCCACGCGCCGTTGCTGCTGGACCCGCACCCGGCGCCGTATGGCACGCTGCTCGGCCACCTGGCGAAGGCCAATCCGCATGGGCGCATGGCCGATGCGACGGTGCAGACGCTGGTGATTTTCTATGGGCCGAACGGCTACATCACCCCGTCGTACTACGCAGCCAAGCAGGAGCACGGCAAGGTCGTGCCGACGTGGAATTACGTGGCGATCCACGCCTATGGCACGCTGGAGACGTTCGACGACCCCGGTCCGCTGCTGGACGTGGTGACCCGGCTGACCGACCAGCATGAGCAGCCACGCGCCCAGCCCTGGGCGGTATCCGATGCGCCCGGCGATTACATCCAGGGCATGCTGCGCGGCATCGTCGGCATCCGGCTGGCAATCGCCCGGCTGGAGGGCAAAGTGAAAATGAGCCAGAACCGGCCTGCCGGGGACCATGCCGGGGTGATTGCCGGTTTGCGCGAGGATGGCCAGGACGCGGTGGCCGAGGCTGTGGCGGCGGCGTTGGGGGGATAGGCTCGTTTCGTCCGCCGTAAGGGGCGCAGCCTGGATAACCGGTCCATATTCATCGGTGCCAGCCATACCCGCCGATCGAAGCGTGCGGCCCGTCATGCCGAAGCGGTTGTTCAGGCTTGGGCAGCACCGTCATCCTGTGTCCGGATGTCAACGGCTTCGGCCTTGAACCAGACACTCCTGGCCTGATCACGTGGTTGCTGGCCGACGCGACCCACCACGACGGCTCGGCCTCCGGCGACGATCCAGGCCGCGGATCGGCGACAACCGCCACTGGGATCATGGCGCCGGGATGATCGCCGGGCGCAGCGGCAGCACAACCGATGATGGCGTCGTCAGCACCATGACGCCCGTCTTCGCGGCGCCGGTAGTGCGGTCGGCGGCCGCATCAACGATTCGCCGGGCAATTTGAACCCGACCACGCTGGCCGGCCGCGACAGCCGCGGCAATTTTTTTGACGCAACCGTTCGGATTTTCATAACCGTCGGTGGCAACGGCACCAGGCATCCCATCGGTTCCGTTGCAACGACGCCGTTTGTCTGTTTCAATTGTACCGATAACCGTGTCGCCAAAGCCGATCTTACCGTTGACGACGTTCTTGAAGCTGCCTCGATGAGGTCTGAATGGCCGTGGCACTGCCGACCTTGACCTGGTCAGCTGCCGCGCCTGACCAGGACTGTCGGAAAACCTTACAATCCCCCGGAGGGTGCCTCGCGAGGGGGCGGCCTTATGGCAGTCCGAATGTCGGACTTCTTTACATAGTTCTGAATTCGCACCGACAAACCGAGTCATTTTTGTTGAAATGATACGTGATTCTGCGCTGGCATGCGGCTTGCTTGTGAAGGCCGGGCCGGGACGAGTTACGTAAAGCTCGGCACGGGCCTCAAGGGACAACGAGATTTTGTAAGGACGTCAACACGTGAAAAGGACTCTCTGGGCATGGGCTGCGGCCCTGACCTGCGCCGCCTTCGTATCGATGCCAGCCTACGCTGGCGCAATCACGGGTCTGGTCAACACCGGAGCCGGTCTGACGGACGGTCAGGTCGATACCAACTACGTCGTGGTGTCGGTTCCCTCGGCCGACGGCACGTCGAGCGGCGCGACTGTGGTAGCTGACAACGGGAGTTTCCCGTTTCCGTACTGGATGGTTCCTCCCACCGGTTCCAACTGGATATCGGCCTTCGGGCGCAATTCAAATCTGGATCCGTCCGCGAGCGGCACCTACGATTACCGGTTGACGTTCCAGGTTCAGGCTGGCCTGGCGTTCACGATCACCGGCGAATGGGCGAGTGACAATTCCGGTTCCGAGATTCTGGTCAACGGCGCCCCGTCTAGCCAGACAGCTGCCGGCTTTTCCAGCCTCTCGTACTTTTCCGTCTCGGGCGTGGGAGAGAGTTCCGGGCAGGACACGCTCGATTTTATCGTTGTGAATGACGCCCAAAATGGTGGAAACCCGACTGGTCTGCTGGTGGAAAATTTCGATTACACCGTCCCCGAACCCGCCTCGATGACTCTCCTTGGCGTTGGCCTCGCCGGCCTCGGCCTGATCAGCCGCCGCCGTCGCCGCGCCTGACCTCGGCTGTCGGAAAACTTTACACCCCTATGGGCCGCCTCGCGAGGGGCGGCCCTCTTTCGTTTGAGACCGTTATCTTTGCGACTTCCCCCAAAGTGCGAGCGGTCATGCCGGCAGGGGGCATCCTTGCCTTGAAGGAGCCCCATACGCGCTACAGCAGACCGCAGGTTAGTTGGGACGCAGACGGCCTGTCTTCATCGTCATGGTCCGGCTCGTCCGGGCCACCTGTCGCGGCACACGTGCTGGAATAGGTGGCCCGGACAAGCCGGGCCATGACGAGTGAGGTGCGCCGTGTCTCAACCAACCTGCGGTCTGCTGTAACTCAAATGGGAACAGGGCGCGATCGTCGCCTTATCGTTATGGCCGGACGTGTCCCGGCCATCCACCCCCGACCGCCGAAGCGCGGATGGCCGGGACACGCCCGGCCATGACGGGGAAGCAATGGGCGCGACCCTGTCTCTCTCGGTTAACGCGTATCTGAAGGAGCCCTGCCATGCCGGTGCCAGTCGTTATCGCCTGGCCTGACGAAGCGGTTACGCCGGCTCAAGCCCGAAGCGGTGCGATGATGGAACCGCCGCCCCCGCCTACGCCCCCGCCGCGATACGCCCGGTCTGGGCCGCGTCACGCTGCGCGGCGCGTTGCGCCAGCCGGGCCTGTTCCAATTCCCGCTGCCGCTGCTTTTCCGCCTGCCGCTCGGCGAACCGGCGCTGCTGGCGTGACGGTGGCGACGCCGGCGGCGTGGCCTGCGCCGCGGCCGCCGCTTTCTCGGCCTTCCAGGCGGCGCGGACAAAAGCGACCAGGTCCGCGGTCTCGCTGCTTGCCGGCAGATCGGCGTCCGATCCGGCGGCACCCGGCGGGCTTCCGTTCGCCTCTGCTGGCCGGTCGAATGCGGTTTCCGCCACCGGCTGCCGTTGCGCCTTTTCCAGCCGAGCCTCGTTTTGCTGCGCCGCGCGGTTCAGCGCGTTGGCATTGCCGCGCAACCGCAGCACCTGGTTGGGCGGCAGGTCGGGCTGTGCCGCCTGGCTCAGCGCCTCCATCGTGCCGAAGCTGAATGCGATCGCCAGCGCGGCGAAGCGGAGTTCACGGTCGTCCCGCGCGCCGTAGCCCGTCAGGGTCGCCAGCGCGGCGTCGCGGGCCGCGTCCTCGTCCGCCGTCACGTCGCGGAACAAGGGCGCGAGGAGGCCCAGGACTTTGTCCAGCACGGCAGCGGTGATCATGAAGGGCGCCTCTTGTTGCACTGGTGTGGTTACCCGCTTCTTCTACTATGACGTGTGGACCAAAGCAAGAACAATTTCGCATCGGCACGGCTCCGGGCTTTTCCGGAGTACCAGCCTCAGGCTGCCAGCGTCGGCCAGCCGATGTAACCCTTGCGCCCGCCGCCGTACCAGGTTTCCCGCGGCGCCTGCTCCGCGAACGGGCCGCGGCGGCGAATCCGCTCCACGAGGTCGGGATTGGACAGGAACGGTCTGCCAAAGCTCACCAGATCGGCCCGGCCGGACCGGACCGTTTCCAACGCCCGCCAGGCCGCCACCTGCGCGCCGGTCCGGATTCGCGGCGTGTATTCATAGCCGCGCGCCTGGGCGGAGACATTGGTCGCCTCCGAGATGATCAGGCCGGCGGAAGCCCGCTGCGCATCATACGCGGCGGCGAACCCCGGCGACACGCCCTGGCTGTCCGATCGGCTGCGCAGGGGGAGGCCGCTGTGTTGATCGGGGAGCGGTGCGTCCTTGGCGGCGGCAGCGTGGTGGATGGGGTATTTATGTTCGCACAGAGAAAAAGGAAGGGTGACCGAGGGCCACAGGGGACCGGGGGACGTTGCGCGGCCGGGTGCGGATGGTGCCGTGGTGCGACCCAGACAGATGCATCGAGCTGGCCATGCAACGATGCCCGGCGTCGGGTGTTGCGGTGGGGGCGGTCGCCATGCGCTTCTGCCGCAGCGCCATAACCGTTTCTGCGTGGCCCGCTGCGGTCCTCTGCCTTTGCTCTGTTGTTACATTGCCGGACGATCCGGCCGCACGCCCGCCGCCAGGCCGAACGGCGCGTGGGTGATCGAGCCGGAGCCTGACGTGTCGGTCTTGTCATAAAGGCTGGCCTGGCCTGGCGATCAAGCGCATCGCGGCATCGCCGGGCCTGGCCGAGGCGGTTCATTGTTTGGGCTTGTTGCAGAATAATCGCTTATTGTTGCATGGCCAGTTTGTTGCATAGGCAGGCCAACTATCATGGCCGGTAGCCGGGACAAGCCCGGGCACCAGCTCCAGCCGGCCTTCCAAGCCTTTGCTGTGATCAGCACGAGGCGTGGTTGGTGGCCCTGCAGCCGCCATGACGGGGAACGCCCGGTGCGCCGATCCGGGCGGCGGTTATTTCGCCCTAGATCCTTTGTAACTGGCATACGGCCTGCGTTGCATCGCCGGCTGACTCGTTCACACCCTTCGTGGCCCTTTGTGGCCCTTCGCGTTCTCCGTGTTAAAAACCGGTCGCCAATCCAGGCTCTTCCGCTGCCTTGTCCCCCAGGGACAACACCGCCGCTCGTTGCAAGAACTCAGCAGGGAGTGGGGGCAGGACCTCCGGCGGCCGGTACCAGTCATCTTCTGCCGGAGGCGCCATCGCGCTCGCGCCGGGTACGCATGACGCCCCGGTGGGCCTGATGACATTTTGGATATCCAACGAACCTGAATCCATTTGAAAGGGAAGCGCAGCAACGAATAATACTGGTCCCGCCGGCCCATATCAGAGTGGTTCCGGACCGATCGGAATCGAAAAGGAATTTCCGGAAGGGGTGCTGGATGATTCGCAGGCGGGAGTTCCCGGCGAAATGCCAATGGACCTGCACGGCCGCAACGGGCCAATGACGGCACGGCACTCGCGCCGGCTTTGTCGCAACGCCCATGGGGCGCACGCCCCATTGGCGTTAGAATAGCGTGGCGGCGGCACGATGCTTGCCATTCCGTCATGGCCCGGCTTGTCCGGGCCACCTATTCCAGCACTGTGCCGCGACAGGTGGCCCGGACACGCCGGGCCATGACGAGGAGGCAACAGCCAGCCCCATTTTAACGCCCATGGTGCGCCCGCCCGCCATCCGCGCCGTCTGCCGGAATCACGCGCGGCGCGGCGTGGCGATCAAACGCACAGGCGGCCGGTATGACAGGCCATCGGCATCACGTGCTGGACGAGTTGAACCCGCCGCCATCCAGCAGCAGGTTCTGCCCGACGATGAAGCTGATCCTCGCCGAGCACAGGAAGGCGCACGCCTCGCCGAACTCCGCCGGATCGCCGGCCCGCCCGGCCGGGGTGCCGGCAAGCCGCTCCTGCACGATCTCGTCCACCGGGCGGTTGCTCTGGCGCGCCGCCTCGGTGAAGCCGGCGCGCAGCCGATCGGTCAGGAACGGGCCGGGCAGGATGTTATTGATCACCACGTTATGCCGCGCCACCTGCCGCGCCAGCCCGGCGACGAAGCCGGTCAGGCCGGCGCGGGCGCCGTTGCTCATGCCCAGCTCCGGTATCGGCGACTTCACCGACGCCGAGGTGATGTTGACGATGCGGCCGAACCGGCGTTCGATCATGCCGTCGATCACCGCCTTGATCAGGAAAATCGGCGCCAGCATGTTGGCGTCCACCGCCTTGATCCAGTCCTCGCGACCCCATTCGCGGAAATCGCCGCGCGGCGGGCCGCCGTTGTTGTTGACCAGGATGTCGGGCGCCGGGCAGGCCGCCAGCGCCGCGGCCCGGCCGGCTTCGCTAGTGATGTCGCCGGGCACCGCCGTCACCCGGGCGCCGGTCGTCCGGCGAATCTCTGCCGCGGTTTCCTCCAGCGTCGCGGCGGTGCGGGCGGTGATCACCAGCTCCACCCCTTCGCGCGCGAGCGAAATCGCGCAGGCGCGCCCCAGCCCCTTGCTGGCGGCGCAAACGATGGCCTTCTTGCCTTGCAGACCCAAATCCATACAACGTTCCTCCCTTGGCTGCGGCGTCAGCGGCCGCATGGGAGGAAGCCTATCAGTGGATCGCAATCAGGGAAAATTGGCCGCAATCCGCCTCATATGCATGATAGGAATGTAAGCCAGGGGACATGCGATCGGGGCAACGCATCCCATTTACGCAAGGGAAACGCTTTTTGGGCCGGGTAGGTGAGTACATGAAGTTCACACGGGTTGGGGCCGCCCTGTTGGCGGGAGCGGGTTTCGTCGGTGGCGTTGTTGCGGCGCCAGGGTGCATGGCGCTGTCGCAGCAACTGGGTATCCAGCCGGCCGCCGCGCGCCCGGCCGACCAGGCGCAGACAGACCGCATGCTGGCGCTGTTCAACACGGTGCTGCGGCGGGTCCGCGCCGACTATGTCGATCCGGTGTCCAACCGCACGCTGATCGTCAACGCGCTGAATGGCATGCTGACCGGGCTCGACCCGCACAGCGCCTTCATGACCGAGCAGCAGTGGCGCGAAATGCAGAGCGAGACCACCGGCCAGTTCGGCGGCATCGGCCTGGACGTGACCGAGAACGCCGGCGTGCTGCAGGTGATCAGCCCGATCGACGGCACGCCCGCCTCCCGCGCCGGCATCCGGCCCGGCGACCTGATCACCGCCGTCGATGGCAAGTCGGTCGAGGGGCTGAGCCTGGACGATGCGGTCGCCGCGCTGCGCGGCCCGCCGAACTCGCACCTGAACCTGGTGATCAAGCGCCAGGGCGTGGACGAGCCGATCGTGCTGGCGCTGACGCGGCAGATCATCCACATCGAGACGGTCAAGAGCCAGCTGATGGGCGACATCGGCGTGATCCGCATCAGCGAATTCACCGAGCAGACCAACCACAACGTCCGCGCCGCGGTGAAGAAGCTGCGCGCCGAGGCAAACGGGCACCTCGCCGGCCTGATCCTGGACCTGCGCAACGATCCGGGCGGGCTGCTGGACCAGGCGATCGCGGTGTCGGACGACTTCCTCGACCACGGCATCATCGTCTCGACGCACGGGCGGCATCCGTCCGACGACGAGGCCTGGGCGGCCAAGCCGGGCGGCGACATGGTGGGCAACCTGCCGGTGGTGATCCTGACCAACAACGGCACCGCCTCGGCGGCCGAGATCGTCGCCGCCGCGCTGCAGGACAATCACCGCGCCCTGGTGCTGGGCACGCAAAGCTTCGGCAAGGGGTCGGTGCAGACGCTGATCCCACTGAACGGCGCCGGCGCGATCCGGCTGACCACGGCGCGGTACTACACGCCGTCCGGCCGCTCGATCCAGGGCGAGGGGATCACCCCCAACGTCGTGGTGCAGGAATCCCGCAAGCCCGAGCCGCATTTTGGCGGCGAGCGCGAGGCCGAGCTGCACCATATCCTGACCGGCGGCACGCCCGAGCCGCCGCCGCCTGCCATCGACGTGCCCGAGGCGGCCCGGCAGATCCCGAAGCTGCCGCCGCCCAACTGGCCGGCGCTGGACCCGAACAAGCCGGAGACGGATTTCCAGCTGCAGCAGGGCCTCGTGCTGGTGCGCGCCATGGGAGCATCGACCCGATCGGCGTCGCGCTGACGCGCCGCCGATCGGCGGCATTTATCCGACCTGACGGACGGAGCTGTCCGCGAATGACCGCTGCCTGTGGCGCATTCATGGACAGTCGGGCCGCGCGACGCTTGCCATTCCGTCATGGCCCGGGGTGTCCGCATAGGCGCTGACTTAGGCGACCGGACGCGGCGCACCGCTCCGTCGTCATGGCGGCCGCAGGGCCGCCATCCACGCCTTGCGGTGCTGGTATCGGCAAAAGGCGCGGATGGTGGGCCTTCGCCCACCATGACGTTGAGGCAATGGCCGTGCCGCTGGCCGCCTAAGTTGGCGCCGATGCGGCATGTCCGGGTCATGACGAAGAGTCAACGGCCAGCCCTGATTTAACGCCAATGGGGCCTGCGCCGGCCATGACGCGGAGGGGCCGGCGTGCCCGCTCCGGCGTTCTTCCCAGGCCCAATGGCCGCGCGGGGTGCCCCCCGGGACAGGGCGCCTCGGCGGCGGCACTGGGATACTATGCCGCGCATTTGCGGATTTTGCTGGATTATTTCATGTGTCACGTCATATTTGACCTGCGCTTCAATTATTGAGCAGTTGACAATCTCAGTCGCCGGCCCCACAGGACAGCTTTCCCGACTGGCTTCGGACGACCGGATCTTGGCCCGACACACCATATGACCCATATTCATTGTAAATGTGCAAATTTTCCGGATGATCATCGTCTGGTTGATCGAGCCATGCGTGACCGGCGCTCCGTCCACGGTGCCGGCTCCCGCACGCCGGTCCGAGCCATCCGACGGCATGGCAGCCG
This sequence comes from Rhodopila globiformis, assembly GCF_002937115.1. GTDB lineage: Bacteria > Pseudomonadota > Alphaproteobacteria > Acetobacterales > Acetobacteraceae > Rhodopila > Rhodopila globiformis. The sequence goes on along the minus strand of NZ_NHRY01000272.1, from coordinate 114,571 downwards.
CCGGGCCGCGAAAGTTGTTGCATTACCAATCATACCCCCGGATGATCGCTCGCCATGATGTCCTCGATCGGCAGCACGACTGACGCCCTGGCAACGAGGGCCGATGATCCCGCCATCATGGACCTGTATCGCGGCATCGTCGAGACGCTGCCGGCCCATCTGGCGGTGATCGACCGCACAGGGCGCATCATCCTGGTCAACAAGGCTTGGCGCGACTATGCCGCCGGCAACGGCGGACCGGCCGATGCCGCTATCATGGTCGGGGCGAACTACCTGGCGGTCTGCCGCGCCGCCACCGATACCGATATCCATGCCGCCCAGGCGCTGGCCGGGATCGAAACGGTGCTGGCCGGAGACCCGCCGCAGTTCTCCATGGAATATCCCTGCCACAGCCCGCGGGAGCAAAGCTGGTTTCTGATGACTGTCTCGCCGATCGGCCTGGGCAGCGGCACCGGCGCGGTGATCGCGCACGTGAACATCACCCTGGGCAAGGAGGCGGAGCAGGCGCTGCGGGCGAGCGAGATACGCTTCCGCGCCATGTTCGAGAACGCCGCCGTCGGCATCGCCGAAATCGCCCCCGACGGGCGCTGGCTGCGGGTGAACGATCGGCTGAAGCGGATCATCGGCTATCCGGTCGAGGATCTGCTGGCGACGACCTATCGCGGCATCACCCATCCCGACGACGTCGATGCCGACGCGACGCAGATGGAAATCATGCGCAGCGGCGCGGTCGACTCGTTCTGCGTCGAGAAGCGCTTCCTGCGCAAGGACGGATCCGCAGTCTGGGTCAACGTGACCCTGAGCAGCGTGCGCGCGGCCGACGGCACGGTCGCTTATTTCGTGGCGGTGATCGAGGATATCACCGAACGCAAGCAGGCCGAGGAACGGCAGCGGACCCTCCTGCAGGAGCTTGCGCATCGCGGCAAGATCCTGCTTGCGGTCATCCAGTCGATCGCCAGCCGCAGCCTGTCCGGCAACCAGACGCTGGCCGAGGGTCGGGACGCATTCAACGGAAGATTGCAGTCGCTGGCTCAGACCTATGGCGCCCTGACCCACGAGGCGTTCGAAGGCGCGCTGCTCGAGGGGCTGCTGCGGACCGAACTGGCGGCCTTCGGCGGACGGGTGCACATCAGCGGCCCCGGCCTGATGCTGACCGTCAAGGCGGCGCAGACGTTTGCGCTGGTCGTCCATGAACTGGCGACCAATGCGGCGAAATACGGCGCCCTGTCGAATCCCGCCGGCCATCTGACGGTGACATGGCACATCGGCGGACCGCCCGCGGAGCCGCGCCTGGTGTTTGACTGGATCGAGCAGGGCGGCCCCCCGGCCGAGCCGCCGAGACGGCGGGGCTTCGGAACCACGCTGGTCTCGACAGTGGCCGGTGGTGATTTCGGCTGCGAGCCGGAATTGATCTACGGGCCCGACGGGTTCCGCTACCGGTTGGACGCGCCGCTGTCCCGCCTGGGTTCGGTGCAAGTGGAATCGCCCGTCCGCCGCCGGCTGAAAAGCGCCCCGCTGTGCTCGCTGTACGACGCCTGGGCACGGCAGCGCGGCGCCGCGGAATTCCTGCCGCAACTCGGCGACTTCGACTGGAGCCGTTTCGCCGCCACCGGGGCGCTGACCGTCGCCGTGGTCGAAGCCGGCGCCTCGTCCGTGCGTTTTGTCCAGGTCGGGCGGGCGCTGGTCAACGAACTCGGTCGTCCGCTGCACGACAAGGACGTGGGGGCGGAAGACGAGACAGGTCTCGCCGAGGCCTATTGGCGCTGCGCCCGGCAGGGTGAGCCGACGCATGAACTGCTGCGCTTCGACTTTGGCGACGGCGACCCTTTGACGTTCGAGCGGTTGCTGGTGCCGTTTTCAGCGACCGGCAGCCGGAGCGTGACGCACGTGGTTGGCATGGCCGTTTACCAGGGCCATACACGCCCGCCGGTTATGTAACAATATAGCAACGATAAGTCTCGCTGCCGGTTGGCATCAAGCTTCCGGCAAGGCCTGGCGATCCGGGCTCCGCCGATCGGCTTGCGGCTGCCCGTTGGCGTCGACGACCAGGATGCAGCCGGTTTTCGCTTCGGCAGCGTGCGTGCGGATGAATCCGATTTCCAGGCAATACCCGTTGGCGCGGGCATAGTTCTGCACGGTTTGCATGCTGGGGCTCAGCCGCCCGCTTTCCAGGCGCGCGATCGCGGTCTGCGTGGTTGACATGCGCACGGCGACGTGAGCCTGTGTCAGCCCGGATTGCGCTCTCAGCCGGATGAGCGCCTTGGCCAAGCTTGCCACGGTTTGATGCGATTGGCGTGTTTGTGGCATCAATCTTCTTCCCAGGGCTGCTTGACAGAGGCTTTCATAGCAATTACGCTATTTTATGCTATTGGAAACGGTTGCGCAAGGTTGTTGCGAGACGCGGCTTTGATCAATCGGGAAAGGTTCCATGCTGCCGGATTTTGAAACCCTCGATCTTGCCGGGGCTGTCGAGGCTCTGTCCCGGGAAGACATCGATCGCCTGCCATTCGGCGTCATCGGCCTGGACCCCGACGGATTGGTGCGAGTTTACAATAAAACCGAGGCGCAGCAGTCCGGCTACCAGGACCGGCCGTCGCATGGGCGCCTGTTTTTCGTCGATGTCGCGCCGTGCATGAACAACGGCTACTTCAAAGGACGCATCGACAAGGCGCTGAAGGCCGGCACGCTCGACATTTCGTTTTCCTTTGTCGGCGACTTCGACGACCGTGACCGGGAACTGTTTGTCCGTGCCCAGTCCGCCAGCAACGGCGGCTACTGGATCTTTATTCACCGCGAACCCGTCAGGCTTGCCGCATGAGCGCGAAACGTATCCTGCTGGTTGAGGATGAGGCGCTCATCGCGCTTTATACCGAAGAAACACTGATCGACGCCGGCTACCAGGTCGTCGGCCCCGCCAGCCGGCTTGAAGCGGCGCTGAGGCTGGCGGCGGACGAGACGCTGGATGCCGCGGTGCTGGACGTGAACCTGGACGGCGTCGCCGTCTGGCCGGTCGCGGCCCTGTTGCAGGAGCGCGGCATCCCCTTCCTTTTCCTCTCCGGCTTCGGCGGCAGTCTGTCGGCGCCGGCAAACTGCCGCGACGTCCCGTGCGTCAGCAAGCCCTTCAAGGAGGACGTGCTACTTGACACCCTTGCCGGTGTCTGCGGCAGCATGTGCGCCTGACACCAGGCGCCCGAATTTCTGACTGTTTGGCACGGACAGCTCCACCCGTCATGGCGGCCGTAGGGCCGCCATCCACGCCTTGCGGTCCTGATATACAGTTAAAGGCATGGACGCCGGGCCTTCGCCCGGCATGACGATGAGAGACCAGTGCCAACGTGTCAGAATGTCGGGCGCCTGGTATGATATCCGGCCGCGTGTTATCTCTTGATGCAGATCGTGGTCAGGTCGTCGGTCAGCAACGTCTCGGGCTGATCGAGGAACGGCGCGCAGATCCGCTCGACCACGGCCTCCGCGGAGGCTTCATCCATGGCGCCCGGGATCAGTTCGAGAACGGCCGCATCGCCGGCGCGGTGGCCCCGGGCATTCCGGACCTCGGTCAACAGATCACTGTAAAGCAACAGAACGCCACCCGGGCCAAACCGGGCGGCACGGTTTTCGTAGTTTGCATCGGGGGTAACCCCTAGCGGCAAGCCGGAGCTGTCGAGCAACGACCAGCAACAACCGCTGCCGCTGCGTATGATCGGCGCCGGCGAGCCTGCGCAGGCATAGGTGATCGCATCGCGGTCCGGATCGATGACGCCATAAAACATCGTTGCGAAATTGCCGATCGGCAAGAGGGCCACAAGGCGGGCGTTCAATTCGACCAAAAGATGCGCGGGGTCGAGCGAAAGGGATCGCAGCTCGTGCATCAGCGTGTGCAACCGAAACGTGTTCAGTGCCGCGGTAACACCGTGCCCACTGAAATCAACGATATAGACACCAACCTGCCGATCGTCGAGCGCGCTCAGCCCCCACAGGTCGCCCCCGAGTTCGGAACTGCTGGCGCAGCAGCCTGCGATGTCGAGGCCGGCCTGCGCGCCGACCTGCCGCTGCAGAAGCCGGGACGGCAGCAGGGCGCCTTGCATCGAGCGGGCCGCTTTCAGTTCGGCGGTATTTCGTTCCCGCTCCCGTTCGAGCAGCGCCCGCTGGCGCGCTTCGGTGACGTCGACACGGATGCCCACCGTGCCGCCGTCGCTGGTGCGGCGTTCGTTGATCTGGATCCAGCGGCCGTCAACCAGGTGCTCCTCCGTCCGGTCGCCGGTTGCCATCCGGTGGCTGCGCATGCGGGCGGCCACCCACTGTTCAGCGGTCAGCCCGCTGGATTGCAGATCGGTCAGCACCGCCCGCCGCCGCAGCAGATCCTCGAACGGCGCGCCTGGCACGGTCAGTTCGGCCGGCAGCCGATACATGTCGCGAAAGGTGCTGTTGCAGAGGACCAGCCGATCGGCGGCGTCGACCAGAACGAAACCTTCCGGCACGGCCTCGATGCCGTCGGCAAGCCGCGCGGTCGCCTGGCGCGCCTCGTGCTCGGCCTGTTCCGCCCGCAGCAAAGCGGCCTCGAGCGCCGCCTGGCGATCGATCCGCGCGGTCACATCCGTTCCGAATCCGCGATAACCGGCGAATGCGCCGGTCCCGGGATCGAAGAACGGCACGCCGCTCAGTTGCCAGTAGCGCGTCTGCCCGTTGCCGAGCAGCACGCGATGGACCGCGGCGTGGAAGATGTTGCGCTCTCGAATGGTTTGCTGCAATTCCTCCATGCCCGCCGGATCGAAGCCCAGCGCCACCAGGCCGTCCAATCCGCCGCCTTGCAGCGCCTCCCACGGAACGCCGGAGGTGTCGCCAAAGCGCTTCGACACGAACGTCCAACGCAGCTGGGTGTCGGTTTCCCAGATCCAATCGTTTGTCTCGTGTGCCGTGCCCCGCCGCTCAAGGCCGCCGGGCGCCAGTTGCCCGGCCAGCTCGCGGCCGATACTTTCGCCTTTCGATATCATCCATGATCCGCTGTCGTCGGCCGCCCATCCGCCGGTTCGACACTGCGTGCCCGCGGAACCGGGCGCCCCGCCGCCGCCGGGTCTGCGCCACCATCGCCAGGATGGCCCGCGCGACGCCAGGCGATGCCACCAGAATTTCACAGCACGAAGGCCAGCATCACGCCCGTGCCGCTGGCGAAATGACGGACCCGGTCGCACAACGCGTGCAGAATGAACAGGCCCCGGCCGCTGCAGCTTGTCTCGCCGGACGGGCGCTGGTCGTGCGTGGGCTGGAATCCACGGCCGCTGTCGCGGACAGCAATGGTGAGGAAGGTGGCGGTCCAGCCGGCATCCAGCCGGATGCCGCTCAATCCCAGGCAGTCGGAGGCAAGGCGGCTGTCGATCATGTGCCGCATGGCCGCCAGTCCCGCCGGACTGTCGAACGGATCGGAGCCGACGCCCAGGTTGCCATGCAGCACGGCGTTTCCCACCGCCTCATGCAGGGCGATATGGATCTGATCCTTCTGCCCGGGACAAAGCGGAAGCCGTTGCGCCAGCGCAGCGACGAACACCTTGGCGATCGGATACATGAAAGCCGACCTGGCCGTGACCACAAGGCCAAGCGAATGGCCGGCGTTCCGGCGAGGGGCAGGGACCTTTCCGCCTGCCCCGGCTTCCGCGCAGAACACGGCTGGCGGGCGCAATGCTTCCGCCAGCGACAACTCGGACATCCCGTCCCAGCGCGCGCATCCGGCCTGCTCCGCGCGGGCAACCGGCATCTATGCCTCGACCGGGAACAGCGCGTCGAATTTCGTCACCGCAAGGATCCGCTTCACCTGTCCCCGCGGACCGCGCAGCCGGATCGTCGATCCCAGCTTCCGAGCCTCCTCGCGCGCCAGGATCAGCATTCCCAGGCCGGCGGAATCGATGAACGACAGGCCGGATACGTCGAACACGATCGACCGGTCCCGTCCGTCGCCGATCTGCGTCAGGACGCCCTGGAAAATCGGGTGATCGGCGAAGGTGAACTCTCCGGTCATGGCAAAGCAGCCTGAACCGGCGTCATAGTCAAAGCGCATGCCGCGCGTCCTCAAAACAGTTCCATCGAGCCGCCATCGTCGGCCTCCGCCGTGCCGCTGTCCTCGGGCCATTCCACGGGCTCGCCATCCAGGACGTGGGCAACGAAACGTTCCCGCATTTCGCTCATGGTGAAGCGGGACAGCAAATTCTTCACCCACGTAACGTCCGGTTCCCGCGCGGCGGCGAGTTCCGGCGCGGCGGCGCGGGTGCTGCCCATGACGTCCCGGAACGCCTCGCACACCACATTGAGCGTGTCGACGACATGTTCCAGCCGCTGCTTGGTCCGGTCCTGGAACTGGATGCCGGTGATCATGCCGCTGACGTCGGCGGATATGCTGCCGGCCCCGCCCGCGGCCTCGGCGATGACCGACCTGATGTCGTCATTGCGGCGGACCAGGGCGGGCAGCAGCGTGTCGAGCCGTTCCCTGACCATGATGTTCGACGACATGTCGACGGTCGCGACCTGCTTCAGGGTGACATGGCCCCGCTCGATGGAGCCGCAGATCGCCATCAGTTCGTCCCGCATTGACATGGCGACAGAACGGATCGATTTCGAGAGCTGGTTCATTTCGTCGGCCACGACCCGGAACGTCGCGCCGGCCTGACCGGCCCGTTCCGCCTCGATGCGCGCGTTGATCGCCACCATCTGGGTGACGCGATTGATCGTGTCGATCTGCTCCAGGCACGCCTCGACCCGCCGGACGTTGCCGTTCAGCGCGTCCAGGGCGTACACCATGGACATCGATTCCTTCGACAGCAGCAGGATCTTCGCCACCACGTCGTCAAGAGTGTCCTCCAGCAGCCGGGCGATCTCGTCGACCGTGACGACCTTGCCGTCGACGTCGATGCCGACGGCGAGCGAGGTCAGCGTGTCGACCCGGTCCGTCTGCTCCTGCGCCCCGTCGGCAAGCGCGCGGAAGCGCTGGCTGAGCGAATCCGCCTCGGTCTCCACGAAAGCCGAGGTGTGCGCCACTTCCGCGGCCAGGGTATGGATGACCCGTTGCTGCAGCTCGGCCAGGGACATCCATTGCCGCAACAGGTCGACCTGCGGCGCGGACGGCGCCTCCACTGGCGGCGGCGACAATGCCGCGGGCGCTGCCGTCGCCGGCAGCATCGGCTCGGGCGGCGGGGCGTCGTTTTTCTTTCTGAACCAGAACATGTCACACCCGGATCGCGCGCCGCACCGTTGCCTGGCAACAGTGCAGGACATGGGACGGCATCCTTTCGACCGGCATTTCGATTTCGGTCGCGCCGCACTCGAACGCGGCCTTCGGCATGCCGTAGATGACGCAGGACGCCTCCTCCTGGCCGACGGTCGAGGCGCCCGCGCGCCGCATTTCCAGCAAACCCGCGGCGCCGTCGTTGCCCATGCCGGTCAGGATGATGCCCACCGCGTTGGCGCCCGCGGCCCGGGCGACCGAGCGGAACAGCACGTCGACCGAGGGCCGGTGGCCGGAAACCAGCGCCGCATCGGTCAGGCGGCAGACATAGTTTGCGCCGGACCGCGCCAGCTCCAGATGCCGCGCGCCGGGCGCGATATAGACGTGTCCCGGCAGCACCCGCTCGCCGTCCTCGGCCTGGGTGACGGTGACGGCGCACAGGTCGTTCAGGCGGCTGGCGAAACGTTCGGTGAACACCGGCGGCATGTGCTGGGTGATCAGGATGGCGGGCGCGTCGGGCGGGAAGGGGATCAGGAAGCGCTGCAGCGTCTCGACGCCGCCGGTCGACGCGCCCACCGCGATCAGCCGTTCCGAGGAGGCGAACGTGCCGGTGATCCGCACCTGCTGCGTGGGTTGGCCCGACAGCGGCCGGACATGGGCGCGCGCGGCCTGCTTCACCTTGGCAACTATTTCTCCGCTCATGGCGGAAAGCCCGTCCTCAATGCCGATCGTTGGCTTGGCGACGTAATCGACCGCACCCATCTCAAGCGCCCGCAGCGCCACGTCGGCGCCCTTCTGCGTCAGCGACGATACCATCACCACCGGCATCGGGTGCAGCGTCATGATCTTTTCCAGGAACGCCAGGCCGTCCATGCGCGGCATCTCGACGTCCAGGGTGACGACGTCCGGGTTCAGCGTCTTGATCATGTCGCGTGCGACATAGGGATCCGGCGCCGCGCCGACGACCTCGATCGACGGGTCCGAGCCGAGCACGTGACTCAGCATCCGCCGCGCCAGGGCGGAGTCGTCGACAATAAGAACGCGGGTTTGCGGCATCGGATGTCCTCAAAACAATTCGACCGAGCCGGACACCGGTTCGGATACGAGCCTCGACTTGTAGCGGGTTTCCTCGGCGATCAGCGCGCGGTCGGCGGTGCGCTGGAGTTCGAGCAGCATCACTTCGCCAGTTACCGCAAAGTAATGGATACGCCGCGGCAGATAGCCGCGCAAATGCGACGCCGCGATCGGCAATCCCTCGGCGGCCAGGTAGGCTTCGACGAAATCGGCATTGCGGTGGCCGATGTTGGCGCTGCCCGGCAGGACGTTGCCGCCGCCGAACACCTTGATCTCCAGGCGTCGCCGCCGGCCGCCGTGCGCCAGGATGTCGTTGATCAGGCGCTCCATGGCGACGTTGCCATAGCGCAGGCTGGCCGAGGTGGTATTCCACCCGTCCGTCCGGCCTTCCGGCAGCATAAAATGGTTCATTCCGCCGACGCGGACCAGCGGGTCCCGGATGCAGGCCGCAACGCACGACCCGAGGACGGTGACGAGCATCTCGTCCGGGTTCGCCGTGACGTAGTGTTCGCCGGGAAAGATCTTGACCGCAACGGCGTCGAAGTCGGGGTCGCGGTAGGTCCGGGCGCGCTCGGCGGGCAGGGTCTGGAGGCTCACCGGATCCTCCGGTACACGGTTCGCCCGACCAGGTGGAAACGGTCCGTCAGGTTCAGCAGGCTTTCGGAATGACCGACGAACAGCCAGCCGTCGGGCCGCAGGATGCGCGCGAACCGGTCGAGCAGCGTCCGCTGGGTAGGCTTGTCGAAGTAGATGGTCACGTTGCGGCAGAAAATCACGTCGAACGGCCCTTTCATCGGCCAGTCCCCCAGCAGGTTGAGCTGCTTGAAGGTGACCAGCGAACGCGGCAGATCGCGGATGGCGATCTGGCCGTCATCCGCGGACGTCACGTAGTGCCGCTGCAGATCCGACGGGATCGACGGCGTGCGCTCGGCGTCGTAAATCCCGGCCCCGGCGTGGGCCAGGACGTTCGTGTCCAGGTCGGTCGCCAGGATGCGGCAGTCCCAGTCGCGGAATTTCTGCCGGTGCTCGCACAGGACCATCGCCAGAGAATAGGGCTCCTCGCCGGTGGAGCAGCCGGCGGACCAGATGCGCAGCCGGTGGTTCCGTTCCCTGGCCCCCGCCAGGATCGCCGGCAGGACGGCCGTCGCCAGGTAGTCGAAATGGTACGGCTCGCGGAAGAAGCTGGTGAAATTGGTGGTGACCGCGTTGGCCAGCATGGCCTGCTCGGCCTCGCCGGCCTGCGGGTCGTCCAGCACCTGGCAATAGGCGGTGAAATCGTCCAGGCCAAGCACGCGCAGGCGGCGGCCGAGGCGGCTTTGCACGAAGGCGCGCTTCCGCTCGTCGACGACAATGCCGGTCTTGTCCCGCACCAGTTGGGCGATCTTGCGGAAGTCGCGGTCGTCGAGTTGGTATTTTATCGCCATCCGCGCCTCCGCGCGTCAACCGGACGCATGCCGAACCGTTACGGCAACGGCATCCGCCTGGTCCTGGCCCGAACGTTCCCACCCAGGGTGGGAACGCGCGGGCTCATGTTTCGCGAGCAACTGCATCAGCCCGGGATCGTTGCGCTAACCGGTCAGGCCGATCGTGTTCCATGACAAACCACACGAAGGTTGAGACGGAGCCTCCATCGTCACGCCGGGCGCAGGCCCGGCATCCACGCCTTTGCCGATATCAGCATCGCCAGGCGTGGATGGCGGCCCTTCGGCCGCCATGACGACAGGGCAACGACCGCGCATCCCAACCTTCCTGCACCTTGCCCTAGAAGTGCTTCCAGTCGGCGTCGCCGCTGCCGTTCAGGCTGCCGTTGGCGCGGCGCGCCGGCTCAGCCGTGGCGGGGCGCCGCGTGCGGGCCGCATCCGCGCCGGCGGCCGGTTTTGCCGTCACCGTTGCGGTCGGCTTGACGGCCCGGGCCGCCGGCTCCGGACGTGGCCGGGCTGTGGCCACCGGCTGCGGCTGGGCCGACTGGAAAGCCTCCGACAGCTTGAACTGGCCAACCATCATGGCCATCGCGTCGGTCTGGTCTTCCATCGACTTGGCGGCGGCGGCCGCCTCCTCGACCAGGGCGGCGTTCTGCTGGGTCACCTTGTCCATCTGCGTAACGGCGCCGTTCACCTGCTCGATGCCGCCGCGCTGTTCCTGCGACGCCGCGGAGATCTCGGCCATGATGTCGGTCACGCGCCGCACCGACTGCACGATCTCCTCCATGGTCTTGCCGGCGGTATCGACCAGGCGCGACCCGGATTCCACCTTCGCCACGGAGTCGGAGATCAGCGCCTTGATTTCCTTCGCCGCGTTGGCGCTGCGCTGTGCGAGGTTGCGGACTTCCGCCGCAACGACCGCGAAGCCGCGTCCCTGGTCGCCGGCCCGCGCCGCCTCGACCGCCGCGTTCAGCGCCAGGATGTTGGTCTGGAACGCGATCTCGTCGATGACGCCGATGATGTCGGCGATTTTCCGGCTGGCGTGGGTGATCCCGTCCATCGTCTGGACCACCTCGGCCACGACGCTGCCGCCCTTGATCGCGACCTCGGACGCCGAGGACGTCAGCTTGTTGGCCTGCTGGGCGTTTTCCGCGTTCTGCCGCACCGTGTTGGTCAGCTCTTCCATGCTGGCCGCGGTTTCCTCCAGGCTGGCGGCCTGTTCTTCCGTGCGCTGCGACAGGTCGGTGTTGCCTTGCGCGATTTCGCGCGCGGCGTTGCGCAGGGTCGAGGCCGACTCGGAAATTTCCCCAACCATCGCGGACATGGTGTCGAGCAGGCCGTTGACGCCTTCGCACAGGTGCGCCACGTCTCCGGTCTTGCCCTCCAGCGGGATGCGCTGGCGCAGGTCGTTGTCCTTCGCCGCGCCGACGGCTTCCTGCGTCTGCTGCACGGCGCTCTGCATCATCGCGGTGGCGTTCACCTGCGCGGTGACGTCGGTGGCATACTTCACCACCTTGAACGGCCGGCGGTCCGGGCCGAGGATCGGGTTGTAGCTGGCCTGGATCCAGACTTCCTTGCCGCCCTTGCCGATGCGCTTGTATTGCCCGGCGTCGTACTGGCCGTTGCCCAGCTTGTCCCAGAACTGGCGGTACTCGTGGCTCTGGCGATAGGCCGGATCGACGAACATGCTGTGGTGCTGGCCGACGATTTCGTTCGCCGTGAAACCGAGCGTGTTCAGGAAGTTATCGTTGGCGCGCAGGACCTTGCCGTCCATGCTGAACTCGATGACCGCCTGCGCCTTGTTGATCGCCTCGATCTGGCCGCTGAAGTCGGCGTTCTTCATCACCGCCTCGGTGATGTCGGTCGCGTACTTCGCCACTTTGAACGGCTTGCCGTTCAGGTCCATGATCGGGTTGTAACTGGCCTGGATCCAGACTTCCTTGCCGCCGCGGCCGATCCGCTTGTACTGGCCGGCGTCGTATTCGCCGCGCGCCAGCTTTTCCCAGAACAGGCGGTAGTCGGTGCTCTGGCGATAGATCGGATCGACGAACATGCTGTGGTGCTGGCCGCGCACCTCCTCCAGGCTGTAGCCCAGCAGGTTCAGGAAGTTCGCGTTGGCGTTCAGCACCTTGCCGTCCATCGTGAACTCGATGGTGCCCTGCGACTTGCCGATGGCCGCAAGCTGGCCTTCGAAGTCGGCATTGCGCAGTTTCACGGCCGTTACGTCGGTGGCGAACTTCACCACCTTGACCGGCTTGCCATTGTTGTCGAGGATCGGATTGTAGCTGGCCTGGATCCAGACTTCCTTGCCGCCCTTGCCGATCCGCTTGTATTCGGCGGCCTGGAACTCGCCACGGTTCAGCGCCGCCCAGAACTGCCGGTAGTCGTCGCTGTCGCGATAGGCCGGTTCCAAGAACATGCTGTGGTGGCGGCCCTGGATCTCGGGCAGCGTGTAGCCCAGCACGTCGAGGAAATTCTTGTTCGCCGTCAGGATCGCGCCGTCCATGGCGAACTCGATGATCGCCTGCGAGCGATGGATCGCCGCGACCTGCGCGGCGGCATCGTCATACGCCGGACGCCGTTCGGCCGCCTTCGCGGCGGCGGGGGCGCTTTTGGCGGCAACGGGGGCCGCGCCGTTCGCCCGCTTCCCGCGGGCCGGGGCCTTCGCGGCGGGGACCGGCTTCTCTTGCACCTTGGCGTCGGCACCTGGCATGTCGCTATATCCTTCTGAATTCGCAATACAGTGTGGGTTTGCCGCTCAGGCGGCCTTTTGCGCGTCGGAACCGTCGCCGTCCGGGGCGTGTCCGCCCGCCGGCGCTGCCTGCTGGCCGAACAGGCCGGACAGGGCAACCAGCGTCACCATGCGGTCGTCCAGCGCCACCAGGCCTTCCAGGAAATGATCGTTGGCGGGCAGGCCCATCTCCGGCACCGGCCGGATGGCGCTCGGGCTGACCGAAATGATGTCCGACACGGCGTCCACCAGCAGCCCGACGATCCGCTTCCCGGTCGCAACGATAATGACCACGTGCATCCGCGTCGTCTCGGTCAGTCCCATCCCGAAACGCGCGCGCAGATCGAAGATCGGCACCACGACGCCACGCAGGTTGATGACGCCGCGCACGTGCGAGGGCGCGTTCGGGATCATGGTGGTTTCCGCCCAGCCCTTGATCTCGCGCACCACCATGATGTCGATGCCGTATTCCTCGTCGCCGATGCGGAAGGTGATGAACTGCTGCGTGTCGCCGCCGTCCATCTGCCGCCGCAGGTCGTCCTGCGCGCTGGCCGCGGCCGCCGCATCCTTGGTCAGTTGCATTGATCCTGTCCCGTTGAAATCATGACTAAGCCGTCACCAGCGCGTCCGCGTCGAACCACTCGTTGGCCGGAGCCGATCGGCTGCCGTTCGCCGATTCGTTCAGCCGGGCGACATCCAGGATCAACGCCACGCGGCCGTTGCCCAGGATGGTGGCGCCGCTGATGCCCTCGACCCGCTCGTAGTTCGCTTCCAGGCTTTTCACGACGACCTGCTGCTGGCCCAGCAACTGGTCGATGACGAGGCCGACGCGGCCGGCGCCTTCGCTCTGTACGATCGTGACGATGCCGCGGCAGGGGTCGGTGATGGCCTGGTCGATGGCGAAGCAGCGGTGCAGGTAGGTCAGCGGCACGTATTCCCCGCGTAGCGCCAGCACGTCGCCGCGGCCGACCACGCGGTGGATGTCGGCGGCTTTGGGCCGCAGGCTCTCGATGATCGCGGTCAGCGGAACGATATAGGTCTGCCGGCCGACGGATACGACCATGCCGTCCAGCACCGCCAGCGTCAGCGGCAGCGACATGACGAAGCGCGAGCCGCTGCCGAATTTCGACGTCACGTCGATGCGGCCGCCGAGCGACTGGACGTTGCGCTTGACGACATCCATGCCGACGCCGCGGCCGGAGATGTTGGAAATCGTTTCCGCCGTGGAAAACGCCGGCAGGAAGATCAGGTTGTCGATCTCGTCGTCGCCCGGCTGCGTTCCCGGCGCGACCAGCCCGCGCTCGCGCGCCTTGGCCAGCACCTTGTCCCGGTCGATGCCGCGGCCGTCGTCGGACACCTCGATGATGATCCGGCCGCTGCGCTGCGCGGCGGCGAGGTGGATGGTGCCGACGCGCAGCTTGCCGGCCTTGACACGCTCCTCGGGCGGCTCGATGCCGTGGTCGAGCGCGTTGCGGATCATGTGGGTCAGCGGGTCGTTCAACTGCTCGATGACGGTCTTGTCGATCTCGGTGGTTTCGCCCGTCATGACGATGCGGGCTTCCTTGCCCAGGCTGGCGGCAAGGTCGCGCACCACGCGCGGCATGCGGGCGAACACCGACTTCACCGGCTGGGCGCGGATCGCCATCACGCTGTCCTGCAGTTCACGGGCGTTCTGCGCCAGCGCCTCGATGCCCTTGATCAGCGACGGATAGCGGTCCGTCGGCAGCGTCTGGCTTTCCTCGGTCAGCATGGCCTGCGTGATCACCATCTCGCCGACGAGATTGACCAGGCGGTCCAGCTTCTCGACATCGACCCGGATCGACTGGGCCAGCACGGTGTGGGCGATCGGGGCTTCGCCGGTGCCCTTCGGCGGCGGCGCGGCTTCCACGGCGACGGCCGCATCGGTCGAGGCCGGCGCGACCCGTTCGATGGTGAGGTCGCAGTCGTCCTCGACGAACTCGAACACGTCGCGGATGCTGCCTTCCGCTGCGCCGGTGTCCAGGGTGAAGATCCACTTCAGATAAGCCGCTTCCGGCTCCATGACGTCGAGCCGGGGCAGGCGGGAAGTGTCCGCCGCCACTGCCAGGTCGCCCAGGCGCTGCAACTGGCGGATCAGAAGCAGAGGTTCGTTCGCCCGCTCCAGCAGTTCGGTGCGGGGCGTGAAGACGATGCGGTAGCGGTGCCGCTCGCCCGGCTGCGACGCTTCGGTGGGGTGTGGTGTGTGTGGCGCCGGCGTGGCGGCGCTCGTGCCTTCCAGCAGCGCGCGCAGCGACTGGGTCACGTCGGCGGCGAAGTCCTCCGGCAGCGTGGCGTCGTCGCGCGCGGCCGCGACGATGTCCGCCAGCGCATCGCCGGCGTGCAGCAGGACCTGCAGCACGTCGCGGTTCGGCGGCACCCGGTGGTCGCGCAGCTGGTCGAGCAGGCTTTCGAACAGGTGGGAGAACGCGACCAGGGCGTCGAAGCCGAACACCCCGGCGCCGCCCTTGATGGAATGGACGCAGCGGAACACGGCATGCAGGGTTTCGTCATCCCCTGCGCCGTCGGCCAGCGCTTCCAGGCCGGCCTGCATCTCCTCGAGCAGGCCGGCGCATTCCTCGAAATAGGTCTGGCGGAATTGTGCCAACGGGTTCACTGGCATGGCTCCTTACGGGCAGACCCGCTGCACGACGTCGACGAGCTTGTCCGGGCTGAAGGGCTTGACCAGCCAGCCGGTCGCGCCGGCGGCCTTGCCCTCGGCCTTTTTCACGCCGTCAGCCTCGGTGGTCAGGATCAGGATCGGCACGCCGCGGTGCTGCGATCCGGCGCGGACGTTGCGGATCAGGGTGATGCCGTCCATGACCGGCATGTTGAGGTCGGTGATGACGAGGTCGAACCGGCCGCCGGCGAGCACGGCGAGGGCCTTCTTGCCGTCTTCCGCCTCGTTCACCTCGAATCCCGCTTTTCGCAAGGTGTAGGAGACCATGTCGCGCATGGTCTTGGAGTCGTCCACGGTCAGGATTCGCTTGGCCATGTCAGTTCATCCATTGGCGGAGTTCGCCGTCGAGCCCGAGGTCGGACACGGCCTGGCGGAATGCCTCGGAGGGTCCGACGATGCGGAAATGCGCCTCGGCGGCCCGTGCGGTGGCCAGCAGCACCTGCGCGCAGGGTGTCGAAAGCCACTCGACGGCCGTGGCGTCGAGGACGAGATCGTTGACAGCCAGGCGTGCCAGCACCAGCTCGCGGAGTGTTTTCGCATAGGGTAGGTCGAGCCTTGGCGGCAGGGGCAGCGCACCGCGCCCTCCGCCGGGGGCTGCTTCGCCGGCTTCGGCATTCGCGGGCACGTGCATCTCATCAGTCATACGAAGTAGCCCTGGTGCTGTGAATTTTCGCAACTAGGTGACATCGCGAGGCCGCCACGGAGGGTCCCGGACCAGGCGTGGTTCGGCGGACGGGATGATCTCCTTCTCGACGTCCGGCAGAATATTTATATCGCCGCAACAAGATGGGTCCAGGTTTTTCGCAAAAGACTGCGAAACAAAATTCTTCCGTGACGGTGTGTCCCGCCGGGTGGCTGTTGCTTCCGGCTGTGTCGTCCGGCAAGGCGTTGACCGCCAGGGAAACCCGCGACCGGCCGAGAAGGCGCAGAGCCGTGCGCCGCTGGCGTACATCGGGCCGGGACACCGGGGGAGCAACGGGACCGGCGCCAGATCTTTTCCGGTCCATCCCCCGCTGTCCTTATACATAGGGGATACATAGGGGGCTCCCGGCAGCGGTACCTTTTGCATCACCCCGCCGCCAATCCGCCGGAACCGTCATCGGAGCCGTCGCCGCGTCTTGCGATAGCGCAACCGTTTCGGCATGTAACACACGGGCGCTGCGCGCAACGCGCGGACAACCCCGACAGAATCGAACCCATCCGCCAGGCGGGAGGATGAATCCACATGCGTACAGCAATTCAGCGCGGCGTCCTGGGCGCCGCCACCGCCGGCGCCATGACGGCGTTGCTCATCGCCGGGACCCAGCCGGCCCAGGCCGGCGGCTTCGCCCTGCGCGAAGGCAGCGCCGACTGGATGGCCAACGCCTTCGCCGGCGACACCGCGAAGGGCTATGATGCGTCCACCGTCTGGAGCAACCCGGCCGGGATGGTACGGCTCAACCAGAATGAAATCGACGGCTCGCTCAACGGCATCTTCCCCAGCATCAACTTCTCCGGCTCCGCTGTGGACAGATTCGGTGCGCCGGTCGCCGGCACCACCGGCGGCAACCTGATCCAGTCGGCGGCCACCGGCGGCGTCTATGCGGTCTGGAACCTCTCCCCCGACTTCAAGCTCGGCTTCGGCGCCGACGCGCCGTTCGGCCAGCGTGTCGCCAACCCGGGCAATTTCGTCGGCCGCTACCAGAGCCTGGTTTCCTCGATCACCGACGAGGCTTTCACGATCTCCGCCGCGTACAAGATCAACCAGCAGTGGTCCATCGGCGGCGGCCCGGTGATCGACGTCTTCAGTGCCCGGCTGACCCAGGCGGTGCAGCCGTTTCTACCAGGCCTCAACGCCCTCGGCGACCCGGTGGCGGACCTGCACGGCCAGGATGTCGGCGCCGGATTCAACCTCGGCGTGATGTACCAGGCGACGCCCGACCTGCGCTTCGGCCTGGACTACCGCAGCCGCATCCAGCACAACATCTCCGGCACTCAGTCGGTGTTCGTGCCGCCGGCGCTGGGCTTTCTGTCACCGTTGCTGGCGGCCCAGAACTCGCCGGCCAGCACCAAGATCACCTTGCCGGACAGCGCCTCCCTGGGCGCCTACTGGCAGGCGACGCCGCAACTGGCACTGCTGGCCGACATCGTCTGGACCAACTGGTCGCTGCTGAAGAACATCGTCATCGTGCCGACCAGTCCCCTCGCCAGTGGTTCGACCATCGCAGAGAACTGGCGCGACACCGTCGGCATCTTCACCGGCGCCAACTACCAGGCGACCAGGACGCTGATGCTGCAGGGCGGCGCCGGCTTCGACCAAAGCCCGGTGACCGACAACAACCGCACCTCGCGCATTCCGGACGCCAACCACTTCGTCATCGGCCTCGGCGCCCAGTACGAGGTGACGCCGGCCATTACCTTGCAGATGGCCTACGCCCACGTCTTCGTCCCGTCGGCGCCGATCCAGAGTGGTGGCATCACCGGCACCTACAGCGACGCCGCCAACACCGGCAGCCTTGGGGTGAAGATCCGCTTCTGACCACAACCGGCCAAATATGGACGCTGCATCGCAGCAATAGCGTCCGTATGCTTGCATACGCCCCAGCGCAACTGGTACAGCACCGCCTCCGGTCCGGAGTGGGCGATGCTGTCCGACCCTGACAGTCTGCTGATCGAGTCCGAACGGCTGCAGTCGGTGTTCCAGCAACTGCCGCTGACCGTCTCGGTCACGGTGATCAACGCCATCCTGACCGCCGCCGTCCTGGCGCCGGCGACCGCGTCCGGCGTGCTGATGGGCTGGGTGGCCGTGGTGCTCGTGCTTGCGGCGGTGCGCCTGTGGCTGCGGCGGGTCTTCTTCCGCCGCGCCCCCGCCGGCGCCGCGATCCGCCGCTGGAGCCGGGTCAGCGTGCTGGGCGCGCTGGCCACCGGCCTGCTGTGGGGCGTCGGGCTGGTGGCAATGTTCCCGGCCGCCGAGACCACGCAGCTGTTCGTCGCCTTCGTCATTGGCGGCATGTGCGCCGGCGCCACCACCGTCAACGCCGCGCATTTCCCCACCGCGGCGGCCTTCATCCTACCCGCCAGCCTGCCGCTGACCGTCGGCCTGCTGACCGAGCGCAGCCCCTCGCACTTCGTCTCGGCGCTGATGGTGGTGATCTTCGCCGTCTCGCTGTGCCTGACCTGCCTGCGCTCGCACCGCGCGTTCGGCCAGTGCCTGCGGCTGCACCAGGCGCTGAAGCGGCAGCGGCTGAAGCTGAGCCAGGCCAACCAGCAGCTGCGCGCCGAGATGGCGGAGCGCCGCACCATTGAGGCGACGCTGCACCAGGCGCAGAAGATGGAGGCCATCGGCCACCTGACCGGCGGCCTGGCGCATGATTTCAACAACCTGCTGCAGGTCATCGTCGGCAACCTGAACCTGATCCGGCGGCTGTCTGGCGACAACGGCAAGGTGGTGCGCTATGCCGAGGCCGCCGAGCAGGCGGCGCAGCGCGGGGCGGAGCTGACCGGCAGCCTGCTGGCCTACGCGCGGCGGCAGTCGCTGCGCACCGAGCGGGTGGACGTCAACCAGTTGCTGGCCGAGTTCGAGCCGCTGCTGCACCGCACCCTGGGCGCCACCGTCGGGTTCCGCATCCGGCGCGACACGCCGGTGCCGGCCTGCATGGCCGATCCGGCGCATTTCCAGTCGGCGATCCTGAACCTGGCGATCAATGCCCGCGACGCCATGCCGGACGGCGGCACGCTGACCATCACCACCGGCGCCGCCACCCTGGCGGCCGAGGACCTGATCGGCAATCCGGACGCCAGCCCCGGGTGGTTCGTCAGCGTCGCGGTCAGCGACACCGGCACCGGCATGACGCCGGAGGTGCTGGCGCAGGTGTTCGAGCCGTTCTTCACCACCAAGGAAGCCGGCAAGGGCAGCGGCCTGGGCCTGTCGCAGGTCTATGGCTTCGCCCGCCAGTCGGGCGGCCACCTGCGCCTGGCCAGCGTGCCGGGGGAAGGCACGACGGCGACGATCTTCCTGCCGGTTGTGGCGGCCCCGGATGCGCCGCCCGAGGCTGAAGCGGCCGGGGACGGCAGCGCCGTGGCTTGAGGGTAATCGTGTCCCTTGCCCCTCCGTCATGGCCGGGGGTGCCCCGATGGGTGCCAACTTGATGGAAGGGCGGCACGGCCGTTGCTACCACGTCATGGTAGAAGGCCCACCGTTCACGCCTTTAGTCGATATCGGCGCCGCCAAGCATGGATGGCGGCCTTTCGGCCGCCATGACGATGGGACACCCGATCAGCGCCTCTGCAGACACGCCCGGTCATGACGATGGAAAAGTAACCCTCCTCCGCGCGACTCTTGTCGCCGGCATCCACCTCTCGCCCACATTCCGTCCAGGCGAGGTGCTGGGACCGGTTGCCCCGGGACGCGTTACCCCGGACCATCGAACCGCCGCGGATTGGCTACGCCGGAAGCGCGGACTTCAGCGCGTCGGCCTGTGGATTGCGGACTTGGCCCGCCAGTATTTCCCTGGCGTTCACCGGCTTGCCGTAGAATGCCTTGTCTTCAGCCGTGTTCTGGGTGATGACGGCGCCATTGACGTCCGCCCCGGCAAAAACACCGCGCTGTTCGGACCAGGCCACGATATCGCTCTTTCCGGCAGACACCTGTCCCTGCGCCGAATAGTTGATGATCGTCAGGCCGGCACCGGCCCCCAGGGAAAACCTGTTCGCCCGGGTAAGGTCGTTGACGGCCTTGTCGGTCATCAGGATCAGGGCCGCCGGTCCGGCCTTGCCGCCGGCCTGCGCGCCCACGGACACCGAGCCGAGGCTCACGAACGCCGGGTCACTCCAGGTGCCATTGCTGTCACGCTTCAGCAGGACCCCCTGGCCGCCCTGGCCGCCGACCAGGAAGGCGCCCTTCACCAGGTTCGGCATGATGACGATGCCCTTGGCCTGCTTCAGCAGCCGGTCATAGCGGTGATCGGCCTCGATCTTCCGGACCACCGGGGTGGCGTCGTTGACCAGTTGCCGGGCCGATGACTGGCCGCTGGCATTGGTTGCCATCATGCCTGTCGCGTGGCCGGTGCCATTGGCCCCGTTATCGGTGCCGGACTGCGCAACAGCCGGCCCGGCGGACGCAAACGCACCGAACGCCAGCGCGGCCGTGGCAGCAAGCATCATCCTGTTCATGGTTGTCCTCCATGGTTGATGCATCCTGGAACGATCCGATGCAGGTTGCGTCACATGGACCCGACATGAGATTTTGTTTCCCTTTCGCCAACGCCGGTCAACCGCCGCCGCGTTGCAGCACCGGGCCGGACAGGCCAAGCCCGGTGGTGACCAGCGCCAGGTGGCTCAGCGCCTGGGGGAAATTCCCGGACAGGTGACGGCCGCGCAGGTTGTACTCCTCCGACAGCAGGCCGACGTCGTTGCGCACCGCCAGCAGCCGCTCGAACGCCTCCCGCGCGGCGGCGTCGCGTCCCTGCAGGCTGCGGCAGTCGGCCAGCCAGCAGGAGCAGGCGAGGAACGCGCCCTCCGGCTCGCCGCCCGAGGGGCTTTTGCGCCAGACCAGGCCGTCGTGCATCAGCTCGCGCTCGATGGCCGCGATGGTGCCCGCCATCCTGGGGTCGTCCACCGGCAGGAATCCCACCAGCGGCATCAGCAGCAGGCTGCCGTCCAGCGTCTGGCCGCCGTAATGCTGCACGAAGGTGCCAAGGCCGGCATGATAGCCTTCGGCGCAGACCTCCTGGTGGATGCGGTTGCGCAGGGCCTCCAGCCGGCGCAGCACATCCGGTTCGGCTGCGTCGTGCAGCGCCTTGTTGCGGATGAAACGGTCAACCCCCGCCCAGGCCATGACCTTCGAGTAGGTGTACTGCCGCGCCTCGCCGCGTGATTCCCACACGCCCTGTCCCGGTTCCTGCCAGATCGCCTCGATCCGCTCGGCGATGGCGCGGGCGACGTGCTGCAGTTGCGTCGACGGCGCCAGCCCGGCCCGGGCGGACAGGTCCATGGTGTCGATCACCTCGCCCAGCACGTCGATCTGCCGCTGCGCCGCCGCGGCGTTGCCGATGCGCACCGGCCGCGCCCAGCGGTAGCCGGGCAGCCAGTCCAGGTTCGATTCGTACATGTGGCGTGAGCCGTCCACGCGGTACATGATCCGCAGCTCGGACGGCGTGCCCGCCAGCGCCCGCAGGATCCAGTCGCGCCATTGCCGCGCTTCCTGGTGGTAGCCGGCGTTCAGCAGGGCGCTGATGGTGAACGTGGCGTCGCGCAGCCAGCAGAAGCGGTAGTCCCAGTTGCTGGTGCCGCCGGGCTTTTCCGGCAGCGAGGTGGTCGGCGCGGCGACCAGGCCGCCGCTGGGCGCGTAGATCAGCGCCCGCAGCGTCAGCAGCGAGCGCCGCACCGCGTCCGGCCAGTGCGTCGGCTTGTCGAACCGGGCGATCCAGTCGCGCCAGTCGCTTTGCGTGTCGCGCAAGGCGGCGTCCGCGTCGATGGCGCCCGGCGCCTCGGCGCAGGAATCGCCATACTGCAAAGCGAAGGCAACGTGTTCGCCTTCCGATACGACGAAGCCGGCGGCGGCCCCGCCGGTGCGCAATTCCACCGGCACCGTGCCGCGGAACACGGCGAGGTCGGGGCCGATGCGCGCGACGAAGCCGCCGTCGCACGGCTCGATCCAGGGCGGCACCCGGCCGTAGTCGAAGCGCAGGTCGACATCCAGTTGCATCGCGGTTTGTCCGCGCAGGCCGACGACCAGCCGCACCAGGGCGGACGGGCCGGTGTGCGGCGGCGGCATGAAGTCGATGACGCGGACCGCCGCGGTGGCGGTCTCGAAATCCGTCTCCAGGACCAGCGTGTCGGGCTGGTAGCGCCTTGTGACGCGCCCGGGCTGGGTCGGCGCGAGCCGCCAGCGGCCGTTGCTTTCGTTGCCCAGCAGCGCGGCGAAGCAGGCGTTGCTGTCGAACCGCGGCCAGCACAGCCAGTCGATCGAGCCGTTGCGGCAGACCAGCGCCGCGGTCCGCCGATCGGCGATCAGCGCGTAGTCCTCGAGCAGCGCGGTCATCGGACCGGCTCCGGCAAGACGATGATGGGCATGGTTCCGATGGGTATGGCGCCGGTCATCCAGCCTCCTGGCAGCAACAATATCGCGACAGATGAACCGGATGGCGGCCTGTCCGTTCATCGGCTGTACATCGAATTGATCGGGGCGCACCGCGGTCGCGGGGTCAGCCCGCGGCGGGCCTGCCGGTTTTGGAACGAACGTGCTGGATGGTTCCCATATCCTTCCCCACCTTGCCGCGCTGGCGGCGGCCTACGGGATGGCGCTGCCGATTGGCTGGGACCGTGAACGCTCGGAGCGCAGCGCCGGCCTGCGCACGTTCCCGCTGGTCGCAATTGCGGCGTGCGGGTTCGTGCAGGCAACCGAGCAATTGGTGCATTCCTCGCCCGCCGAGCAGACCCGCGTGGTGGCCGGCGTGATCACCGGCATGGGCTTCATCGGCGGCGGCGCGATCCTGAAGCAGGGCGACTCCGTGCATGGGACGGCGACCGCGGCCAGCCTGTGGGCAACGGGCGCCATCGGCGTGGCCGTCGGGCTTGGCAGCTATGACGTCGCGCTGGTGATCGCGCTGTTCACCGCCGCCACGCTGCGGCTGCTGGCGCCCTTCAAGCCGTCGAACAAGAACGAGCCGGTGGCCGACGACTGAGGCCCCGCGGCGCCTGCCATGACGCGGCGCGGCGACGGTCGGCTGCGGTGGCGATGCGGCGCGACGTTCCCGCCGCGAACACGCCGGACACATCGGCCCATGATCGTCCGCGGCAGGCACGATCACAAAACCGGCGGACCGGGCGGAACCATTTTCACCGGCGGCGCTTGATGGAACGGTTATCCACGATCCTGGCACGCAGCTTCCCCATGAACCCTGATGCCCCATCGAAACCAGGCGGCAGCGACCGCCCGCAATGGCGAGGCGACGGCGTCATGGCGATGCGCGGCACGGCCTGGCGGGTGATCCTGGCCGGCGCCGCCGCCGTGCTGATCTGGCAATTGTCCGACGTCCTGCTGCTGCTGTTCCTCGCCTGCCTGATCGCCACCGCCATCCGCGGCGCGGCCGATCGGCTGGCGGCATGGCTGCATGCGCCGCCGGGGCTGATGCTGGGCATCGTCATCGTGCTGCTGACACTTGCCAGCCTGGCCACTGCCTACTGGGTCGGCCCGGCGGTGGTTGGACAACTCGGCGATCTCGTCACGCGGCTGTCCGGCACGCTGCAGGCGTTGCATGAGCATTACAGCCACACGGCGGCCGGGCGGGCGGTGACCGGCCATCTTCCCAGCGTGCCGGGCATCGCGCGGAAGCTGTTCGGCAATCTCTTCACCTTCGCCAGCCTGACGCTGGGCGTGCTGGGAAGCATTTTCGTGGTCGTCGTCGTCAGCCTGTACCTGGCGATCGCGCCGGCGCTGTATGTGAACGGCGTGGTGCGGCTGGTGCCGTTCCGGCACCGCGCGCTGGCGCGCTCGGTCATGGACGAGCTTGGCCATGACCTGCGGTTCTGGCTGCTCGGGCAATTGGTCGACATGCTGGCGGTCGGCATCCTGTCCGCCATCGGGCTGTATTTCCTGGGCGTGCCGGCGCCGTTCGCGCTGGCGGTGCTGGCCGGCCTGCTGACCATCGTGCCGTATTTCGGTGCGCTCGCCGCCGCGGTGCCGGCGGTGCTCGTCGCGCTGGCGAACGGGTGGATGGCGGTGGTCTGGGTGATCGTCATCTTCACAGGCTGCCACGTCATCGAAGGCTATGTGATAGCGCCCCTGGTGCAGCGGCACATGGTGCACCTGCCGCCGGCGCTGACGATCATCGCGATGACGGTCGCGGCCGCGCTGTTTGGCGTGCTCGGCATCGTTCTCGGCACGCCGCTTGCGGTTGCCGCGATGGTGATCGTCCGGCGTGTCTACCTGGAGCATGTCCTGGGCGACCGGGTCGCCTGATCCGGTCGGGATGGACAGGCGACGCAGGGGCGCGGTCGTGGCGCACGGAAACAGGATGCCGAGGGCAGGGGGCAGGCTGGTGCCAGGATCCAGGCAGCGAGCCTCGTCATGCCGCAGGGGTCACGGCTTGCACCAGCGGACCGCGCCGCTGGCGGGGCCGATCGGCGATGTCGTGCTGGCGGATAATCCGCCAATGGGGCCGCCTGTGCGGCAGGGGCGGCACGACCGCCGTGGGCGGGTCGAAGGCGGCGGCGGAGCCTGGCTCGCCGGCTGATTTTCAACACGGAGGACGACGGAGGACCGCCAAAGGCCACGAAGGGGTGTGAACGGGTCGGAGCCTGACAATCGATCGACTCCTGGCCGGAGTCCAAGTTGCTGCAGCGTAGCGCGGGACGGTTGGGACTCCGCTTGCGGGAATACAGCGGTGGCATCGCTCTTTTCAGGCTGTGGCCGGAGCGCCTGTCCGGACCACATGACGGTGCGGCCAGTAGGACTGCTTCGAAAATATGGTTCCGCAGGGTCATCACCTCACCGTCATGGCCCGGGCGCGCGCTACGCAATGCACACATCTTGGAAACGGTCCGCCGCTGCGTTTCCCTTTCGTCATGGCCCGGCTCGTCCGGGCCACCTGTCGCGGCACACGTGCTGGAATAGGTGGCCCGGACGAGCCGGGCCATGACGATCGGGGAACGCTCTCGGCCGTGAGGCAAGCACTTGATTTTGCGGTCATTTCCGACTCGTTTCCGGGATGTGTGCATCCCGTAGGGGCGCGCGCGGCCACCTGTCATGCCTTTGGTTGCGGCAGCGACAGCAGACCGCAGGTCAGTTGGGGACGGGACGACGGCGTTCCTTCATCGTCATGACGGGCCCGCGGCCCGCCATGACGATGGGGGCAGAGCACCCCACCCGAAGTCGTGTCCCAACCGACCTGCGGTCTGCTGTAGCAGGTTGGCGGCCATGAACTTGGCGTCTTGGCATTTTATCGACGCTCTCCACCGCACGGACCACCGATGTAGCGCGCCCATCCCGGCCGGTACGGCAGCATGGTTCCTGTTCAACGCCCGGACGCCAAGACGCCAAGATACCGGGGTACAAGGCGCCGTCCAGGCGGGCGGATGATTGTACTAGGGCCCCGCTCGCCGCAGGTGGCGCATCGTTTCCGAGATCTGTGCATGCGGTCGGGACACGCCCGGCCATGACGGAAGGGCAACGGCGGCTGCCATTTTCATCCATCGTGGTGGCCGCACGCGGCCAGGGGGACTGCGGTGAAATCCGCGGATTTTCCGCCAGCACGACATCGCCGGTTGGCCCCGACGCCGTAGCCCGTTGCCGCATGGGTGCAAACCCTGCCCGCCCGGGCGACGGCACCCGTGCCTCCACGGGCTGTCGCTGCCGATCCGGCTCGGTCTCTCAACCGGCTTGCGGTTTGCTGTAACCTCCTGTGACATATGCCGTTAGTCCTTCGAATCGAGCAGTAAGCCGAGTGATTTTCAGGCCCTTCGAGGACGAAGCAGCGCAGCCCCTCTCCATCATGCGGCCTGTACGCTTCCGGGCAGGCCTGTGCCGATGCTGCCATGCGTCTGCCCGATTGCGGGCCGCTGGTATAACGGATCGCTCGACGCGGTTTCCGGTTACAGGCCGGCATGCACACGGGCGCACTTTGGCCGGAGGGCGGCACGGACGGCGCGCCGAACGCCTCAGTCCAGCAGGAATCCGGCCACTTCAAGCCTGGCGGGGTCCGGCCGGTCGCGAACATGATCGCGCAGTTAATATGGCCGGACAGGGAACCTCCGGTCGGAGATTGCCGTTTCGGCGGCATGGCAAATCCCCGGACTCTACGGCGTCTCGCCTGGTTTGGCGTCCCGATCGTTCTGCTGGGAATCCTGGTGGCGGTCTGGAACTGGGACTGGTTCATTCCCATCGTGCAATCCCGCGCCTCGGCTGCCATCGGGCGGCCGGTGACGATCGGCCATCTGCATGTGCGCTTTGATCCGTTCATCCAGGTCGTCGCCGATGACATCGTGGTGGCGAACCCGCCGGACTGGCCCGACAAGGGCGATCCGCCGCTGGCGTCGATCAAGAGCCTGACGATCCAGGCGGATGTGTTCCGCTACCTGCATGGCGGCGGCCTGGTGGTGCCGCTGGTCGCCATCGACACCCCGAAGCTCTTTGTCGCGGAAACCAAGGACGGCGAGGCGAATTTCCGCCTGGCGACCAGTTCGGGTGGCAGCAAGAGCAGTAGCAACGTGAAAATCGGCAACCTGCGCATCAGCGACGGCACTGTGCATGCCGTGGTGCCCAAGCTGAAATCCAACTTCACCGTGCAGGTCGATACCCGGGGCGAAGGCCGTGACGCGAAGCTCGTCGCCGAGGCCAAGGGCACCTATGCGAACCAGCCGATCACCGGGACGATGGTCGGCGGCGCGCTGCTGTCGCTGCGGGACAAGTCGAATCCCTGGCCGATCGACCTGAAGATGGCAAACGGCCCGACCCATGTGGAGGTGAAGGGCACGGTGGAGGAACCGGTGGCGTTCAAGGGCGCCGACGTCCGGGTGCGGTTTTATGGCCCGGACATGGGGCTGCTGGAGCCTTTGGCAGGAATCCCGATCCCGGCGACTCCGCCGTACGACATGACCGGCAAGGTTGACCTGGAAGGCTGGGATACCATTCGCCTGAATGATTTCCGGGGGCGCGTGGGCAACTCCGACATGCATGGCACGATCGTGATGAAGCCCGGCGCCAAGGAGGAAAACGGCAAGTACAAGCCCGAGGTGACGATGGACCTGCGGTCCAACCGCGTGGACCTGACGGATTTCGCCGGCTTCCTGGGCGCGACGCCGCATGACACGGCGCATGCCACGCCGGAACAGAGGCGGGAGATCGCGAAAGCCAACGCCAGCCCCAGGCTGCTGCCGGACAAGCGGATCAGCGTGCCGCGCCTGAAGTGGGCCGACATCCATGTGAAGTTCCACGGCGACCACATCGTCGGACGCAGCATGCCGCTGGACGACGTGACGGTGGTGGCGGACGTGGTGAACGGCGCGATCAACGTGCATCCGGCCAGCTTCGGCGTCGGCAAGGGGCGGCTGATCACCGACCTGGACCTGGTGCCGGTGTCCGATAGGAACGTGCACGCCCGTGCCGATATCCGGATGCAGAACCTGAGCGTCTCGCGGCTGATGCAGGCGACGCACACGTTCCAGGGCGCCGGGACGATCAGCGGCGTCGGCGCGATCGATGGCACTGGGGACTCGGTGGCGTCGCTGCTGGGCAACGGCAACGGCGAGATGAAGATGGCGATGGCCGGCGGCGACCTGTCGGCGCTGCTGGTGGACCTGACAGGGCTGGAGTTCGGCAAGGCACTGCTGTCGGCGCTGGGGATGCCGCAGAAGACGGCGGTGCAGTGCTTCGTCAGCGATCTGTTGCTGAAGCGGGGGATCCTGGATTTCAGGGTGATGACGCTGGATACCGGCGAGGCGATCACCAACGTCGGCGGCGACGTCAATCTGCGCGACGAGGCGATCGACCTGTCGTTCAAGACCGATTCCAAGCATTTCAGCATCGGCTCGCTGCCGACGCGCATCCACATCGGCGGCACGTTCAAGGACCCGTCGATCCGGCCGGGCGCCGAAGTCGCCGCGCGGGCCGGGGCGGCGGCCGGGCTGGCGGTGCTGTTCGCGCCGCTGGCGATCCTGCCGACGATCCAGTTCGGCACGTCCGCGGCCCAGGATGCGCGCTGCGGCGAATTGCTGCACCAGGCGCGGGAGTCGGCGGGCGGCAAGGCGCTGCCAAAGCCCAGGCCGAGCGCCACGTCCGAGCGCTGAGTTGCGCCGGGACGGCTGGCGTGGCTTCCTGGCGGTGGACAACAACCGATCAGGAGGGAACCGATGGCATTCTACGAACTGCGCCAGTACAAGGTGCTGCCGGGCAAGATGGACGAGTGGGTGACGGTGATGGAACAGGAGATCATTCCGTTCCAGGTGTCGAAAGGCATGGTGATCACCGGCAGTTTCCGCGGCGAGACGGATTCGTCGGTCTATGTCTGGCTGCGCCGCTTCGAAAGCGAGGCGGAGCGGGAGGCACTCTACAAGGCGGTGTATGAATCGGACTACTGGAAGAAGGAAATGGCGCCGCGGATTCCGGAGTATCTGGACCGCTCGGCGATCGTGGTGACGCGGATCGTGCCGACGCAGAAGTCGACGGTGCAGTAGTTCGGAAGTGGTGGCGCGGGACGCAGTAGGGCGGCTGCCTGGCTGACCGCCTGAAAGGGACTATTGGGAATCTGGATCAACTTGGGCTATACGTCCCGCGCCACCAATGCCAAACACTTTTCATGAACCTGACCCCGAAGATGGATCCTGAGGGCGCCATCGTGCGGCCTGACCGGATTACGTATCTGAGAGTTGAGAACTACCGGGCTCTTCGCAGTGTCGAGTTCAGGAATCTCACGCCGTTGACTGTCTTGCTCGGACCGAACGGCAGCGGAAAGTCCACAGTCTTCGATGTCTTTGCCTTCCTCTCGGAGTGCTTCGAATCCGGCCTGCGGCGCGCATGGGACCGGCGCGGGCGCGCCAGGGAGCTAAAATCCCGCGGATCCGACGGGCCGCTGGTTATCGAGATCAAGTACAAGGAACCTGAATACCCGACCATAACCTATCATCTGGCGGTCGATGAGCGAAACGGTTCGCCGGTCGTCGTGGAGGAATGGTTGCAATGGAGGCGGGCCAGTCACGGCAGGCCGTTTCGGTTCCTTGAGTACCACGAAGGCAAGGGGCGGGCCGCGAGCGGTGAGCGGCCGGATATCGAGGACACACGGCACAACATTCCGCTGAAGTCACCGGATCTGATCGCGGTGAATGCACTCGGCCAGTTTGCCGAACATCCACGTGTCGCTGCCCTGCGCGATTTCATCACCGGGTGGTATGTCTCGTATCTCTCCGTCGACAACACCCGAGCTCAGCCGGAAGCCGGTCCACAGTATCGGCTTTCGCGCACCGGCGACAATCTTGCGAACGTCATCGAGTATCTGAAGGAACAACATCCAGACCGTCTTGATCGCATCTTCGCGGCGCTTCGCTCACGCGTTCCGCGCATCGAGAAGGTCCTGGCCGAGCCGATGCCGGATGGCCGGCTGCTGCTGACGATCAAGGATGTACCGTTTCAAAATCCTATCCTGGCCCGGTTTGCCTCCGACGGCACATTGAAAATGCTTGCCTATCTGGTCCTGCTGTACGATCCGGCACCACCGCCCTTCATTGGCATCGAGGAGCCGGAAAATTTCTTGCACCCCAGGCTGCTCTACGGCCTGGCGGAAGAATGCCGGGGCGCGGCGGCACGGGGGCAGTTGCTGGTAACGACACACTCGCCATTTTTTCTCAATGCGCTGAGGCCGGAGGAAGTCCGGGTTCTGTATCGCGATACGGATGGCTATGCCAAAGTGGCGCTTGTCTCGGAAGCCCAGGGCATCAACGACTTCATCAAGGAAGGTGCCCTGCTGGGCGATCTCTGGATCGAAGGACATTTCGGCGTTGGCGATCCCTTGGTCAAAGAGGGAGCGCCGAGCCGATAGCGCCTGGATCGATGATGCCTGCGACACATCTGGAACTCCTCGTGGAGGAGCCGTCGATGGAAGCATTTCTTGGGGAAATGCTGCCGAAAATGCTTCAGGGCCGCGCAACGTTCGCCATTCGCGCCTTCCAGGGCAAGCACGACCTTCTCCGCAAGCTGGAGCAGCGCCTGCGCGGTTACGCACACTGGCTGCCGGAGTCCAGCCGCATCATTGTTCTGCTCGACCGCGATGACGACGACTGCCATCGGCTGAAGCAAGCCATGGAACAGGCGGCAAGCCTGTCCGGACTCAGCACCCGCAGCATGGCCGGCCGGTCCGGGTGGCGGGTGGCCAATCGCATCGCCGTCGAGGAACTGGAGGCATGGTTCTTCGGCGACTGGGCTGCTGTTCACGCGGCCTATCCGCGCGTATCGGCGACCGTTCCTGCCCAGGCCGCCTATCGAAACCCCGATGCCATCAAGGGAGGAACCTGGGAAGCCTTCGAACGGGTGCTCAAGGCAGCGGGATACTTCAATCTCGGCCTGAGGAAGGTGGAGGCCGCCCGTGCCATCGGCGGGGCAATGCGCCCGGATGCAAATACCTCCCGAAGCTTTGCGGCGTTTCGGGCTGCTGTCCTGGAAGCGGTCGGTTCCTGATCACCGCTGCCCTGTTCGTCTGCGGCATGGCGATGATCGTGCAGAGCCTGGAACTTCCGGGCATCGGCATGATCGCGCCGGCGGTCTTCCACAATCTGCCGCACGCGCTGCAGCCGCTGCTGGCCGCCGTGGCCCCTGGTCGGTGCCGCCCGGCTCCCACCGCCGCGCTTGATCACCGCCCCGCCTCGCGCGTAATACCGCCGGAAACCCGGGGACTACCGTGCAATCACCCAAAACACTCAGCGAAGGCCAGCGCGCCTACGAGGAACGGCGCGCCGCCAAGGCCGGCATGAGCCTGGACAAGTGGCTCGCCAGCAAGCAGCGCCAGCAGGAAGCCGAGGCCAAGGCGAAGCAGAAGGCCGCCGATGCCGCCAGGCCGGCGAAACCGGCCAAGCCGCCCGGCTTCTGGGGCCGCCTGCTGGAGCGTGCGCAACGCCCGCTTGGCAGCTGACCTCGCCGCCCACGCGGACTGGAGCGTCGATCCGCGCAAGCGCTGGGTCACGGTCGCCCGCCGCCGCGGCGCCGGCTGGCTGCTGACGGCTCCGCGCCCAGTCGGCGACGTCGCCACCTTCCTGTCCCGCCTGACGCAGCAGGCCGACGGCGGCACCGCCGCCCTGGGCGTCGATCTGCCCGTCGGCCTGCCACGCGCCTACGCCGCAAGCCGGACCGAGGCGGACT
This sequence comes from Rhodopila globiformis, assembly GCF_002937115.1. Classification (GTDB taxonomy): domain Bacteria; phylum Pseudomonadota; class Alphaproteobacteria; order Acetobacterales; family Acetobacteraceae; genus Rhodopila; species Rhodopila globiformis. The sequence goes on along the minus strand of NZ_NHRY01000272.1, from coordinate 83,617 downwards.
TCCCGGCCTTCCTGCGCGGTATCCGGGCGATGCCGGACTTTTTCTCGGTCTGCCCCACCCTGGACGACATCAGGCCCGGCCGGCCGTTCTACCCCGCCCACGGCATCGCCGGGATGACGCGGCTGTCGCACGCCCGGGCGCTCGGCCTGCCGGACGCGGCGGCGCTGTGCCGGGCCTGCGACCGCGCGACCGCCGAGCGGCCGGCCGGCGCGCCGCTGTTCTGGACGCTGGGCGCCAACCAGTCCGGCAAGGCCGCCATCGCCGCCTGGCAGTCGCTGCTGCTGCCGGCGCTGGAGGCCGGCGCGCCGCTGCGCCTCTGGCCGTTCGAGGGGCCGTTCCACGCGTTGCTCACCCCCGGCGCCGTCGCCCTGGCCGAGACCTACCCGGCCGAGGCGCTGCGCCACCTCAACCTGCGGCTGCGCGGCAGCAAGCGGCGGCAGGCGGATCGCCGCGCCATCGCGGACGATCTGCTGGCGGCGATCGAGGGGCAGGCGGCGGCGCCGGACGACGAACTGCGCCGCGCCATCCGCGACGGCTTCGGCGCCGACGCCGCCGGCGAGGACCGGTTCGACAGCCTGCTGGGCGTGCTGTGCTTGCTGAACGTGCTGGCGGGCAACCGGCCGGACACTGCGCCCGACGATCCCTGGATCCGGCGGTGGGAGGGGTGGGTACTGGGGCAGACGGCCCTGCCGGTGCAGCAGGCCGGCGAGCAACCCGTTTCCTCCTCGTCAGGGAATTACCGCGTCATTGAGCGTGGGCCACCATCCTCTCCCCGTCATGGTCCGCGAAGGCGGACCATCCACGCCTTGCGGTGCTGATCGCGGCAAAGGCGTGGATGGCGGGCCTGCGCCCGCCATGACGGGGTGAGCCGCGGCCACGGCGGGTCGTTTCCGAGATGTGTGCATCCGGTAGGGACACGCCCGGCCACGACGGAGAGAGAACGGCCGCGGCGCCAAATCTTTCTCCGGCCACCACCCTATCCTGATACGCATGGGGACACGCCCGGCCACGACGGAGAGGCTTCAGCCCAGGCCAGCCACCCTACGGCCAGCGCACCTCCGGCGGCAGGCTCATCAGGATCGCCTCGACGTTGCCGCCGGTTTGCAACCCGAAGATCGTCCCACGGTCGTGCAGCAGGTTGAATTCGACGTAGCGGCCCCGCCGGACAAGCTGGTGGTCGCGGTCCTCCTGCGTCCAGGGCGCGGCCATGCGCCGGCGGATGATCCGGGGATAGGCCGCCAGGAACGCCGCCCCAACGTCCCGCACGAAGGCGAAGTCCGCCTCGGCGTCGCCGGAGGCGTGCTGGTCGAAGAAGATGCCGCCGGCGCCGCGCGGCTCCTGCCGGTGCGGCAGGTAGAAATAGCGGTCGCACCAGGCCTTGAAGGTCTCATAATAAGAAGAGTCATGCCGATCGCACGCGGCGCGGAAAGCGGCGTGGAAGTCCGCGGCGTCTTCCCGGGCTTCCGGAGTCTCCGGCCGCATCGGCGTCAGGTCGCCGCCGCCGCCGAACCAGCCCTTGGTGGTGACCAGCATCCGTGTGTTGAAATGCGCCGCCGGCACCTTCGGGCTCTGCATGTGCGCCACCAGGCTGATGCCGCTGGCCCAGAACCGCGGGTCCTCGGCCGCGCCGGGGATCTGCGCGCGGAAGCCGGGGCTGAATTCGCCCGTCACGGTGGAGACGTTGACGCCGACCTTCTCGAACACCCGGCCGCGCAGCACGCTCATGACGCCGCCGCCGCCGTCCGAGCCGTCCTCGGTCGGGCGGCTCCAGGCCGAGCGCTCGAACCGGCCAGCGGGGCGGCTGGTGGTACATTCGTCCTCGATGGCTTCGAATTCTGCACAAATTCTGTCCCGCAAGGTTTCGAACCAGGCACGTGCAGCTTGTTTCATCGCCTCATGCGGCGGCAGGCTAAAATTTTCGGGCATCAGGGCTTGTTCCTGGGCTGTAGTCGCGATAACCCCACATCCTTCCTGTTGCGTTGCAGGGGGCTGGGCCGCTCTCTAGACTGCCCAGGTTCCAAGCCCGGGGCAACCCGGTCAGTAACAGATTGGTGTTCGAGCCGGTCGCAGGGCGGGCTCGCGGCCGGACGTGCGTGCGCCCTGGCTGAAACGGTAACCTGAGGGAAAGAATGGCCGACTCCGCCGCTGTTTCAATCCGTTCCGGCCCGCCCGGAAAATTATCAAAGCGCAATTTGCTGCAACTGGTCGCCCCCGCTGGCACCGCCGTCGGCATGGGCGCCTTGCTCAACAACAACCAGATCAAGATCGGCTGATCCGATCAAACGTCCGCCCGTGACAGGGAAACAAATATGGCCGGCCTCCATCAAAGCGAGTTCGACAATCCGGTGATACGCTGGATTGACACCCGTCTGCCCGTCTTCACGATGATGCAGAAGGAGTACGGGGTCTTCCCGACCCCGAAAAACTTCAACTATTTCTGGAACTTCGGTGCCTTGGCGATGGTCGTGCTGATCATCATGATCGTCACCGGCATCTTCCTGGCGATGAACTACCAGCCGAATGCGGATCTGGCGTTCGCCTCGGTCCAGCACATCATGCGCGACGTCAACTACGGCTGGCTGCTGCGCTACACGCACCAGAACGGCGCGTCGATGTTCTTCATCGTCACCTACATCCACATTTTCCGCGGCCTGTACTACGGCTCGTACAAGAGCCCGCGTGAGCTGCTGTGGATGCTGGGCGTGGTGATCCTGATCATCATGATGGCGACCGCGTTCATGGGCTACGTGCTGCCCTGGGGCCAGATGTCGTACTGGGGTGCGACCGTCATCACCAACCTGTTCTCGGCCTTCCCGGTTGTCGGCTCGAAGATCGTCACCCTGCTGTGGGGCGGCTTCAGCGTTGACAACCCGACTCTGAACCGGTTCTTCGCGCTGCACTACCTGCTGCCGTTCGTGCTGGTGGGCGTGATCTTCCTGCACGTTGCCGCGCTGCACATCACCGGGTCGAACAACCCGCTGGGCATCGACGTGAAGTCACCGCAGGACACGCTGCCGTTCCACCCGTACTACACGATCAAGGACAGCGTCGGCATCGGCGTGTTCCTGACGATCTTCGCGATCTTCATCTTCTTCGCGCCGAACTACCTGGGCGATCCGAACAACTTCATCCAGGCCAACCCGATGCAGACGCCGGCGGACATCGTGCCGGAGTGGTATTTCCTGCCGTTCTACGCGATCCTGCGCTCGGTGCCGGACAAGCTGCTGGGCGTCTGCCTGATGTTCGGCTCGCTGATCATCATGTTCTTCCTGCCCTGGCTGGACACCTCCAAGGTGCGCAGCTGCCGGTTCCGGCCGCTGTACCGCCCGACGCTGTTCGTCTGGGTGCTGGCCTGCCTCGTGCTGGGCGCCTGCGGCGCGCACAAGCCGGAAGGCATCTGGGTGACGCTCAGCCGCATCGGCACGCTGTACTACTTCGCCCAGTTCCTGGTGATCATGCCGATTCTCGGCAAGCTGGAGCGGCCGCTGCCGTTGCCCGAGAGCATCAGTCATCCCGTTGTCGGCCCTCGCGGCGGTGGCCCCCTGCCGACCGGCGCCGCGGCCAAGCCGATGGAGAAAGCGTAATGGCCAAGCTGCGTACCCTCCTGGCAGGCGCGTTCGCCGCGACCCTGCTGGCAGCCCCCCTGGCAGTTCCCCTGGCAGCCCCTGCCTTCGCGCAGGATGAAGCCACGATGCCGAATGAGTCCTGGAGCTTCGAGAACCCGTTCGGGACGTTCGACCTGGCGGCCGCGCAACGCGGCCTGCAGATCTACGGCCAGGTCTGCTCGAACTGCCACTCGCTGAAGTTCCTGCACTACCGCGACCTGGCCGGCATCGGCCTGACGCCGGAGCAGATCAAGGCGTTCGCGGCACAGTTCACCGTGCCGTTGGGGCTGGATGACCAGGGCAATCCGAAGGAAGGCCCGGCGCTGCCGGCCAGTGAGTTCCGCTCACCCTACCCGAACGCCACGGCGGCGGCGGCGGTGTTCAATGGCGCCGTGCCACCCGACCTGTCGGTGATGGTCAATGCGCGGGAAGGCGGGCCGAACTATGTCTACGGCATCCTCACCGGCTTCGTGAATGCGCCCGCCGGGTTCAAGCTGCAGCCCGGGCAGTACTACAACACGATGTACCCGGGCCATCGGATCGCCATGCCGCCGCCGCTGCAGGACGGCACGGTGCAGTACACCGACGGCACCAAGGCCACCCTGCACCAGGAAGCGCATGACGTCGTCACGTTCCTGGCCTGGGCGGCCAATCCGGAAATGGTCGAGCGCAAGCAGATGGGCGTGCGCATCGTGCTGTTCCTGATCTTCATGACCGGCCTGACCTACGCGGTGAAGCGCAAGGTCTGGGCCAACGTCGAGCATTGACCATGGGGAGCGCGCCGATGATCCAGCCTGTCATCGGGATCATCGGCGGCTCCGGCCTGTACGATATCGACGGGCTGGAGGACAAAACCTGGCGGCGGGTCGAAACCCCCTGGGGCGACCCGTCGGACGAACTGATGTTCGGCCGGCTGGCAGGGATTCAGTGCGTGTTCCTGCCGCGCCACGGGCGAGGCCATCCGACCTCTCCCACCCACCTGAACTACCGCGCCAACATCGATGCGCTGAAGCGCTGCGGCGTCACCGACGTGCTGTCGCTGTCGGCGGTCGGCAGCCTGAAGGCGGAGCTGCCGCCCGGGCATTTCGTCGTGGTGGACCAGTTCATCGACCGCAGCTTCGCGCGGGAGAAGACCTTCTTCGGCGACGGCATCGTGGCGCATGTCTCGATGGCGCATCCGGTGTGCAACCGCCTGGGCGACGCGCTGCACGGCGCGGCTTCCGGACTGTCGCTGCCGGTGACCCGCGGCGGCACCTACCTGGTGATGGAAGGCCCGCAGTTCTCCACCAAGGCGGAGAGCGAGCTGTACCGCAGCTGGGGCTGCAGCGTCATCGGCATGACCAACATGCCGGAGGCGAAACTGGCGCGTGAGGCGGAGCTTTGCTACGCCACCGTGGCCATGGTCACCGACTTCGACTGCTGGCACCCCGACCACGACCACGTGACGGTCGAGGCCGTGGTGCAGGTGCTGCTGGGCAATGCCGACAAGGCACGCGGCCTGGTTCAGGCGGCCGTGCCGGAACTTGGCAAGCCGCGCGCGTTGTGCCCCTGCGGCTGCGACCGGGCGCTGGACAATGCGGTGATCACCGCGCCGTCGATGCGCGATCCGGCGCTTGCTGCCAAGCTGTCGGTGGTTGCCGGGCGGGTGCTGGGGTAGCTACTTCGCGGCCGTCTCGGTGTCGGCGGAGCCGGTCAGCTCCCTGGTCATCGTGACGGCCCGCTGGATTTCCTGTGGCGTGGCATCGGCGGCACCGGCGCCGAGTTTCACGCCGCCGTCCGGTTGCGGCACGGTGACAGGCTTCACTTCCACCGGCACGGTGCCTTTCTCCTTCATATGCAGCTTGCTCGCGACCTTGGGCGCGACGTCCATGACGCGCCCTTTGACGTAGGGGCCGCGGTCCTCGACCTTCACTGTTGCGGTCTTACCATTGTCCAGGTTGGTGACCTTGGCGACGCTGCCCAGCGGCAGGCTCTTGCTGGCGGCGATGTTGGAATTCGGGTTCATCCGGTTGCCGTCGGCCATCTTCCGGTTGTCGAAGTACCGGGCGTAGTACGAGCCGCGTCCTTCCTCCTTGCGGCCCGAGTGATCGATGCGCACGGCGTTGGGTGGCCGCACCGGCGGCAGGCTGTTCAGGCGCTCGGCCTCCTGCCGCGCCGCGGCAGAATCGGGGGGTGGTGCGGCGATGGCAGCGATTGGGGTTCCAGTAACCAAGCTCATAACGACGAACGCTCGATACAGCCTCAACTCGACCCTCCTGTCCATGGACTTGCATAAGCGAACACCGTTGGGCAGCGAAAGTTTCGGGATTGGGTGCTGCTTGGAGTCAAAAGTCAGTAGGTCTCGATAACGGTATGGACTGCGGGCCGTTCATTGGGCGGCGGCAGAATTGTGTTGGACAGCGCAGTCTATTACGGAATTATTGCCAAATCGGCGTGGTGACGGAATACCTTTGCAACGATGTAGCCGAACTCCGGGCCATGAGGTTGCCAAGCGTCTGCGGGCCGCCGTCGAGCGTTCCGCCGGTCACAAGGATTGGGAAGGCCGATCCGACGGTGCAGCGCCGCGCCGGCCCGCTCTCGCTGCAAAATCAGTGCCCCGACATCCAATGCGCCAGCGCCGCGCGCCACGTCGCCAGTAAGAATGATGATTGCCTGCGGTGGATTGCCGATATTGGACGACGTCGGCAAATCCGATTCAAGTGTCACGAGCAACAACCCCGATACGGCCGGCAGGCTCAGCAGCAGCAGGCCGCCAATGCCTGTTGCCAGCAAAGCCGATGCAATCCGGCTACAACGGTTCCGTAGAAAACCGGCCATTGCTGTCAGGAGCAACTGTCCCGTCAGGACGCCGAGACCTTCCTCATGACGTGGTACTTCTCGACCCACAGCCGCCTTCAGCCGGTGATCGATGCCGCCAGCACCATCAAGCGGCAATGGGACGGCATGCTGGAAGGCATCAACAGCCTTGCTCAGGCTGCCAAGGCCCGCGGATACCGCTCTTCCCGCAACCTGAAGGCGATGATCTACCTCAACGCTGGCAAGATCGAGATATTTCCTTCCACTTGAGATAGCGAGGAGCCCATTGAAGCCGAAAGCTGCCTGCGGTTCACCGGAAATGGCAGCAGCAGAAACCCTGCCACGTGGAAGGTTATTGGCAGAAACCGGTTCTGCACCGGTCGTACGGCGCGAATGATATCGTTGTGGTCCAGGACGACAATCAGGATAAGACGCCAGGGATGATATTGCGGTCAAACGAGCCATACCGCATGTGCTGGGCCATAAGGCTCATGTCGATCACTCCATTCCTGGGAACCGCTCTGTACCCTGGCTGTTCCAACGTGCCGGTCTGGCAGGCATCCGATCGGACCATCGCGGCGGCTTGGATGGCGTGGCTTTTGCCGGCGTTCGCCATGGCGGGTCAGTCCGATTTGGGATCAAACTGAGTTCATCCGGTGCCTGCGCTTCCAGTGCAAGTGCGACGGTGCGGCGGCAACGGGACACTATCGCAATCAAGATGTAACCGAATTCGAAATATGCCATGCTCAATGCCGCACCGGTCACCATGTAGACAACGATGCTGACCTGAAGCAACCGCGCGAGATCGGCGGCCCAGGTGAGGGATGGGTGCCCCTTGCTCATGCGGTAAATTCGGCGGCAACTCAACAACGTGGCAACGAGGACCGCCAGGAACAAGGCAAGGCCGGTGAATCCCAGGTCCCCCAGCACCTCGAAGTATATGCTGTGCGCGGCATGGGGATGGACATCCGGAGGTGGGGTCTCCACGAAATTCACGCGCGGCAGGAGCGGTGCATAATGAGTCCATACGGGCCCATGTTGAACAGCATGCATGCCCCCGCCGAAGAATGGGTGGTCCAACGCTATCAGCAGGCTCATTTTCCAGGCGACGACGCGACCCATGAAGGAACCGTCGTTGTCCGCAGTTTGAATGGTATCAAGCCGGTGGAACCAGGACGACGGCGCCAGGGTCAAAATCAAAATTCCGGCAAGCGCAACACGAAAAACAGCCAGGAATTTTTTACGTGAGTTCTTGACCAGATATGCGGCCAGCACCAACAGCCCGAGGAATCCGCCTCGGGAAAACGTCATCACGATAGTAACAACGCAGAGTCCCAGCACGACCCACAGACCGATGCGGATGACAGCCAGTTCAGAGCGTAAGACAAGGTAATAAACAAGTGGCGCCACCATAAGGAGTGCCGTTGCCAACTGGTTGTTATCACCAATGCTGGCTTCGCCCAGAATCTTATGCCCGCCGCCGGATGCGATTGAGAAAAGTCCTTCCGCCACTCCGAAATATCCGAGCGCTACTGCGCAAACGAGGACCGCAAGCTCTATACGATGCCGGGTCGTCATGACAGCCGTTATCGTGAAGGCCAGCACAACAATTTTAATCACCTTCATGTACAGGTCATCGCCGGCGGCGCTGGGGTCAAGGCTGCCAAGCCAGGAAATCGTGACCGCCACTGAAAACAGGAGCAGAAAAACCAGCGCCTTGTCCAGATACAGATCCTTCTTTTCCCGCCCCAGGAACACGGCAAGAAGTGTCACGATGGCAATGATCTTGTTGAATGGAACGCCGGACATGAAGCCGTACAGGAGAGTGTTCGGCGCCAGAAGGGCGGTCCAGATCCATGCTAATATGCCGGTGTACGCAGATACCAGGCCCAGCGGCACAAGCAGCATCACGACAGCCGCGAACATAAGGTCTCTCATCGGCCGAGGCCCCGGCCAAAGCCATCAGCCCGCGTCCGTCCGGCAGCGGGGCTGCCGGTCACGATAGCATCACGATTGCTGCTGTCCCGGGTTCGAAAAAGACTTTTCGCCGGCTCGCCGGGTTTCCGGCGGTCATCAATGAGAGCCATCACTACGATCAGAATGAATATCACGCAGTCAAGTAGGAACAGAAGCGATTCCACCGAGCGAGCCTCGCGCAGAAACACCGGGCGCCGAAGGACGGCCGGACCGAAGAGGAAATAATTGCACCCCGGCTTAGCGTAGTATCAGGTGCCATGTAAAGAGGAAAGCGCCTCTCGGTCCGGGGAATCCGGCCACCTCGACCCGTCCACTCCCGTAGCCGCCCCGAAATTCCTGCGATGGCCAGCAAAAAAGCCTGACGTCACACGCCCCGGGCGTTTCATCCTACCCGGGGCGCTGCCGCTCAGCAATGTCGGGTTACAGGCCGCAATCGGCGCATCGCGGCCTGTTGGGGATTGTCACCCCAGATGCTTCGCAAAGAACGTCAGCGTCCGCTGCTGCGCCTGCTCATAATCCGGCTTGCTGAAGCTGGCCCGCTCGTTGCACCCGAACCCATGCTGCGCGCCGGGATAGACATACACCTCCACCTTCGGCTGCGCCGCCCGCACCGCGTCCACATCATGCATCGGGATCGAGGCGTCTTTCTCGCCGAAATGCATCTGCACCGGGCAGTTCGGCCGCTCGTCCCTGGTGCCCGGAATGCCGCCGCCATACCAGCAGGACGCCGCGGCGAACCGGTTCGTCCTTGTCGCCCCCCACCAGGCGACCGTGCCGCCGAAACAGTAGCCGACGATGCCCAGCTTCTTGCCCGACAGGTGCCCGGCCGTAGCCTCGACGTCCTTGATCAGGTCCGCGTCCGACAGCTTCATCCGGTATTCGCGACCCTTGTCGATGTCAGCCTGCGTGTAGCCCAGTTCCACCCCCTTCTCCACGCGATCGTACAGCGCCGGCGCCACCACCGCGTAGCCCTGCGCGGCGAACCGATCCGCCATGTCGCGGATGTGGTGATTGACGCCGAAGATCTCCTGCACCACCACGACGCCTTTGGTCGCATTGGCCGGACCGGCGACGTAGGCCGAGAAGCTGAAGCCGTCGGCCGACTTCAACTGGATCGTCTCACCCATCTTGTTCCTCCCGCGGACGCTGAAATCCCGGGCCTCAGCATGGCGAGAAAGGCCGCTCCGTCAACCGCGCCGCGATGACAGCCTGGTTATGAGCCGACTGAAACGACGTCGCTGAACGGCAGGGTCAGCCCGCCCATCTGCAGGTCGACTGTGCCGCTGTTGTTCTGCACCGCGGTTGCCGTGCCGGTCACCGTGAACGGCACCGCCGTTGTCGTGCCGCTGGTTCCCACGGTGTTGACGCTAACGGTATAGGCGCCGTCGGACATGGTGTTGCCGCTGGCGTCCTTACCGTCCCACGTCCAGGTGTTGGCCCCGGCGCTGCTGGTCAGCGTCGCGCTTTGGATCTCCGTGCCCGCGGCGCTATAGATGCCGATGGCGACCGGCTCGGCCGCCGTCGTGTTGAAGTTGATCGTCGCCGAGCCGTTCTGCAACGTCAGTTGCGAGCTGTTCACCGTCACCGCCTTGCCGAGCATCCCCGCCGACTGCTCGACCTGGCTCGCCTGGGTCAGCTGGATCAGCTGCGTCAGGTTGCTGTTCGTATTGATCTGCTGCTCGACCTGGCTGAACTGGACCAGTTCGCTGGTGAACTGGTTCGTGTCCATCGGCGAGCTGGGGTCCTGGTTCTGCAGCTGGGTCATCAGCAGCGTCAGGAAGTCCGAGAAATTGCTGCTCAGGCTGTCCAGGGCCACGTTGCTGGTCTGTGCCGCGACGCTGCTGCTGGTCGCGGACGACGTGGTGCCGGTCGAGGACGTTACGCTTCCAGACATGACGCATGCTCCGCCTGTTGATTACGCCAAAATATCGAGGCCGACGCGGTACGACGTCGCGCCGCCGGGGCCGTCCTGTCCGCCGGCCGGGCGGCCCTGCCGGCGGCTGCCGCCATCGTTGCCCGCCTCGGCGCCGCCCTGGCCGTTCCTGCCGCCGCCGGGCGAGCCGGTGCCCGCGGCGGGCCCGCCGGAGGCATGGCCCTGGCCCGGCGCGGCAAAGGCGCCGTCGCCGGCTGTCCCGGACCCCGTCGCAGGATGGAAGGTGATCGTGCGGCCGGCCGCGGGCACGCCGGCCTGGTCCAGGACATGGTGGAGCTGCGGCTGGTCGCGCAGCAGGGCCTGCAGCGTGTCGGCCTTCTCGGCCGTGATCTCGACATGCGCCGCTCCGGCCGCGCTGTGGCCGATCTGGATCTGGACGATGCCCAGTTCGGCCGGGTGCAGACGCAGCGTCATCTGCCGGGTGCCGTCCGCGGCCTGTCCAAGCGTCAGCAGCGCGGGCGCGACCTGGGCAGCCACCGGCGCGGACACCACCGGCGCGGCGGGCGCCGGCGCGGATGCGGCGGCGTCGGCGGTTCCGGCCGAGGTCGTGGTGCTCGCGGCCGCCGCCGGCAGCGGCGTCGCCGCCGGAGTCAATGCCAGGCCCGGCGGCGATACCGTCCCGCTCGCCGGTTGGTCCGCCGGCGGCCCGGCAGCCTGGGGTGGCGCCTGCCGCGCGGCGGTGGATGCCGTGACCGCCGATTGCCGGACGGCAGCGTCCGCCGGCACCGGAGCAAGCGGAAGCGGCGATGCGTGGCCGCGTGATGCCGGGCCCGCGACGCCGCCGCGTGACGCCGCCGCGGACGGCAGCGCTGCCGGGGCTTGCGGCGCGGCACTTGTCCCGGCCGCCGGGTTCTGGAGAGACACCGCGGCGGCTGCCGCGGCCTGGGATGCGGTCCCGGCCAGGTCGGTCACCGTGGCCGGTGATGCCGCCTGGCCGGCTTGCCTGTCGCGCGTGCCCGATCCGGCTGCCTTGCCGGTGCCATGGGCGTTCCGCGTGGCGGGCGCACCGCTGCCGGCCGCGGCACGGACTGGCGCCGCATGCGTCGCCTCTGCCGCCACGGCGTCCCGTGGGAGGGCGTCCTGTGCGAAGGCGTCAGAAACCGCCGGGCCCGCCGCCGGTGCCGACGCTGGCGCGTCGGCGGCCGGGATCGCGGCGGAGGGGGCAACGCTGTCCTCGCCGACCGGCGTTGCGCCACTCGTTGTGGCGGATGGCGCCGCGTCCTGCGCGGCGGGGCTCGGCTGCGGCCGGCGCAACCCGGTAGCCGGGCGGGCGGCGGCGGTTGCCGGACCCGTCCCGCCAGCCAAGCCTGACGGTGCGGACGGCCGGGTGCCGCCCGCCGCTTGCGCCGCGTTCGCCACCAGCGCCGCGTTGCCGATGAGATCGGCTGCCGGATTACCCGCCGCCGCGGCCGGCGGAGTGGTCACGGTCGCCGGCTGCTGGCCATTGCCTGCCACCGGCAGTGCCTGCGCGGCGCCCGTGGCCGATGATTGCGCGCTGTCGGCGGGTGGCTCCGGCCGGGTGCTGCTCGCCAGGGGATCCGTTTGCGCGTCGCCACCGGAGGCGGACGGTTCCGTTGCGTCCGCCGCGGCCGCGGGCGTGGTTTCCGCCTCGCCCGGCGCGGCGTTCAGCGTCTGCAGCACCTGGAGGAAGCCTGGCCCGGCGTGGGCCGGGGGCGACTGCGCAGGCGAAATGGCGGCGGCCGGGCCATTCGATGGCATGGTCGCGATGGCGGCTGGCAATACCGGATCTCCTGCCACGCGGATTTTCCTGCGCCGACGCAAGCTTCGGGCCAAGGCAAAATATCCGGGCGGCCGCGATTTCCGCGCGTGAAGCGGCATTTATTGCCGGGCTTTTTCTGCCGGCAGGTCGTCACCTGCCGTTGCCGCCGGGCTCCAGGTCAAGGAAATGCCGATACTTCAGTCTGGCACGGATTGTGCTGACGGACGGCGCAGCAAACCAGGAGGGTTTTGGCAATGTCGTTGTTTGGGGCGCTCAGCACCGCGATCAGCGGCCTCAACGCGCAGTCCGCGGCGTTCGGCAATATCAGCGACAACGTCGCCAACAGCCAGACGACCGGCTACAAGCGCGTCGACACCAGCTTCCAGGACTACCTCACCACCAGCACCGCGACCGTCAACGAATCCGGCGCAGTCGTGGCACAGCCGGATTATGTCAACAACGTCCAGGGCACCGTCTCCCAGTCGGACAACCCGCTGGCCCTGGCCATCACCGGGCAGGGCTTCTTCGCCGTCTCCCAGGCCACCGGCATCGTCAACAACGTTCCCACCTTCGATCCCGAGCAGTACTACACCCGCAACGGCAACTTCTCGATGAATGCCGAGGGCTACCTGGTGAACACTGCCGGGCAGTACCTGAACGGCTGGACGGCGGATATCTCGAAAGGCGCGATCAACCAGAATGCCCTGGTGCCGATCCAGGTCACCCAGACCAGCTACAATCCGCAGGCGACGACCAAGGTGACGCTGTCGGCCAACCTGCCGGCCACGCCGGCGTCCGGAACCGCCACCACAACCTCGCCACTGTCGTCGCAGATCACAGTGTACGATTCCCTAGGCACCGCGCAAACGATCGACCTGAACTGGTCGCAGACCTCGTCGAACGACTGGACGCTCGACATCAAGGCGGTGAGCAACACTGGCACCACGACCGATTGCGGCTCCGCCGATATCGTGTTCGGCTCAACGACCGGAATCACGGTTCCCGACGGCACGATCGGAAGTGTTGTGTCGGACCCGAGCAGTAGTTTGGCGCTCACCACCTCCGACGCCACCTCCCCCACCGCCGGCTCGGCGGCGTGGCTGCGATTCAATGCCCCTTTCGGCTCCAGCGGCTCCCAGCCCATCATGCTCAATCTCGGCACCTATGGCGGCACCAGCGGCCTCACCCAGTATGCCGGAACCACCTACAATCTGGAGGGCCTGACCCAGGACGGCGTGCCGCCCGGCAGCTACTCGAGCGTCACCATGCAGGAAAACGGCGACGTCGTGGTGAATTACAACAACGGCCAGTCGCGCACGATCGCGCAGATCCCGCTGGTCACCTTCAACGACCCCAACCAGTTGCAGCGTCAGAACGGCCAGGCCTTCAGCGCCACCACGACCAGCGGCCAGCCGCTGGCGAACGCCGTCAACACCAACGGCGCCGGCAGCCTGGTGACCAGCTCGGTCGAGAACTCCAACGTCGACATCGCCACTGAATTCTCGCAACTGATCGTCGCGCAGGAGGCCTACTCGGCGAACGCCAAGGTGGTCACCAGTTCCGACCAGATGCTGCAGGTCACCATCAACATGAAGACCTGAGGGCGCCGCTGACCGATGAGCCTCGATTCCGCGCTTTCGATTGCCACCAGCGGCCTGGCGAACATCCACGCCGGGTTCGCGGTCATTTCGCAGAACGTCGCAAACGCCAACACGCCCGGCTATGCGGCCGAGGTCAGCAACCAGGAGGCGCTGACCGCCAACGGCCAGGGCCTGGGCGTGTGGACCGGCCCGGCAACCGTGCGGGTCGACCAGGCGCTGCAATCGTCGGCGCTGGAGCAGAACGCCACGGTCACCGGCCTGACCACGACGCAGACCGCGCTGCAGGCGATCGACAGCGTGCTGGGCACCCCCGGCTCGGGAACTGATATCGGCAGCCTGCTGGGCAAGCTGCAGGACAGCTTCTCCACCCTGCTGACCGACCCGAGCAGCCAGACCCAGCAGAATGCGGTGGTATCGGCGGCAACCACCCTGGCGCAGGGGATCAACAGCCTGAGCACGGCCTACACGACGCAGCGCCAGGGCGCCGAGGACGACCTGGTCTCGGCAGTCGGCACGCTGAACAGCACGCTGGGGACGATCGGCCAGCTCAACACCCAGATCGTCACCCTGAAGCAGGAAGGCCAGAGCACCGCGGATCTGGAGAACCAGCGGAATGCGGCGGTGCAGACCCTGTCGGGCCTGATCAACGTCAAGACGGCGGCACAGCCGGACGGCTCGCTGTCGGTGTTCACCCCGTCCGGCCTGGTCCTGCCGACGGACCGCGGCCAGAACGGCAGCGGACCGTTCTCGATTCGTGCCGAGACTGCCGCGCCGGCTTCCTACTATCCGAAGATCCTATCCGGGATCATGTTGAACACCATCGACGTCACCAGCCAGTTGCAGGGCGGGCAGATCGGCGCCGACATCACCCTGCGCGACACCACCCTGCCGACGGCGCAGGCGGAACTGGATGAGTTCGCCTATGGCCTGTCCACAAGGTTCGACGCGCAGGGGCTGACCCTGTTCACCGACGGAAGCGGCAAACTGCCGACCGGCAGCGGCAGTCCGACGCAGAGCGGATACGTCGGCTACGCGGCGACGATCCAGGTCAATTCCAGTGTGACGAAGACCGCCTCGTTGGTGCGCGATGGCACCAGTGTCGATAGCACTGGCGCGTCCACGCTAAACCCAAACGACTTGGCCGGCTTCACCGGCGTGATCAGCAATGTGCTGGACTACACGTTCGGCAGCGATGAGGCGAGCGGGGCCACCTGGTCGTCACTAAATCAATACAAATTCAACACCAGCGGCCTCGGCCCCGGCGGCACGCTGTCCGCGCCGTTCAGTGCCCCGGCGACACTGGCCGACTACGCCACCGACTTGGTCGCCTCGCAGTCGCAGGCCAGCGCCACCACGACCAGCGACCTGACCACCCAGCAGGCGCTGCAGACCAGCCTGAACACGAAGATATCGTCGGTCAGCGGGGTGAACATGGATACCGAGATGTCGCAGATGATCGCCCTGCAGAACGCCTACGGCGTCAACGCCCGCATCATCGCCGCGGTGCAGAGCATGTTCAATCAATTGTTACAGGCGGTACAATGAGCGGCGTCGGATCGGTCGGCTCCGGCTACAGCTTCCTGAACACCCTGGTCGCCAACGCCCTTGACGTGCACCAGCAGCTCAATACGCTGACCGAGCAGGCCAGCACCGGCCTGGTGGCGCAGACCTATGCCGAGCTGGGCAGCGGCGCCAGCGTGGCGCTGGACCTCAATCCGCAACTGGCCACGCTGCAGACCTACCAGAACAACATCAGCCAGGCGACCGGGCGGATGCAGGTGACGCAGACGGCGATGACCCAGTTGCAGCAGATCGCCGCCACCTTCGTCGCCGCCATGCCCAACCTGAACAGCACGTCGTCGCAGGAGGTGGACACCATCGCGGCCCAGGCCCGCGACGCGCTGGTGCAGGTCGCCAACCTGCTGGACACGCAGGATGGCGGCGTCTACGTCTTCGGTGGCCAGGACACTGCCAACCCACCGGTGCCGAACCCGGATTCGATCCTGACCTCGACCTCCCCGGACTTCTACGGCACGATCAATCAAACGGTGTCGGACTACCTCAACAACGTTTCTGGCGTCACGCTCAGCACGACGGTGACGGATGCCATCGCGAACGCGCCGTTTTCCGCCAACATGCAATCGGGCACCGTCGGCCAGCAGGTGGTGCAGACCCAGGACGGCAGCTCGGTACGCATCGGGCTGCTGGCGAACCAGAACGCCAGCGCCGCCACCACCAGCACGCCCACCGGATCCTACATGCTCGACCTGATGCGCTCGCTCGCGATCGTCGGCTCGCTGTCGAGCACCCAGACCGGCGATTCGAATTTCATGCCGCTGGTGCAGGACACGATGACCACCCTGAACGGCGTGGTCAGCGCGATGGCGACCGACGTCGGCGTGCTGGGCAACCGCCAGTCGGCGCTGACCGCGACGCAGACCCAACTTTCGGATACCGCCACGGCGCTGACCGGGCAGGTTTCCGCGGTGCAGGACGCGGACATGACGACGACCTTGTCCAAGCTCACTGCGGTGCAGACGCAGCTGCAGATGTCGTACCGCATGATCGTCAGCGAAGGCACGCTGTCATTGTCCACCTATTTGCCGGTCGCGTAAAAAACTTCGTTTGATTCATCAGCTGTTAACCTTTCTCCGGCATGGTTCAACATGAGCTCGCAAGAGGCGGGCATGTGATTTCCACCCAAAGGGTCAGACGCCATGTCCTTGAACTCTATCAACACCAACATGGGCGCTATGGTCGCGCTGCAGTCGCTGAACGCCACGGAGCAGCAGCTCGCCGCCACCCAGAAGCAGATCTCCACCGGCTATCGCGTTGCCGACTCCACCGATGACGGCGCCGCCTATGCCATCGCGCAGGGCATCCGCTCCACCGTCGGGGCGCTGACCAGCGCCAACCAGCAGCTTGGCGGCGCGCAGGGCCTGCTGAGCGTCACGCAGTCCGGCCTGAACAATATCTCCAACATGATGGGCAGCATGCGCCAGCTGCTGGTGAAGCTGTCAGACAGCAGCGTGCAGGGGTCTGACCGGACGAACTACATCACGCAATACAATGCTGAGCTTGCCAACGTGAAAGGCTACATCCAGGACGCGAGCTACAACGGCAAGACACTAATCGGCAATATTACCGGCAGCAGCGGCACATTCGGCAGAACCTCGCTCATCAGGAACGAGGTCGGAGCAACCTACGGCGTCGCCACATTCGGCGGCTCAGCGCTCTATGGCTCGATCGCCTTCAATGCCACCGCACTGGCAGCGACCGCCGTGGGGGGCACATTCGCAACCGAGGTGCAGAAAATCGCGGGGTATATCACGGCGAACGGTGTGTTCGCGAAAATGGCGAATAAAGTCGGCACAGAACTCAACACCATTGGCTCCGCGATCAACTACGTCAACAACCAGGTCACCTACAACAACGACAAGATCGACGCGCTGAACAGCGGGATGGGCTCGCTGATCGACGCCGACCTGGCGAAGGAATCGGCCCAGCTCACCGCGCTGCAGATCCGCCAGCAGCTTGGCACGCAGGCCCTGTCGCTGGCGAACCAGGCGCCGCAGACACTGCTGAGCCTGTTCAAGTAACGATGCAGGAGCGCCGGCGGGTCCCGCGCGGGCTCCGCCGGCGAACGTGCTCGCAACCAGGGCCGCGTCATCCCTGCGCGCCGCGGAAGGTACACGATGTCGAATCTCGTTCTGGAGCTGCGTCAGGGCGAAGTCATGATCGTCAATGGCGCGCCGATACGCTTCCGTACCAGGTCGCGCATCGAGCTGACCGCGAAGGCGCGGTTCCTGTTCGGCAAGCAGATCATGCCGCCCGACCAGGCCGACAGCCCGGCGCGGCGGATCTACTTCGCGCTACAATCCGCCTATATCGGCAACGAAACCGAACGCGAGGCCGGGCTGGAAGCGGCCCGGCACTTCATCGCCGAGTTCCAGGCGGCAACCACCTCGGAGGCCGTCCGCCTGGTGCTGGAGCAGGCGCTGATCGCCGCCGAGGAAGACAACTGCTACCAGGCCCTGAAGCTGGTCCGGCGGATCATCCAGTACGAGGACTCGGTCCTGGGCCGCACCACGAACGCCGCCATTCCGAAAGAAGCAGGACAGCCATGCTGAGCACGACCCACGCCCTCGAAGCCTACCAGGCCACGTCGCGGCTGCGCTCGCAGCGCGAGCAGGAGGCCGACGTCTTCCGCGAGGCCACCGCCGGCCTGAAGGCCGCCCGCGGCGGATCGGTGATTCAGCAGGTCCGCGCCCTGGCCGACAACCGCCGGCTATGGATCATGGTCAGTGACCTGATGCGCGATCCCGCCAACGCCCTGCCGCCGCCGCTGCGCGGCGCGATCCTGTCGGTCGGGCTGACCGTGCACCGGGAAATGGACCAGGAGTCGCCGGATTTCGACTTCCTGATCAGCATCAACGAGTCGATCACCGCCGGCCTGGCGGGACAGCCCTGAGGCGGATGCCGCCATGAGCGACTATCCCAGCTACCTGACCACGCTGTACGGCACCGCGTCCGGCAGCGGCAACAGCCTGCTGGACACAATCTACGGCACCGGCACGCAATCGGCCGGCGCGTCGGGACAATCGCCTGCCCAGGCGCTGCAGCAGGCCGAGCAGAACCAGACGCAGGACGTCAAGGCTACCGCCGCGCAGCCGGACGTCAAGACCGCCATCGCCGCCTTCACCAACGCGGTGAACTCCGCCAAGAGCGTGACGCAACTGCTCAGCGATCCCGCGGTGATGAACGTGCTGCTCACCGCCAACGGCATGAGCGACCAGATCGGCTACACTGCCCTCGCAACCCAGGCGCTGACCTCGAACCTCAGCGATTCCAGTTCCCTGGCCAACACGCTCAGCGACACCCGCTGGAAGACGCTGGCGCAGACCTACAACTTCGCCGCCAACGGGCTGACATCCATCCAGAACGCCTCCGCCATCGCGAGCATCGCCAACGCCTATGCGACCGCCGTCTGGCAGAAGAACGAAGATTCGGTGACGCCCGGCCTGTCGAACGCGCTGGCATTCAGGTCGCAGGCCTCGTCGATCACCTCGGTGGACCAGATCCTCGGCAACATGACGCTGCGCACGGTCGTGACCACCGCGCTCGGCATTCCGCAGGAGATCGCCTTCCAGCCGCTGGAAGCCCAGGAGAAGGCAATCAGCAGCCAGCTGGACGTCACCCGGTTCCAGGACCCCAAATTCGTCGAGAGCTTCCTCCAGCGCTACCTGCTCGCCGCCGGTTCCAACGCATCCTCGTCCACCGCCACGACGACCGACATGACGTCGCTGTCGGTGCAGGCGCAGGGCATCCTGGTCTGATTGTTTCTTCAACGGCTCAAAAGGAGCTCTGCCTTATGGACACGATCGAGGTTACCACCGACGCCGGCACGCTGTGCGCCCGCGCCGCCACGCTGCTCCGGGCCGGCCGCATCGGCGCGGCAAGGCCATTGGTTGCGGCAGCGCGCCGCATGGCGCCGCCATCGCCGCAACTGACCATCCTGGCCGCGCAACTGGCGATCAACGAGGGCGCCCTGGACCGGGCGCGGGCGGACCTGGACAGCGCGATCGACGCGGAACCGGCGCAGCCCGCACTACGCATCTGCCGCGCCGACGTGCGCAGCCGGCTGGACGATCCGGAAGGAGCGGCGCGGGACGCGGCGGAAGCCGTCATCCTCGCCCCGGACGACGCGCAGGCCAAGGCGGTGCTGGGCGGGGCGCTGCTCAATCTCGGCCATGCCGCCGACGCGGTGGCCTGCCTGTCGGAAGCACTGGCGGCGCGGCCGCAAGAGCCGTTCTGGCGGGAAATCCTGGCGGTCGCCCTGCAAGCCGCCGGCGACGCCGACGCCGCGCTTCGGGTCCTGACCGACGGCATTGCCCTGTTGCCGGCCAACGTCGCCCTGCGCAACGCCGCGATCCTGCTGTGCCTGCGCCGCCGCGACTTCACCGGGGCCGAGAAGCTGGCCGAACAGGCACGCCGGCAGGGCATTGCCGATGCCTGCACCTTCGGCATGAAGGGCCACGCGCTGTCCAGCCTCGGCCGTCATCAGGACGCCGCCGTGGCCTATCAGGAAGCCTACAAGCTCGGCCCGGACGATCCCTATGTGCGGCACCTGGTGATGGCGTCCGGCGCCTTGCCCATGGCAAGCCGCGCGCCCGAGAGCTACGTCCGGGCGGTGTTCGACGGCTATGCCAGCCGGTTCGAAGCGAACCTGCTTTCGCTCGGCTACAGTATCCCCGGCGCAATCCGCCAAGCGTTGCTGGCGCATCCGAAGATCGCCGCCGGGCAGCCGGTCGGCCCGGTCCTCGACCTCGGCTGTGGGACCGGGCTGGCAGCTGTCGCCATCAACGACCTGCCGATGGGGCCTTTCACCGGCGTCGATCTGTCGCGTTGCATGCTCGATTATGCCCGCGCCAAGAAGATCTACGACGAGCTGCGCGAGGCCGACGTCATCGCCGATCTGACGGCGCACCCGCAGCGCTGGCCGCTGATCCTGGCCGCCGACATGTTATGCTACTTTGGCGCGCTGGAGGAGATCCTGGCGCTGGTGCAGGCGCGGCTGCTGCCGGGCGGCTGGTTCGTGTTCTCGGTCGAGGAACTGCTGCCGGATCGCGACGGCGGGGTGCCCGGCGACGGAAACTGGGCGCTGCAACAGCTGGGCCGCTACGCCCATGCCGCGACCTACGTGCACGAGGCCGCCATCGCCGCCGGGTTCCGCGTCGTGCGCTCCGCTCGCTTGGCGGCACGGCAGGAATCGGGGGTCCCTGTCCCCGGAATCGTGGTGACACTGGAGACCATCCGCCATGACGATTGACGTCCTGCCCCACGGCGGCGCGGCGCACGCGGCCGCCGGCGTCGCGCTGCTGGCGGATGGCCGGTTTCAGGAAGCCCTGGCGCCGCTGCGCCTGGCGCTGGCATGCGGCGAGGCGCCCCCGGCAACGCTGCTGAACCTGGCGATCGCCGAGGACCGCGCCGGCGACCGCGGCTACGCCCGCACCTTGATGCGCAACGTGGCGGTCCGGCTGCCGGACTGGGACGAACCGCTGCTGCGCCTGGCGGAAAGCTACCGCGCCGTCGATGACATGGAGCAGGCCGAGGACGCCTATCGCCAGGTGCTGGCGCTGAACCCGGTCCGGCGGGAGGCGCTGGTCGCGCTCGGCGCCATGCTGCTGCAGCGTGGCCAGGCGGAGGAGGCGCGCGACCTGCTGCTGCGCGGCTGCGGCGTCGCGCCCGACGATGCCGAGGCCTGGAACGCGCTCGGCCTGGCCTTCCTGGCTGGCGGCGATCCGAAGCGGGCACTGACCGCCTTCGTCCGGGCGCAGACGCTGAAGCCGACAACGCCTGAGTACGTGCTGAACAACGTGGAGGTTGCCGTCAAGGCTGGTGAGGCCGAGGCGGAACTGGCACGCTTGACAGTGGCGGGAGAGCAGGACCCGCTCAATCTGGCAGCCCAGCTTGGCCGCGGCTTGTTGCTGGAGCGGCTGGGACGGCGGCCAGAGGCGATCGACGCACTGGAAGCCGCCGTCGCGCTGGCGCCCGATGCGGTGCTGCCACTGTCGTTGCTGGCGTCGCTGCTGTGCCGAACTACCCGCTTGCGGGAGTCCGAGGCGACGCTGCGCCGGCTGATGGACCTGGCGCCAGACAATGCCTGGATGCGCAACGACCTGGGCGCGGTGCTGCTGCGCAGCCAGCGTTATGTCGAGGCCCACGAGCTGCTCCAGGAAGCGGCCGATACGATCGGGCCGGACAGCGCGGTGCTGAGCAACCTCGCTAATGCCACCGTCTATCTCGGCCTTCAGGAAGAGGCGGTGGCGATATCCCGGCGCGCCATCGATCTCGGCCCCGAATCGGTGATGCCGCGGCGTTCCCTGTGCAACACCTTGCCGTACCGCGATGCCACTACCGGCACGGAACTTTTGGCGGCGGCGCGGGCCTGCGCCACGCGCCTGCCGCGGACGACCGTTCCGCCTTTCGCCAACACGCCCGAACCGGAGCGCCCGCTGACAGTGGGGCTGTTGTCCGGCTCGCTGCGGTCGCATCCGGTTGGCTGGCTGACCGTGGCCGGGATCGAGACGCTCGATCCGCGGGCCTTCAGCGTGGTGTGCCTGTCGCAGAACACGACGGCCACGGACCCGATCGCCCGCCGGTTCCGCGCGGTGGCGCAGGCGTGGGTGGACATCGACGCCCTGAGCGATACCGCCCTGGCCGAGGCGGCGCGGGAGCGGGGGATCGACATCCTGCTCGACCTGGGCGGCTACGGCGAGGCTGGCCGCATGACCGCCTGCGCCAACCGCCTGGCCCCGGTGCAGATCAAGTGGGTCGGCATGCAGGCGCACAGCACCGGCCTGCCGGAGATGGACTGGTTCCTGACCGACCGGTGGGAGACGCCGGGCGGGTTCGAGCCGCTGTACAGCGAGCGGCTGCTGCGCCTGGCCGACGGCTATGTCTGCTATAGCCCGCCGCCGCACGCGCCGGACGTGGTGCCGCTGCCGGCGCTGGCCAACGGCCACGTCACCTTCGGCTGCTTCAACAACCTGGCGAAAATCACGCCACGGGTGATCGACACCTGGGCGGCGATCCTGCGGCGCATTCCCGACGCCCGGCTGGTGCTGAAGACCCAGCAACTCAGCGAAACCACCACCGCCGATCGGCTGCGCGCCGCCTTCGCGGACCACGGGATCGCCGCGCACCGGCTGGACCTGCGGGGACCGTCCGGGCACCGGACGTTCCTGGGCGAATATGGCGACATCGACATCGTGCTCGACCCGTTCCCCTATTCCGGCGGCCTGACCACCTGCGAGGCGCTGTGGATGGGCGTGCCGACGATCACGCTGCCAGGCGAGTTCTTCGCCGCGCGGCACTCCCTCAGCCACATGAGCAACGCCGGGCTGGCCGACTGGGTGACGGACTCGGTCGAGGCATACATCGAAATGGCGGCCGCCCGCGCCGCGGACCTGCCGGCGCTGGCCAGCCTGCGGGCGGCCCTGCGGGAGCAGGTGCGGCGCAGCCCGCTGTGCGACGCGCCGCGGTTCGGCAAGAACCTGGGGGCAGCGCTGCGACATGCCTGGCGGACGTGGTGCGCGGAGGGCAACGGCAGCATGCCCGGATCGACGGACGATGCATCGGCGGAGGCTCGTGCCTGACCCGGCGCAGACATTGAACAGTGGGACACCAAATCCGGGCAGCCCACGTTTCGATTGGAACAAATGTCACACGTGGTGCGCGGCATCGGCGCGGAGATAATTCATTGACCGTACGGTTCGGCGGCAACTAAAGTGACGCCGATGGTTCCCCGGCAGGGGATGAAAAGGGAACATGGTGCAAGGCCATGGCTGCCCCCGCAACTGTAGGCGGAGAGTTGGTCACCAGGACGCCACTGGAGTACCCGGGAAGGCGGTGACCAGCGCGGACCCGCAAGCCAGGAGACCTGCCATCGCAGGCGTCAATGCCGCCGCATCGGACGGGGTGCTCCGATGGATTCGTGCCGCGCCTGCGGGGCGAACCAGGGTGGCAGCGACAGAGACGTCACGCGTGGTTCCGCTTTATGTTCAGGCACGTTCTTCATACCTTCGACGATCGCTCCGCTGACTTGCGCGGGCGGCTGATCGGCCTCTATGCCCTGCTGATCGCCGCCAACGTTGGCGTCTGGGCCTGGGCGCTTTCCATTTTTCGCGAACAGCCGATCCTGTTGGGCTCGGCCCTGCTCGCCTACAGCTTTGGGCTGCGGCATGCGGTCGACGCAGACCATATCGCCGCGATCGACAATGTCACCCGCAAGCTGATGCAGGACGGCAAGCGTCCCATGGGCATCGGGTTCTGGTTCTCGATGGGGCATTCGGCTGTCGTCGTGCTGGTGGCCGCGGCCATTGCGCTGACGACGGCGGCCATGTCGTCGCGGTTCCAGGCCTGGAAGGGCGTTGGCGGGATTGTCAGCACGTCGGTCTCCACGCTGTTCCTGTTCGCCGTCGCCGCGATGAACGTGGTGATCCTGATCGAGGTGTGGCGCACCTTCCACGCCGTGCGGCGTGGCGGCGCGTTCGCCAACCAGGATTTTGACACGCTGCTGAACAGCCGCGGCTTCCTGGCACGGCTGTTCCGCCCGCTGTTTCGCCTGGTCACCCGCAGTTGGCACATGTTGCCGCTCGGCTTCCTGTTCGGCCTGGGCTTCGATACCGCGACCGAGGTCGCTCTGCTGGGCATGTCCGCGACACAGGCGGGCAAGGGCATGTCGATCTGGTCGATCATGGTTTTCCCGGCCCTGTTCGCGGCCGGCATGTCTTTGATCGATACGACCGATGGCGTCCTGATGCTCGGCGCCTACAACTGGGCGTTCATCAAGCCGATGCGCAAGCTGTACTATAACCTGGTGATCACGGCGGTTTCCGTCGTGGTGGCAGTACTGATCGGCGGCATCGAAGGACTTGGCCTCATCAGTGGGCAACTTGGGCTTCAAGGCCGGTTCTGGAATGGCATCGGCCTGCTGAACGACAACTTCAACAACCTGGGCTTTGCGATCATCGGCGTCTTCATCGGCGCCTGGGTTTTGTCGTTGCTGATCTATCGCTACACGGGCCTTGACGATATCGAAGTGGTCCCAGCCAAGCCGCGGTAAGGGGCGACGCCTGGCCGCCGGCAAATCGAATGGTTGGCGTCGTTTCCGCGGCAACGGACGCGACGCCGGCCGATCACCCCCGCCGCTGAACGTCCGGTTTCCATGCATCACGCGCGGGAGCGGACGGCGCGCTTGCGATCCAAGCCGGTCGTTGGACGAAACCGCTGGCGTGCTATCGGCTTCGTCGTCCGCCGACGATACCTGACGCCGGTTGGCCGGCTTGCAACGGCAGTGGCTGCCGCGGCACGGCGCTGCTGCCCGCAGGTTCCAGGGCGGCACACGGAAGGCACCGCATGGAACCGACGCCGGCGGCGGCATCAAAAGCCGGCGGGACGGACGACAGCGCCGTCCGGCCAATTTGGGGCTTGCCCGGACTGCAATGCTGGGCTAAGGCAAATGCAAATGCGAATGAGTCGCATCTCACCTTCTGTCGTCGAGGCCCTATGCGCCACCTGTCCTCCGCTCTCCGCCCGGCCAGCTGCCTTGGCGGCCTTGTCCTGGCCACCGTGCTGTGCGCACCTGGCGCCGCCCTGGCGCAGACCTCCGGTCCGACGCCACAACCGGAACCCGTTCCGGTCACGCCGGAACAGGCCGCGCAGGTGACCACGGAACAATGGGCGATCCACGGCCAGACCACCTACACCCAGCAGCTGCAGCCGGGGTTTCGCTCCCCTTTCGAGGGACCGCAGAGCCTGCCGGCGGACGCCAACGGGCGCGAAACTTTCGACGCCACCCTCTATCTCGGCTTCCGTCCCTGGCAGGGCGCCGAGATCTGGCTCAATCCCGAGGTCGACCAGGGCTTCGGGCTGGGCAACAGCTTCGGCGTCGCCGGCTACCTCAGCGGCGAGGCCTACAAGCTGGGCCAGACCGATCCGTATTACCGCATGTCCCGCGCCTTTTTCCGCCAGACCATCAACCTCGGCGGCGGGATCGAGAAGATCGATGCCGACCTCAACCAGCTTGCCGGCACCCAGACCGCGAACCGGCTCGTGTTCACCGTCGGCAAGTTCTCGGTGGTGGACATCTTCGACACCAACAAATACGCCCATGATCCGCGCAACGACTTCCTGAACTGGGCGATCCTCGACATTGGCGCCTTCGACTACGCGGCGGATGCCTGGGGCGTGACCTACGGCGCGGCGGCGGAGTGGTATGAGGGCCGCTACGCCGCCAGGGTCGGCCTGTTCGACATGCCGGCCGAGCCGAACAGCATCCACCTCAGCCTGCCGCTGTTGCAGCAGACCCAGTTCGTCACCGAGCTGGAAGAACGGCACACGCTGTGGGACCAGCCGGGCAAGATCAAGCTGCTGTACTGGCTGTCGCGCGGCAACCTCGGCACTTACTCGGATGCGCTGGCGCTGGGCTATGCCACCGGGACCGTCCCCTCGACCGGCGCGGTCCGCAACTACCGCAGCAAGTACGGGGTGGGCTTCAACCTGGAACAGCAGATCGTCCCCGACCTCGGCATGTTCGTGAAGGGCGGCTGGTCGCAGGGCGGGGTGGAGGAGGACGCGTTCACCGACATCAACGCCTCGGTCACCGTCGGCCTGTCGTTGGCCGGCACACGCTGGGGGCGTCCCAACGACACCGTCGGGCTGGCGACCGCCATCAACGAGATCTCGGCGATCGGCAGCCGGTATCTGGCGGCGGGCGGCCTGGGCGGCATCGTCGGCGATGGGGCGCTGTTCAAGTCCGGCCCCGAATCGATCGTGGAGACGTATTACAACTTCGCCGCGTTCAGTTGGGCCAATATCGCCGCCGACTACCAGTTCGTCAACAACCCGGCCTACAACCAGCAGCGCGGGCCGGTTTCGGTGTTCGCGCTGCGCCTGCACGCGCAGTTCTGAGCGGCGGGCGTTCTGTCTCCGCCGTGGCGGGGCGCCGATCGCGGCCATTCACCCCTGACAGTCGAAGCACGGATAGCCGGGACCGGCACCGTATGCGCGCTACTAAAGAGACGGCCAAACGGCGGCCATCGCCTATCGTCATGGCGGCCGCAGGGCCGCCATCCACGCCTTTGTCTGGTTCGGCACCGCCAGGCGTAGATGGTGGGCCTCCGCCCCATTGGCGTTAAAATAGCGTGGCGGCGGTACGATGCTTGCCATTCCGTCATGGCCCGGCTTGTCCGGGCCACCTATTCCAGCACTTGTGCCGCGACAGGTGGCCCGGACAAGCCGGGCCATGACGATGGTGGAACGCTCTTGGCGCCCAGGCAAGCACTTGAGTTTACGATCATTTCCGACTCTTTTCCAGGATGTGTGCATTGCGTAGGGACAAGCCGGGCCACGACGAGGAGGCAACAGCCAGCCCTGTTTTAACGCCAATGGGGCCTCCGCCCACCATGACGTGGTGGGAACGACTGCGCCTCACGCCGCGCCAAGTCAGCGGGTATGGACTGGCGCCCGGCCATGACGATGGCGCAGCGGTGAAATGCCGCGCTGCCTGGCGTCAGACCCGCATCTCCACGCACACCGGCACATGGTCCGAGCCTTGCGGCCAGTCGCGGGCGTCCTTCAGGATAGCCTGGCTTTTCAGCGCCGGCTTCAGGTCCGGCGTCACCCAGATATGATCCAGCCGCCGCCCGCGGTCGGACTGGCGCCAGTCGCGGTTGCGGTACGACCACCAGGAATACAGCTTCTGGTCCGCCGGCACGAAATGCCGCACCGCGTCGATGAAGCCGGCCTGCATCCAGGCGGTCAGCCCCGCCACCTCGGCCGGCGTGTGGCTGACCACGTCCAGCAGTTGCCGGTGGCTCCAGACGTCGTTCTCCAGCGGCGCGATGTTCAGATCGCCGACAAGGATCGAGCGGGCCAGGCCGGTGCGCGCCGCGAACCACAGCCGAGTTTCGGCGATGAAATCCAGCTTGTGGCCGTATTTCGGGTTCTCCGCCCGGTCCGGCACGTCGCCGCCAGCCGGGACGTAGAAATTGTGCAGCTCCAGCGGCCCGCGCGGCGTCCGCAGCGTCGCGGCGATGTGCCGGCAATCGCCCTTGCCGCACCAGTCGGGGGCGATTTCATGCACCGCCAGCGGCACGCGTGAGAGGATGGCGACGCCGTTGTAGCCCTTCATGCCGCGGAACACGGTGTGCGGGAATTCCAGCGGCCGCAGCGCCTCGGCGGGGAACAGCTCGTCCGGGACCTTGGTCTCCTGCAGGCAGATCACGTCCGGGCGCAGCGCCTCGACCAGCCGGTCGAGCAGGCCGATGCGCAGCCGCAGCGAGTTGATGTTCCAGGTGGCAACGCGCAGCAAAGGCATCAGACGATACGCGTCCTGACGGTGCCGACGCCCTCCACCACCCCTTCCAGCACGTCGCCGCGCGCGACCGCGGCGACGTTCTCCGGCGTGCCGGTGAAGATCAGGTCGCCGGGCGCCAGCGTCACCAGGCCGGAGAGACAGGCGATCGTCTCCGGCACGCTCCAGATCATTTTCGACAGGTCGGAGGTCTGGCGCACCGTGCCGTTGACCTTCAGTTCGATCAGGCCGCGGGACGGGTGGCCGATGCGCGCGGCTGGGACCATCAGGCCGATGGGGGCGGAATGGTCGAAACCCTTGCCCATGTCCCAGGGCTTGCCCTCCTTCTTCGCCGCGTTCTGCAGGTCGCGGCGGGTCATGTCGAGGCCGGCGGCATAGCCCCAGACGTGGTCCAGCGCCTTCGATTCGGGGATGTCCGCGCCGCCCGCTCCGATTGCAACGACCAGTTCCATTTCGTGATGAAGTTGTGTACTCTGCGGCGGATAGGGCATATCGGCGTCGTTCGTCAGCAGCGCGTCGGCCGGCTTCATGAAGAAGAACGGCGGCTCCCGGTTCGGGTCGCTGCCCATTTCGCGCGCGTGCTCGGCATAGTTTCGTCCGACACAAAAAACCCGCCGAACAGGAAAAAAACCACCATCCGCAACGGGAATCGCGGTAATGGCCGGCGGGGTGATGACGAAATCAGCCATTCGGTTGCACCTTCGTTTTGTCAATCGGGGCTTCGGCCATCGCGGCAGGCCAAGAGGTAAGGGAAAGAGAGGCTACGGGCAATGGCGGCCACGACCATGAAATCGGCCAAGGGGTTGTACATACAGGTCCTCATCGGCGTCGTCCTGGGCGCCGCGCTGGGGCATTTCTGGCCGGACCTTGCGGTGAAGATGCAGCCGTTCGGCACGGCCTTCATCAAACTGGTGCGGATGATCATCGCGCCGATCATCTTCGTCACCGTCGTGGTCGGCATCGCCAAGCTGTCTGATGCCAGGGAAGTCGGGCGCATCGGCATCAAGGCGATCGTCTACTTCGAGGTCATGACGACGCTGGCGATGTTCGTCGGCCTGATGGTCGCGCACGTGCTGCAGCCGGGGGCCGGGCTGAACGTCGATCCGGCCAGCCTGGACGTCCATACCATCGCCAAGTACACCGCGCCGTCGGCGCACCAGGATGTCGTCGGCTTCCTGATGAACATCATCCCGAACACCGTGGTCGACGCCTTCACCAAGGGCGAGATCCTGCAGGTGCTGCTGTTCGCGGTGCTGTTCGGCCTGGGGCTGTCGCGCCTGCCGGGCGATCACGGCAAGGCCATCGTGCACGTGCTGGACGAGGCCGGCGCCGGGCTGTTCGGCGTGATCGCGCTGATCATGCGCGTGGCGCCGCTGGGCGCGTTCGGCGCGATGGCGTTCACCATCGGCAAGTACGGCATCGGCGCGCTGGCGCAGCTCGGCTTCCTGATGCTGTGCTTCTACCTGACCTGCGTGATCTTCATCTTCGCCGGCATGGGCCTGGTGGCGGCGATGATGGGGCTGAACATCTTCAAGATCGTCCGCTTCATCAAGGAGGAGTTCCTGATCGTACTCGGCACCTCGTCGTCCGAGGCGGCGATGCCGACGCTGATGGAGAAGCTGGAGCTGCTGGGCTGCGAGAAGTCGCTGGTCGGCCTGACGGTGCCGCTGGGCTATGCGTTCAACCTGGACGGGTCGTCGATCTACTTCACCATGGCGATCGGCTTCATCGCCCAGGCGCTGAACATTCCACTCAGCTGGAGCGACTACCTGCTGATCCTGGCGGTGCTGCTGCTGACCTCGAAGGGCGCGGCGGCGGTGACCGGCGGCGGGTTCATCACCCTGGCGGCGACGCTGGCGACGATGAACGGCAAGGTGCCGGTGGCGGGCATGGTGCTGCTGCTGGGCATCGACCGGTTCATGAGCGAGGCGCGGGCGATCACCAACCTGTTCGGCAACACGGTGGCGACCATCTTCGTCGCCTGGTGGGAGGGCTCGCTGGATATCCGGAAGGCCAGGGCGGTGCTGGATCGCCCGGGCGGGGTGGAAGAGGCGGTGCTGGCGGAGTAGGGCGAACGGTCGTCGCCCTCTCCGTAATGACAGGCGCTGTCCCGGCCATCTGCGCTTCGACGCCTGGCGGCGGATGGCCGGGACTGCGCCCGGCCATGACCGAGGGGCAACGGACCCGGCCCCTGCCTCTCGTGTCCCAGGCCGCGGGATCGGCGCTCAGCCTCTCTTGTCCCGACGGCCAAGGGACCTGCGTCCCGCGGGATCAGGCCGCCGAGGCGCCCTCGATGATGTCGCCGAACAGGTCCCAGGTCTTGCCGTTCCAGCGCATCAGCTGAAGCTGCCGGATTGGATGGTAGTTGGTCGGGCTGGTGTTGATGCGGATGCCCGGCAGCAGCACCGGGTTCTCCAGGTTATGCAGGTTGGTCGCCTGCTTCATCATGTTGTGCCGCGACAGGTCGTTGCCGCAGGCCTTCAGCACGGCGATCATCGTGTCGGTCAGGCCATAGGCGGCGACGTTGCCGCCGTCCTTCACGTCGCCGTCCGGGTAGTACTTCGCCATGAACTCGCGCCATTTCTTCATCCCGGCGTCGTTCTCCCAGCGCGGGTCGGTCGGGTCCTTCAAGTAGGCCGAGCTGACGATGCCGACGCCGTTCTCCGGTCCCGCCGGCAGCATCACCGCGCCGACGGAGACCGACACGCCGGTCAGGATATGCAGCGGCTTCCAACGCATCTCCGCCAGCTTGCGGATCGTCTGGGCGGCGAATTTCGGCGTGGCGACGGTCAGCAGCACCTCGACCTTGGCGGATTGCAGGCTGACGAGCTGGCTGTCCACGGTCGCATCGGTCACCTCGTACGAGACCTCGGTGACCTGGTGGGCATAGCGGTCCTTCAGGGCGTCGCGCATGCCGTGCAGGTAGTCTTTGCCGAAGTCGTCGTTCTGGTACAGGATGCCGATCTTCGCGTCGGGCTTATGCGCCAGAATGTATTTGCCGTAGACCTGGGATTCGGTGACGTAGCTGGGCTGCCAGCCGATGGTCCAGGGATGCTCCTTGTAGTCGCCCCACTTGTCGGCGCCGGTCGCCACGAACAGCTGCGGCACCTTCTTCATGTTCACATAGCGCACGATGGCCGAGTTGGTCGGCGTGCCGAGGGTGGCGAACAGCGCGGCGACGCGGTCCTCCTCGATCAGGCGGCGGGCCTGCTCGACCGTCTTGGGCGGGCTGTAGCCGTCGTCGTAGGAGATGAAGTTGACCTTGCGGCCCGCGAAGCCGCCCTGGTCGTTCGCCATTTTGAACATCGCCGCCTCGGCCTTGCCGAGGGTGCCATAGGCCGAGGCGGGGCCGCTGTAGGGCACCGTGTTGCCCAGGCGGATCTCGGTTGCGGTCACGCCCGGGGTTTCGGCGGCGCGCACGATGGCGGGGGCGGCGGGGATGAACGTCGCGGCGGCGGCGGTGGTCAGCACGGTGCGTCGATGCAACATGAAACAGTTTCTCCCTCGTTGACGGCCGGTTCTGGTTGGCCTGCGGCGGGAGTTTAGGGCGACGCTCAACGGTGGGGCCAGGAAACATCCGTTGACCAGAGGGTGGCTTCCCGGCTCGTGCTCGGCATTGGCGCTCAAAAAGCGGGATCGGGGACGTGGCGGTTCCTACACCGTCATGGTGGGCGCAGGCCCACCATCCACGCCTTTGCTGATAGCGGCACCGCAAGGCGTGGATGCCGGGCCTGCGCCCGGCATGACGGAATGGCAACGACCGCCGCCTGCCGCACGCAAGGGCATGACAGGCCGCCAGCCGTCCGGACGGCGACACGTGCCCGGGCATCGTGACGTTTCATCCTCAGGCGCCACCGGGACAGGCCCAAGGTTGCCTCCAACGGCAATGCGCGTAGCCTGACGGCAAAACCAACCCGGAGAGGAACCGCCATGAAGATCGCCAGGATCGAGGACCTGCACGCCAACGCCGGCTGGCGCAACTTTTCCTTCTTGAAAATTACCACCGACGACGGCCTTGTCGGCTGGTCGGAATACACCGAGGCCGACGGCAGCCGCGGCCTGACCGCGGTGATCCACGGCATGACCGAACCGCTGATTGGCACCGACCCGCGGGCGGTGCAGGCGATCGAGTCGATGCTGTACGTGAAGCAGGTGCAGGCGCCGAACGGCGTCAACCAGCGGGCCATCGCCGCCATCGTCAACGCGCTGCTCGACATCAAGGGCAAGGCGCTTGGCGTGCCGGTGTACGAGCTGTTCGGCGGGCCGATCCGGACGCGCATACCGGTGTACTGGTCGCATTGCGGCACCTACCGGGTGCGCGACCATGAACTCGTCGGCGCGCCGCCGCTGCGCACTTATGACGACATCGCCGCGCTCGGCGCCGAGGTGAAGCGGCGCGGCTACACGGCGCTGAAGACCAACATCCTGCCTTGGGACGGGGAAAAGCTGACCAGCTTCGTCCCCGGCTTCGGCCGCTCGCCAGGCTATCCGGAACTGAACTGCGACCGCTCGGTGCTGGCCTCGCTGCGCAAGCAACTGGCGGCGTTCCGGGAAGGCGCCGGGCCGGACATGGGCTTGCACCTGGACGTGAACTACCACTTCAAGACCGAGGGCAACCTGCAGGTCGCCAAGGCGGTGGAACCGTTCGACCTGGCCTGGTTGGAGATCGACACCTGGGACCCGGCCTCGCTGGCGCTGATCCGCGGCAAGGCGCCCTGCCCGATCGCGTCGCTGGAATCCGTCACCGGCCGGCGCGCCTTCCGGCCGTTTCTGGATGCCTACGCGACGGACGTCGCCATCATCGACGTGATCTGGAACGGCTTCCTGGAGTCGATCAAGATCGCCGCCATGGCCGAGGCGTACGAGGTCAACGTCGCCCCGCACAACTACTACGGGCACCTGTGCTCGGCCGTCAGCGCGCATTTCTGCGCCGTGGTGCCGAATTTCCGGGTGATGGAGATCGACATCGACAGCGTTGCCTGGCGGGACGAGCTTTTCATCAACGCCCCGATGATGGAGAACGGCGCGCTTGTTCTCCCTGACCGCCCCGGCTGGGGCGTGGACGTCAACGAGGCGGCGGTCAGGGCGCATCCGCCAAAAGGAAAATGACACGTGACTGAAGCGACTTACGATATCCTGGGCATCGGCAACGCCATCGTCGATGTGGTGGCCCGGGCCGACGAGGCCTTTCTCTCCCGCCACAACATGCACAAGGGGGCGATGCGGCTGATCGACGCGGAGGCAGCCGATGCGCTGTATGCCGCCATGCCGCCGGGGCAGGAGAGCAGCGGCGGCTCGGTCGCCAACTCCTGCGCCGTGGCCGCCGCGCTGGGGGCGAAGGTCGCCTATGTCGGCAAGGTGGCGGACGACCAGTTGGGCACGGTGTTCCGCCACGACATCCGCGCCATCGGCGTGCATT
This sequence comes from Rhodopila globiformis, assembly GCF_002937115.1. GTDB lineage: Bacteria > Pseudomonadota > Alphaproteobacteria > Acetobacterales > Acetobacteraceae > Rhodopila > Rhodopila globiformis. The sequence continues at coordinate 50,687 of NZ_NHRY01000272.1, read as the reverse complement.
TCCCGACCGCGCCGCTGCTGGACAGCGCGCCCACGGCCCGCTGCCTGATCCTGGTGACGCCGGACGGGCAGCGGACGATGAACACGTTCCTGGGCGCCTGCGTCACGCTGGATGCCGGGGACGTCGATCCGCGTCTGGTGGCGGCGAGCCAGGTGACGTACCTGGAGGGCTACCTGTTCGACCCGCCGGCGGCGCAGGCGGCGTTCTACCGCGCGGCCGAGGCGGCGCACGCGGCCGGGCGGCAGGTGGCGCTGTCGCTGTCGGACGCGTTCTGCGTCGATCGCCACCGCGAGGCGTTCCGCAAGCTGGTCGCCGGCCACGTGGACATCCTGTTCGCCAACGAGGTCGAGATCACCAGCCTGTACGAGCAGAACAGCTTCGAGGCCGCGGCCGAGCTGGCCCGCGCCGACGTCGGCCTGGCGGTGCTGACCCGCAGCGAGGCCGGCAGCGTGATCCTGCGCGGGTCCGAGACGGTGGCGGTGGAGGCAGTGCCGACGCAGGTCGTGGACACCACCGGGGCAGGCGACGCCTATGCCGCCGGGTTCCTGGCCGGCCTGACCGGGGGAAAATCGCTGGCCGCCTGCGGCCGGATGGGCAGCATCGCGGCGGCCGAGGTGATCAGCCATTACGGCGCGCGGCCGGAGGCGGACCTGCGGAAGCTGGTCGCCGCCGGGCTGGCGTAGGGGCGTTGCGGCGGACCGTCTCCGTTCCGTTATAACTGGGCGTGTGCCGATGGGCGCTGACAGGGCGCAGCATGAGGCACGGTCGCTCCCCCCACGTCATGGTGGGCGCAGCATGCCCCCGCGAAGGCGGGGGAGCCCGGCATTCACGCCTGGCGGCGTGGGAACGAACGAGGCGTGGATGTCGGGCCGGAGCCTGTGCCCGGGCTTGTCCCGGCTACTCGGCATGACGACATGGCAACAGCCGGGTCCGGCCGGCGATACAAGGCGGCTGAAGCCGGACCTGGCGGTGCCTGTCGCGGACCGTCGGGTGCCCATCTCTGCGGACTCTGCGCATACCTCTGCGCATACCTCTGCGCGCTCTGCGTTGCAAAGCGGTGGTTGTGGCGCCACCGGCGTTGGCCGGTGAGCGGCTCCCTGGCAGCGTCGATCCGTGCGGCGGCACCGCGATTCAACGCAGAGTCCACAGAGGCTGGCGCAGAGGACACAGAGAAGGGTCTGTTGCGACCTGCTGTCGCGGTGGCGTGGTACGGACAGCGGGACTGTTTCGCCCGGAATCCGGCGGATGGTTCATTGGCTGCCGCCATCCTTTCGCGCCCGGTCAGGCCAGCCGTGCGGGCCTGGCGATCGGCGGTCTGCAGCCTGGCGCCTGTTTCGCCCTGGCGCATGGGGCCGTTGCCTGGGTGCCGGCCGGGCGAACCGTAATCCTGGCCAATACCACCACCGTCTGGGTGGTGCCGCTGTCACTGCTGATCCTGCGCGAGCACATCCCGCCGCGCCACCTGATCGAGACCCGAAACGTGGCCGCCGCCACAAGCCAGCCCCCTTGCGCCGCAGCCGATGATGGCGATGCTGCTGCCCGCATCCGCCAGGAGGCCGCACCGCGCATGATCCTGAATGCCATCGAAGCCGGCGACGGCCAGCCCGTCGTGCTGCTGCACGGCCTGTTCGGCGCCGCCCGCAATTTCGGCGCCATCCAGCGGGCGATCGCGCCGCGCTTCCGGGTGCTGGCGCTGGACATGCGCAACCACGGCGCCAGCTCGCACGCCGCCGACATGCGCTATGCCACCCTCGCCGCCGACGTGCGCGAGACGCTGCTGGCGCGCGGGATCGGGCAGGCGGCGATCGTCGGCCATTCGATGGGCGGCAAGGCCGCCATGGCGCTGGCGCTGCAATGGCCGGACCTGGTTGGCCGCCTGCTGGTCGCTGACATCGCACCCGTGCCGTATGAGCACGGCAACACCGCCGTCGCCGAGGCCATGCAGGCGATCGACCTGACCCCGTCGCTGACCCGCCAGCAGGCCGACGCCGCCCTGGCCGGCGCCGTGCCTCGTCCGGACGTCCGCGCCTTCCTGCTGCAGAACCTGCGCTTCGGCGCCAAACCCCACGCAATGCCCCATTGGCGCATCGCGCTAAAGGAGATCGCTGCCGCGATCCCGGACCTGGAGGGCTGGGACGACCTGCCGGGCACCTATGACGGGCCGACCCTGTTCGTCTCCGGCGCCGAGTCCGGCTACGTGCTGCCGGAGCATCGGCCGGTGATCCGCGCGAAGTTCCCCTCGGCCCGCTTTGTCGCCGTCAAGAACGCCGGGCACTGGCTGCACGCCGACAATCCGGCCGGTTTCCTGGCAGTGCTGGAGGCGTTCCTGCAGCCCTGGCAACTACCCGCTGCACAATGACGGTTTGACGGAGCATCGCCGAGCGCGCGGCCTAACCCGTCGCCGTGGATTCGACCCCGAACAACCTATGGCAAACCGCAGACAGGTTGAGACAAGCCGGCTACACGATATCGCACTGTCATGGCGGCGCGTCGGCATGTCGTCATTTGCGTTCATCTGCGGTTCCATAATAAAACGATCTCCGCCCGAGGTGGGACAATCATCCGCACGATGCCGCCGCCACCGGCGGTCAGGCGGGGTCACTGCGTGCCGCGGCGGGAATGGAACCGCGGATGAACGCAGATGTCGTCCCGGTTCCGCGGCACCGCCCGGTAACGGCCGCCGATCGGCACGGCCGGCGCGTCATGCCGCCGCTCGCGCGTCCTCCTGGATCATGTCCGCCGCCTTCTCCGCGATCATGATCGTTGGGGCGTTGGTGTTGCCCGCGATGATCACCGGCATGATCGACGCGTCCACCACCCGCAGACCCGCCATCCCATGCACCCGCAGGCGCGGATCGACCACCGCCATCGGGCCGCTTCCCATCCCGCAGGTGCCGACGGGATGCAGGTTGGAGACGCCGCGCTGGCGGATGTCGGCGGCGATTTCATCGTCCGTCCGCACCGCGACCCCCGGCGCCGTCTCCGCCACCATCAGCATCTGCAAGGCGTGCTGTAGGGCGATGCTGCGGGCGATGCGCACGCCGGCGATCATCACCTGCATGTCCCGCTCGCTGCGCAGGAAGTTGAACCGGATCTCCGGCGGCGCCAGCGGGTCCTTGCCGCGCAGGCGGACGGTGCCGCGGCCCTCCGGCGCCAGATGCACCGGGCTGATCGAAATCCCCGGGAACGGATGCGAGACGATCCCCGCCGCGGTGCGGTCGATCGTGCTCCAGGCCGAGATGTTGAACTGCAGGTCCGGCCGATCCAGACGCTTGTCGCTGCGCACCAGCGCGCCGACATACATGCCGTTGCCGGACATCGGGCCGGAGCGGAACAGCGCATACCGCGCGCCGGACACCATCCGGTGCGCGACGCTGTAGTGCAGCGCGTTCAGCGACAGGTTCCGGGAAATCCGATAGGTGCAGTAGGTGTTGAAATGGTCCTGCAGGTTGGACCCGACCCCCGGCATGTCACGCACGACGCCGATACCCATGTCGGTCAGGTGCTGCGCCGGGCCGACGCCTGACAGTTGCAGCAACTGCGGCGAGCCATAAACGCCGCCGGAGACGATCACCTCGCGGCCCGCGCGCGCCACTTCCAGGGCGTTCGGCGTCCGGAACTCGACCGCGACCGCGCGGCTGCCTTCGAACAGCACGCGTGTGGCATGGGCGTGGGTGCGGATCACCAGGTTCGGGCGTTGCCGCGCCATCCGCAGGTAGGCGGCCGCGGTGCTCCAGCGGCGCCGGTCCTTCGTTGTCGTCTGGTAATAGCCACAGCCTTCCTGCCGCGCGCCGTTGAAGTCGGGATTGAACGGGATGCCCGCCTGCTGGCAGGCTTCCAGCAGGATCTTCGCGATCTCCCACTCGTACGGCTGGTTCGAGACCCGCAGCGGCCCGCCGGCGCCGTGATAGCGGTCCTCGCCGCGTTCGTTGTCCTCGGCCTTGCGGAAATACGGCAGCACGGATTCGTAATCCCAACCTTCGTTGCCGAGCTGCCGCCACTGGTCGTAGTCGGCTGCATGGCCGCGCATGTAGATCATGCCGTTGATCGAGCTTGTGCCGCCCAGCACCTTGCCGCGCGGCTGGTACATCACGCGGTTGTTCAGAGCCGCCTCGGGCTCGCTGTCGAATTTCCAGTTCACCCGCGGATCGACAAAGGTCTTCGCGTAGCCCATCGGGACATGGATCCACGGACTGGAGTCCGGCCCGCCGGCTTCCAGCAGCAGCACCCGGTGGCGGCCGGATTCGCTCAGCCGCGCGGCCAGCACGCAGCCGGCCGAGCCGGCGCCGGTGATGATGAAATCATACGTACCCGCCTCAGCCGCCACCGATCCTGCCCCCCTGCCGTCCGGCCGCAGGATCGCCCCGGCGGACGGCCTTGGCAAATCAGGCGGCCATGGACGGCGCGGCCGCCTGCGCATCCTCCAGGATCATCGCCGCGGCCTTTTCGCCGATCATGATCGTCGGGGCGTTGGTGTTGCCGCCGACGGCCACCGGCATGACCGAGGCATCCGCCACCCGCAGCGCCCCGACTCCATGCACGCGCAGGCGGGGATCGACGACGGTGTTCGGCCCCGTCCCCATCGCGCAGGAACTCGTCGGATGCTGGTTGGACACGCCGGTCCGCCGCACGTAGTCCAGCAGCTCTTCATCGCCGGCCAGGGCCGAGCCGGGGAAGATTTCCTCCACGACATAGGGCCGCAGCGCCGGCTGCTCGGCGATCCGCCGCACCAGCCGCAGGCCGAACAGCGCCGCGCGGATGTCGTACTCGGTGCGCAGGTAGTCGAACAGCACCGCCGGCCAGGCGAACGCATCGGCGCTCTTCAGCCGCACCGTGCCGCGCCCCTCGGGCCGCAGATGCACCGGGGTCAGCGTGAACCCAGGGAACGGATGCGGGATCACCGCATCGCGGCTGCGCTCCTGCGTGCTCCATTCGAACAGGTTGACCTGGATGTCCGGCCGCTCCAGCCGTGGGTCGGAGCGGGTGAACAGCCCGGCGGTGATGCCGTTGCCCGCCATCGGGCCGGAGCGGAACAGGACGTAGCGCAGCCCGGCACTGATCCGCCGGAACGCGCTGTAATGCAGGTCGTTCAGCGTGATCGGCTTGCTGCACTTCCAGCTCGCCGCGGTGTTGAAATGGTCGTGCAGGTTCGACCCGACGGCCGGCATGTCGCGCAGCACGGGAATGCCCATGTCCTGCAGGTGCTGCGCCGGCCCCAGCCCAGACAGCATCAGCAACTGCGGCGAGCCATAGGTCCCGCCGGAGACGATCACCTCCCGCCCCGCCCGGCTGACCTGACGCCCGGCCCGGGTCTGGTACTCGACGCCGATGGCGCGGCCCTGCTCGATCAGCACGCGGGTGGCGTGCGCGCCGGTGCGGATCACCAGGTTCGGCGGCGGGTTCGACAGGTAGGCTTTCGCCGCGCTCCACCGCCGCCGGTTGCTGGTGGTGGTCTGGTAGTAGCCGCAGCCTTCCTGCTGGGCACCGTTGAAATCCGGGTTCGCCGGGATGCCGGCCTGCACGCAGGCATCCAGCACGGCGCGCGACAACTCGCCCTTTTCCGCCTGGTCGGAGACCTGCAACGGCCCGCCGGTGCCGTGGAATTCATCGCCGCCGCGCGCCTGGTTCTCCGCCTTGCGGAAGTACGGCAGCACCGAGTCCCAGTCCCAGCCGGCACAGCCGCGCTGCCGCCACTCGTCATAGTCGCCGTGGTGGCCGCGGATGTAGATCATGCCGTTGATCGAGCTTGATCCGCCCAGCGTCTTGCCGCGCGGCAGGTACAGGCGGCGGTTGGCCATCTGCGGCTGCGGCTCGGTCTCGAACTTCCAGTTCACCCGCGGGTCGACATAGGTCTTGCCGTAGCCCAGCGGGATGTGGATCCACGGGTTGCGGTCGGGTGGCCCGGCCTCCAGCAGCAGCACGCGATGGCGGCCGGATTCGGCCAGCCGCCCTGCGACGGCACAGCCGGCCGAGCCGGCGCCGGTCACGATGAAGTCATAGGTTTCCTGTTGCATGATCCTCCCTCGAGCAGGCCAGCGCCGCCGTTGGCAATCGGCGGTCGGGTAAAGCAGGCTCCGCGCCAGTGTGGTCGCGATGGCGGGACGGGCCAAGCCTGGGCGGCCGGCGGAGCCAGGTCTCCTCCCTCACCGTCATGGCCGGGCGTGTCCCGGCCATCTGCGCTGCAACGGTTGGCGGGGGGTGGATGGCCGGGACACGCCCGGCCATGACGGAGAGAGAACGGCTGCGGCGCCAAGTCCTTCTCCAACCGTCGCCCTATCCTGATAGCCATGGCGACACGCCCAGCCATGACGATGGAGGAACGTGCCCGGCCAGGGGCACGCACCCCCGGGAACGATGCTATACCTGCCGCGCCGGCCCTCGACCCGGACCCGCCGGCAAGCCGAAGGAGCCCAACCATGCTCGAAGTCGAACGCCCCGCCGACATGAAAGCCTATGAGGGCAAGGACATCGGCACCTCGCACTGGGTGCTGGTCGACCAGGCCATGATCAACGCCTTCGCCGACGCCACCGGCGACCACCAATGGATCCATGTCGACGTCGAGCGGGCCAAGGCCCACATGCCGGGCGGCAGGACCATCGCTCACGGCTATCTGACCCTGTCGCTGCTGCCGCGCCTGGGCGATGCGATCTACCGCATCCGCAAGACCTCGCGTGCCATCAACTACGGCACCAACAAGGTGCGCTTCACCACGCCCGTCCCGTCCGGCTCACGCGTACGGCTGCACTATCACCTGAAGTCGGTGGAGGACATCAAGGGCGGCGTCCGCATGACGTTCGACAGCACGGTGGAACTGGAGGGCAGCGACAAGCCGGCGCTGGCTGCCGAGGCGCTGTTCCTGGCGTTCGACTGATCGCCATCCACGACCCCGCACGGAGGCCGCGCCGCGGGACGGGCCGCTAGGCTCCCGCCTGCCAGTACTGCCTGACGAACGCGCGCGCGGCTTCCAGCGCACCGGCTTCGGCCATGTCATCGTGCCCGGCATCGGGTACCCACCAGAGCTGCTTGGGCTCGTTGGCCGCGGCGAAGACGGCCCGTCCCATGGCCGTAGGGACGATCTCGTCCCGCCCGCCGGTCATCACCATTACCGGCGCATGCACCTTGCCAATACGGCCAATGAGGTCGAAACGGTCCCGCAGCAGCAAGCCGGTTGGGACCAACGGAAAATACGCCCGCGCGACAGCGGCGACGCTGGTAAAGGGCGCTTCCAGCAGCACGCCGCCGACATCCATCTCCGTAGCCAGCCTGACCGCCAGTGCCGTGCCGAGCGATTCAGCCCACAGCAGAATGCGCCACCCCGGCACGCCCATGCCGCGCAGCGCCGCATGGGCAGCACGCGCATCCTCGGCCAGGCCGGCCTCGGATGGTCTGCCCGGGTTGCCGCCATAACCTCGGTATTCCGGCAGCAGGACGCCCCAGCCAAAGCTGTTCAGGCGGGCCATGCGCAGGGCGCGGTAGCCGATGTTGCCGGCGTTGCCGTGCAGGTACAGCACCACGGGCCGGGTGGCGCCGGCAGGCGATGCCATCCAGGCCAGCAGGTCCAGGCCGTCCGCCGTGCGGATCGTGAGGGCACGCGCACCAGGCACCCCGGCGGCCGAGGGCTCCGGACGGCGCGTATCCGGAAAATACAGCAACCGCCGCTGCGTCAGCGCCATGGCCGCAACGATCGTGGCGTAGGGAATGACGGCCAGCAGGACGATCAGGATCAGTGCGGTTTTCATGCCGCACAGCAATACCGGTTATTCCGGATGAATGAACGGTTGTCCAGGCAGGTGAATATCCAGTGGCGGTTGCGTGTCGGGGCCGTGTCGAAGGATGCCTTCGCGCCCGATACGATCGCCTCGTTGCACGGTCTTCATGATCGCCTGGTCCGACCAGGCAGGCGGAGGGCATCGCCATCATCCATGCCTGTGGAAGGCCAGGATCATCAGGCTGGCTGGGCCGCCAGGCCCGGCCGCGGGCGACCACTATGGCGTCGCCCGGTTGAACTGACCCGGACGGCAAGCGCAGCCACCAGGCCGCGCCGCCATCCGGCTGGTCAGTCGTCGCGGTGGACCCGCTCCATCCGCTCGTGCCGTTCCTGCGCCTCGATCGACATCGTCGCGATCGGCCGGGCCTCCAGCCGCTTGATGCCAATCGGTTCGTCGGTCTCCTCGCAATAGCCGTATGTCCCGACTTCGATCCTGACCAATGCCTGGTCGATCTTCGAAATCAGCTTCCGGGCGCGGTCGCGGGTGCGAAGCTCCAGCGCGCGATCGGTTTCAACACTGGCACGATCAGTGATGTCGGCTTCGTGAATGCCACCCTGCGACAGGCTGGCCAAGGTGCCATCGGCTTCCCGCAGCAGCTCCGTCCGCCAGCGCAGCAACTTCTGGCGGAAATATTCGAGCTGGACGGGATTCATGAAATCCTCGTCCTCGCTGGGTCGATAATCAGGCGGCAAAAACACCATCATGCGCACTTCTTCCTGGTTATCCTTCCGCCCGGAATCCTTCGGCTGGACGACCGACGGCGAGCGCGCGGCCCGTTCCGGGTGGTGAACGCGCGGCCTTATAGCCGCCAGATTACAGCGCGCCAAGAGCACGCGCGAAAACGTCAGATCGCTGCAATGAAACTCCCGCGACACGCACCGTCGGTCCCGGCATTTCATGCCGATCGGCAATAGATGCCCGGGGCATGGGGCGGGCTGAGTCGCAGAATACCTGGGTTTGTGGCTGGCACGAAGGTTGCTACCAACGGTTGCGAGCCTTGTCTGCCGCTTGACAGGGTATGTCCGGCTCCAGGATGGGAGCTTACGCAAAATGCGCCTGGCGATCAGTCTCTGCCTGCTTCTGTGGCTCTGCCTCATGGCCGTGGCGCAGGCCGACGTGCGGATCAAGGACATCGCCGATGTCGAGGGCGTGCGCGAGAACCAGCTCATCGGCTACGGCCTCGTGGTCGGCCTCAAGGGCACCGGCGACAACCTGATCGACAACATTTTCACCAAGGAGTCGCTGATCGGCATGCTGGAGCGGCTGGGCGTCAATACGCGCGACCAGGCCGCGATGATGATGACCAAGGACGTTGCCGCCGTCATGGTCACGGCCGAGTTGCCGGCCTTCGCGCGCAGCGGCAGCCGTATTGACGTCGCCGTCTCCGCGCTCGGCGACGCCAAGGACCTGACCGGCGGCACGCTGCTGGTCACCCCGCTGCTCGCCGCCGACGGCGAGGTCTATGCCGTCGCGCAGGGCGCCCTGTCCACCGGCGCCATCAGCGCCCGCGGGGCCGGCGCCTCGGTCACCCGCGGCGTGCCGACCGCGGGGCGCATCAGCAACGGCGGGACGGTCGAGAAGGAGGTGTCGTTCCAGATCGACAAGGCCCACGGCCTGTGGCTGGGGCTGCGCAACCCGGACCTGACGACCGCGACGCGCATCAGCGCCGCGATCAACCGGGCGCTCGGGCCGATCGCCAGGGTGACCGATCCGCGCACCGTGCAGCTTGACCTGTCGGATCGCGATGCGATGCAAACGCTGTCGACGATCGAGAACCTGCGCGTCGTGCCGGACAATCCGGCCGTCGTGGTGATCGACGAGGCCAGCGGCACTATCGTCATGGGCGACAACGTGCGCATCAGCACCGTCGCCATCGCGCAGGGCAACCTGACGATCCGGATCACCGAATCGCCCCAGGTCAGCCAGCCGAATCCCCTCACCGGCGGCGTGACGACGGTGACGCCGGGCACCTCGATCCAGATTGACGACCAGCACGACCGGAAGCTTGGCATCCTGCATTCCGGCGTGACCCTGCGCGACCTTGTCGCCGGGCTGAACGCACTGGGCGTGGGACCGCGCGACCTGATCAGCATCCTGGAAACGATCAAGGCGGCCGGCGCGCTCCAGGCGGATCTCGAGGTGCGCTGATGAGCAAGGTGTCGCTGCCGTCCCTGCCGCAGATCCCGTCTTCGTCCCCGGCCACGCCCGCGCGGCTGGGGGCGCAGGCCACCCCGGCCCAGATCGCCAAGGCCGCCCGGGATTTCGAGGCGATGGCGATCGGCCAGTTGCTGCAGCCGATGTTCGATACCGTGGACACGGCTCACGGCCTGTTCGGCGGCGGCGCCGGCGAGGCGGCGTGGCGGCCGATGCTGGTGCAGGAGATCGCCCGGCAGATCGAGGCGAACGGCGGCCTCGGGCTGGCGAAGCCGATCTATGACGCGATGCTGCGCATGCAGGAGAACCAGAAGAAATGAACAATCCGGCCCTGGACGCCGCCAGCCGCGTCGCCGAGGTGCTGGCGCAGGAGAACGCGGCGCTGCAGCGGATGGACCTGCCGGTGGCCGTCGCCCTGGTGCCGGCCAAGGAAGCGGCGCTGGCGGACCTGGCCCGGGCGGCGCCGCTGCCGGCAAGCGCGCTGTCGCCCGCGGTGCTGGCGCTCGGGCGGCGCCTGGCCGATCTGGCCGAGGAGAACCGGGTCCTGCTGGAACGCGCCATCGGCGTGCAGGCCCGCATCGTCCAGATGATCGCCCGCGCCGCCACGCCAACCCGGGACACCGCGCATTACCGGCACCCGGCCGATCGGCGGGCGCCGTATCGCGGTTTGGCGATCGCCGTGTCCAGGCGGGTGTAGGCTGTCCACAGCGCTCCGCCCGGAATGGAAGCGCCTGGGTCCATTGCCTCTCCGTCATGGCCGGGCGCGGCGAACCGCTCCGTCGTCATGGCGGGAAGAGGCAGCCTGCCTCGCTCCACGCTATCTTAACGCCTATGGGCCTGCGCCCACCATGACGTCGAGGCGCTGTCCTACCGCGACGGCGCCGCCTGCCCGCCCGGCCCGTTGCCGTCGAAGATGCCGAAGATCTCCCGCGTGAACCCCGGCGTCAGCGCACTGACCGGATTGACCGAGATCGTCGCGTCGTCGATCGGCCCGTCCACGCTGAACCGCGCCGCGAACAGCCCGCCGCCTTCCTCCGGGCTGAACAGCTTGCCGACCAGCGGTATCTTCCCCAATATTGCGTTAAAGAAATAAGCTGGCACGATGGTGCCGGTCAGCGAGGCACGCCCGGACGGCAAGGCGATCGTCCCCGTCGCGGTCAGCCCGAGCGACGCATTGTATGCCCGCGCCTGGCCGATGCTCAAACCGGAGGCATCATACCGGAACGGCACCGTGATGCGGGTGAAACCCATGCCCGGCCCGCGCAAGGCGTCGACCAGGCCATAGAGCGTGATCGCCTGCAGCAGCTTCCCCAACACCGGCGAGTTCTTCACCGTGGCGTCGCTGATCACCATCGTTCCCGCCAGCGGACGAAAGCCGATCGGCCGTTCGAAGGTGGCATGGAGCGTCAGCTGGCCGGACTGCATGGTGCCGACGGCGTCCAGGCCGCGCAGCAGGCTGCCGGCATCCTTGCTGGTGACATGCAGGCGCCGCTTGCCGCCTTGCGGCTCGATCCTGGCGGTAAATCCGGCCCCCGTGCCGATCCCGCCGACGGCATCCAGGGACCGGATCGTCGTGCCGTCGCCGCCGGCCTTGACCAGCAGGTCGGTGGCGCGCTCCCCATGCGCCAGCAGGACGCGGTCGAAGTGGCCGTCCAGCGTCCAGGCCGGCGTCGTCGGCCCGTCGCGGCTCGGGGCCCGGGTGGGCGCAGCGCCGGACTTCTGGGTCAGCTTCGGCGCCAGGTCGATCTGCGCGCCGCGCACCGCGATCGCCATGGGGGTGTTGGCCGCGAAGTGGATCGCCGCGCGCGCGTCAGTCTGGCCCAGCCTGATCCGGTCCAGCAGCAGGGACCGCATGTGCCCGTCGGTGAACTCGCCCGAGCCGGACAGCAGCACGCCATCGCCCTGCACCGCGATCCGGTCGATCCGGCTGAGCCGATCATGCAGCAGTTGCAGCGAGACGGTCGCCGCGGCGGTGGCGCCGGGCGGTTTCGACCAGGCCAGCGCATCGACGGCCAGCGCCGCCTGGGTCAGGTCGCTCTCCAGCAGCACCGAGCCCTTGCCGTTGCGCCGCTCCGCCAGCGTCGCGGTCAGCGGGATCGGCCCTGTCACCACACCCGTCACATCCAGGCCCATGGCACTCAGTTGGGAGGCGTCCGCCGGTCCGGTGGCGACGATCTTCTGCACCACCTGGTCGGGCGGGCCGTCGTTGAAATCCATGCTGCCGGTCACGGCCAGCGGGATCGCCGCCAGGGTGCCACGGCCTTTCAGGGTCAGGCCGTCCTTGGTGACGTCCAGGTCGAACGCGCCGTCATCCAGGCTGCGGCCATACACCAGGTCCAGCAGGCGAGCCCGTTTCACATGCGCGTCCGCATGGATGGCGACATCGTCCAGCGTCAGGTTGGCGTTCAGCGGGAACTGGAACGTCAGCGTCGCGGTGACGTCGCCACCCGTCGTCTTCAGCCCGATCGGGTGCGTGGACAGCAGGTGCAGCCGCGGCTCCTTCAGCAAGGCCCAGGTGGCGTTCAGCGAGCCCTCGACGCCTGTGCTGATGTCGGCGAACTGGTCCTTGGCGGCCAGGCCGGTGATGTGCATCCGCCCATCCTTCAGCAGCAGGTCGCCGCTGCGGGTGCGCTGATGGCCGGACGGCACCAGGATGTCCAGCGTGTCGGGATCGACCAGGTGCAGGTGCACCTCGGTCTGCTCCACCGGCGGGATGTTGTCGATCCAGGTGAAGGTGGCGCCGGTCCCGTCCAGGTCGCCGGTCGCCTTGGTCAGCACCACGTCGCGCAGGCCATGGTCGGCCTCGACGACCACATCCATGAAGCCGTGCCGCACCAGTCCCGCCGTCACATTCTGGGTGACCCAGCCTCGCGAGGACCTGGCGATCCCTTCCGGCCACAGCCGCGGCAGATCGGCGATGTCGATCTGGTCCACCGTCGCCGTCACCGAGGCCATCAGCCGATCAGCCGCATGCACGAGGGTGCCGCCGAGATCGAGGGTTTCCGGCGGGTCCTGCGGCTGGCGCGCAAGGTTGAAGTGTGCCTTGCGGATGGTCAGGGAATCGGGCGTCCCGGTGACTTCGACCACCCCGTCCAGCACGGGGAACGTGCCCTTGCCGACCGGAATGGCGCCGGTGCCCAGAAGCACCGTCGCCTTGCCCTGCCGCAGGGCGAAGCTGCGGTCGAAATCCAGCGTGCTCGTCAGCGACACCGGCGCGGTCACGGCCAGCGCCGGCGGCAGCGCGGCGATGCCGGCCAGCCGGACCGGTGACAGGGCGGCATCCACCCGGGTGTCGCCGCCAGGGACAAAATCCATGTGCGCGGTCATGTCGGCGTGCTGATCCCCGGCACTCAGCGGCGCATCCAGGGTGCCGGTGACGTGCCCGGTCCGCTCGCGCAGCAGGTCGAGGTTCAGCCGAGCCGAGGTCAGGATCAGGCCGGTCTTCTGGTCGGTGACCGTCACCTCGGTGTCGTGGAGATGCACCCGGTGGATCTGGTCGAGCAGCCCGCGGCTGCGGGCGTGATCCGTGCTGGCCGGCCGCGCAAGCTGGTCACGCAGGGCGCGGAAATCCGGCGGCTCGCCCGCGGCGCCCTGGCCGCCCGCCAGGCTGCCGCCGAAGCCGATGCTGCCGTCGGCGCCGCGGGTGACGGCGATGTGGGCCCGGTCCACCTCGATGGCGCGCGGCACGAAGCGGCCCATGATCAGCGCGGCGACCGAGAAGGTCAGGTGCGCCTGTGGCGCCGAGGCGATCCGCTTGCCCATCGGGTCGGTGATGACGACGTCGGCGATGCGCAGGTCGAGCGGGTAATCCACCCCCTTGTCGAATCCCTCCCAGGCCAGCATCACGCTCTTGAACGACACCCGCACGGGCGACGTTTCGTCGCTGAGGATTGCCTTCGCCCGGTTGGACAGCCAGACAAGCTCGATCGGTCCCTGCGACAGGCGCCAGGCTGCGCCCGCCAGGAGCATGGTGCAGACGACCACGAGCCCGGTGGCCGCGACCAGAAAGCGATGCACGACCTTGGAGGTATGGTGAATGACCCGTCCTGTCGTCCGGATCACCACGGGATTCGATAAGCGATGAACGCCCCCCCTTTCTCCCTGCCGGTCATCTGGCCCGCTCCCTTCGACACTGCCGCCGCCGATCGGCTGGTGGACCAGTTCCAGGCCGTCGGCCAGGCCGAGGCGGAACTGCTGAATGCGCCCGGCGTACGGCTGATGCTCCGGTGCCTGGGCGGCAATAGCCCATACCTTAGCGGGTTGGCAGTGCGGGAGTATGAAACTGTCCATGATCTGGTGACGGACGGCCCGCAGGTTGCGTTCGCCCGGATCCTCTCCCGGCTTGCCGAGATGTCCCCCGCGATCAAGCGCCCCGACCTGGCCGCCGCGTTGCGCCAGGCCAAGCGGTCCGCCGCGCTGATTGCCGCGGCCGCGGATGTCGGCGGCCTGTGGCCACTGGAAACCGTGACCGGCGCACTGTCGGACCTGGCCGAATCGACCTTGCGGCTGGCCGTCAGGCACTTGCTCCGCACCGCCCACGACGCGCGGGAGATCCGGCTGCAGGACCCCGGCCGGCCGGAGGTCAACTGCGGCTTCGTCGCGCTGGCCATGGGCAAGCTGGGCGCGGGGGAGCTGAACTACTCCTCGGATATCGACCTGATCCTGATCTACGACGCCACCGCCCCGGTGTTCGCCGCCGGCAGCGTGGCCGACAGCATCGGCTCGTTCACCTCCCGGATGGCGCGCAACCTGATCACGCTGATGGAGGCGCGGGACGGCAACGGCTACGTGTTCCGCACTGACCTGCGGCTGCGGCCGGACCCCGCGGCGACGCCGCCGGCCGTCTCCTTGCACGCCGCACTGGTTTACTATGAGAGCATGGGGCAGAACTGGGAACGGGCGGCGATGATCAAGGCCCGCCCGATTGCCGGCGACATCGCGCTGGGCCAACGGTTCCTGGAGGCGATCCGCCCGTTCGTCTGGCGGCGCGGCCTGGACTTCGCCGCGGTCGCCGACATCCATGCCATGAAGCGGCGGATCGACGCCCGCCGCAACACCGCCCTGGGGCAGGCGGAGGACCCGGTGGCGCGAATCGCCGGGCACAACGTCAAGCTGGGCGAGGGCGGCATCCGGGAGATCGAGTTCCTGGTGCAGACCTTGCAAATGGTGTGGGGCGGCCGCGACCCGACGCTGCGCACAAGGCCGACATTGCAGACGATGCGACGGCTGGTGGAGACCGGGCACCTGACCGAGCCGGCACGCCTGCAGCTTGAGGACTCCTACCGCTTCCTGCGCCAGGTCGAGCACCGCATCCAGATGGTCAACGACCGCCAGACCCACGACCTGCCGCAGCTTCCCGCCGAAATCGGCCGCATCGCCTGCTTCATGGGCTACCCGGACGCAGCCGCGTTCGCCACGCGCTTCCTGGCGCATGTTGACGTTGTCCGCTCCAACTACCACGCCGTGTTCGAGCACGTGCCGGACCTGCCCGGGGCGGAGGCGGTCGGGCCGGAACTGGATTTTCGCGGCGACGACCCCGATCCGCCGGCGACGGTCGAGGCGCTGAAGGGGCTCGGCTACACCGACACGCGGCGGATCGTCAGCGCGGTGCGCGGCTGGGTCACCGGCCGGGTGCGTGCGCTGCGGTCCGACCGGGCGCGGGACCTGATGACGACGATGGTGCCGTCGATCCTGGTGGCGCTGGGCCGCCAACCGCATCCGGACGAGGCGTTCAACCGGTTCGATCGGCTGGTGTGCGCCCTGCCCGCCGGCGTGCAGCCGATGTCGCTGTTCCAGCACAATCCGCCGCTGCTGGAGCGGGTCGCCGCGGTGCTGGGCGCGGCGCCGATGCTGTCGGAGCACATGGCGCGCTACCCGAGCGCCCTGGAGGGCCTGCTGTCGGAGCAGGATATCGGCGACTCCGCACGGATGCTGCGCACCAGGCTGGCCGGGACGACAAGGCTGGACGACGCCATCCAGGTGGTCCGCCGCGCGGTGAAGGAGCGCGACTTCCTGCTGTCGGTCGCGACGCTGGAAGGGCGCCTGGACGTCGATGAAGCCGGCCGGCAGCGCAGCGCCCTGGCGGAAGCGGCGTTGTCGGTGATGGTGCCGCGGGTGCTGGCGGATTTCTCCACGCGCTACGGTCGCGTTCCTGGCGGGGCGTTGGCGGTCGTCGCCATGGGCAAGGCCGGCGGGCGGGAGATGATGGCTGGTTCCGACCTGGACCTGATGTTCATCTACGACCATCCGCCGGAGGTGACGGAAAGCCAGGGCGCGCGTAGCCTGCCAGCCAGCCAGTGGTTCGTGCGCGCGGTGCAGGCCTGCATCGCCGCCCTGACCGCACCCGGGGCGGAGGGGCAGATGTATGCGCTCGACATGCGCCTGCGTCCGTCCGGCAACAAGGGCCCGATTGCCGTGTCGCTGGAAGGGTTCAAAAAGTACCATCTGTGGGACGCATGGACCTGGGAGCGCATGGCGCTGACCCGTGCCCGCGTGGTCGCCGGTCCCTCCACCATGCGCGCGCGGGTCCGCCAGGCGATCGACGAGGCGATCCGGCGCGGCCAGGAGCCGGAGAAGATCCGCGAGAACGCCACCACCATGCGCAACCGCATGGCGCGCGACCTGCGGCCGCATGGGGTGTGGGACGTCAAGCTGCGTCCCGGCGGGCTGATCGACATCGAGTTCATCGCCCAGGTCCTGCAACTGGTGCGCGTCCAAAGCGATCCCGGCTTCCGCACCAGCCAGACGACGCACGTTGCGCTGAAGCGGTTGAGCGTCGCGGGCATGCTGGACAAGCCGGACGCCGATCGGCTGATCCAGGCGGAGCGCCTGTGGCGGACGATCCAGGGGATGCTGCGCATGACCGTGGGAAAGGTGGAGGCCGAGACCTTGCCCTCGACCTCGGCTGCGCTGCTGCTGCGCGCGGCGGGGGAGGCAGGTGTGATGGCGGCGAATGCCGAAGACCTGTTGCGCCAGTCGAATACGATCGCGCACCATGTCCGGGCGATTTTCGAACAGCATGTGGGGAAGGTCAGCGTATGAGTCTCGCGGAAGGGGAAGCGGCTCCGGATTTCATCATGCCGGCGAGCGGCGGGCGCACCGTCAGCCTGGCGGACATGAAGGGCAGGCCGTTCATTCTGTATTTCTATCCGAAGGCCGACACGCCCGGCTGCACCAAGGAGGCGTGCGCCTTCCAGGAGGCCTTGCCGCAGTTGCAGGCGATCGGCCTCGACGTCATCGGCGTGTCGCCGGACAAGATGAGGCCGATCGAGAAGTTCGCGGAGAAGTTTGGGTTGGCGTTTCCGTTGGCCTCGGACCTGGATCACGCGGTGGCCGAGCGGTACGGCACGTGGGTGGAAAAGTCGATGTACGGCCGTAACTACATGGGTATGGAACGCAGCACGTTCCTGGTCGATGCGGCCGGCACGGTGGTGAAGGTCTGGCGCAAGGTCAGTGTCACGGGCCATGACGATGGGGGAACGCTCTCGGCCGTGAGGCAAGCACTTGATTTTACGGTCATTTCCGACTCGTTTCCGGGATATGTGCATCCCGTAGGGCGTGTCCCGGCCATCTACCCCCTAACCGTCGAAGCGCAGATGGCCGGGACACGCCCGACCATGACGCTGAGAGAACGGCCGCGGCACCAAATCCTTCTACACCAGTCGCCATATCCTGATACCCATGGGGACACGCCCGGCCATGACGGTGGGGCAACCGCGGCGGATAGAAAGCAGCCCGCGCCAACCCGTTAACCAAATAGTAAGAGTTACCCCTTAGGGCTTGGTCCCTGCCCGGCACTGATGCGCTTGTCCGCAAGACATCCGATATCAGCCAGCGCGGGCAGAGCGGTCTGACGCGCCGTCGCCAGGCCGAAGTGGCATACATTACTGTTCAGTGACGAGGTGCAGAGCAAACATCCATTCCACCCGGACCGCCGTTAGAGTCGGGCGGCGGTCCGCCTCCCGCAACACGCTGACTATGGATGACGATGCAGCATGGCTAACGTCCCGCCTGGACTGATGAACCGCACGATGACGGGGCTGGAGAAGGCCGGCGTCCTGATGCTGGCGCTGGATGAAGAGCGCGCCAGCCGCCTGTTCGGCATGATGCATGAGGACGAAATCAAGGCCATTTCGGCCGCGATGGCCCAGCTCGGCGTGGTGCCGGTCGATACGGTCGAACGCCTGTGCACGGATCTGGTCGACAACTTCGACACCAGCGGCGGCATCCTGGGCACCTACGAAAGTACCGAGGCGCTGCTGCTGAAGACCCTGCCGCGGGACCGGGTCGCGCAGATCATGGAGGAAATCCGCGGTCCCGCCGGCCGCACCATGTGGGACAAGCTCGGCAATGTCAGCGAGGAACTGCTCGCCAGCTACCTGAAGAACGAATATCCGCAGACCGTGGCCGTGGTGCTGGCCATGGTCAAGCCCGAGCATTCCGCCAAGGTCCTGACCCTGCTGCCCGACTCGTTCGGCATGGAAGTCGTCATGCGGATGCTGCGCATGGAGTCGATCCAGCGCGACGTGCTCGACCGGGTCGAGCGCATCCTGCGGGCCGAGTTCATGTCCAACCTCGCCCGCGCCTCCACCAGCGACGCGCACCACATGGTGGCGGAGATCTTCAACCATTTCGACCGCAAGGCCGAGATGCGCTTCCTTGCCGGCCTGGAGGAACGCAACCGCGATTCGGCGGAAAAGGTGAAGGCGCAGATGTTCACCTTCGCCGATCTGCAGCGGCTGACCCCGCCGGCGGTGCAGGTGCTGCTGCGCGCGGTGGACAAGAGCCAGCTGCCGCTCGCGCTGAAGGGCGCGCCGGAAAATATCCGGACCATGTTCATGTCGCAGCTGTCCGAGCGGGCCGGCAAGATGCTGCGCGAGGAGATCGCGGCGCTCGGTCCGGTCCGCATGAAGGACGTCGAGGAGGCCCAGGCGGCGATCAGCAACCTCGCCAAGGATCTCGCGGCCCGCGGCGAAATCGACATCAGCCCGGTCAGCGACGACAGGGTCATCGAGTAGTCCGTGCCTGCCTGAAGGAGCTTCCCGTGCGGACCTGCAACATCATTGCCACAGCGAACCGCAGACAGGCTGAGACGCCGTTCAGGGAAGGGCGGCTACAGCAAATCGCCGATCGGTTGCAAAAATGCAACGACGTGCCCTCACCGTCATGGCCCGGCTTGTCCGGGCCACCTGTTCAAGCACGTGTGCCGCGACAGGTGGCCCGGACAAGCCGGGCCATGACGATAAAGAAGGGCCGCCTGCGCGTCCCAACCTACTTGCGGTTTACTTGTAGCCTTTACCGTCATGACGGTAAAGGCACGCCGTCGCCGGGACTGCTCGCAACGCTGAATACGGTTCCTTGACAGGAGGATCGACATGCCCGGCCCAGACCAGACTCAGACCCCAACCCAGGAACCGGCGGAAACGTCGGAGATCGGCTATCCGAAGGAGCTTGAAGCGGTCTACGACATATCCGTCACCGTCAGCGCGGTGCTCGGCAAGGCGACCATGCAGGTCAACCAGTTGCTCAAGCTCGGCCGCGGCGCCGTGGTCGAGCTTGACCGCAAGCTGGGCGAGGCGATCGACATCTACGTCAACAACCGGCTGATCGCCCGCGGCGAGGTGGTCATGGTCGATGACGTGAAGCTCGGCATCACCATGACCGAGATCGTCAAGTCGGAACGTCAATGAACCTCGACGCGGACACGGCCGGGGACGTTCTCGATCGCGCCGGAGCGCCAACTGACGCAGGGCTCCCGGCCGGGGCGGCACGCTATGGGCTTCGTCCGCCGGCGGCGCGCTCCCCGTTCGACGATCCCAACCTGATGTGCCGCAATCCCGCGATGCTGGCCGTCGTGCAGCGCGCCCGCCGCGCGGCGGGGTCCGGCGCGTCGGTGCTGATCTCCGGCGAGTCCGGCACCGGCAAGGAAGTCATCGCCCAGTTCATCCACCGCCTGTCGGATCGGGCGAAAGGCCCGTTCGTGGCGGTGAACTGTGCCGCCATCCCGGACCACCTGCTGGAATCCGAGCTGTTCGGGCACGAGCGCGGCGCCTTCTCCGGCGCCGTCGGCAGGCGCATCGGCAAGCTGGAAGCCGCCGACGGCGGAACGATCCTGCTGGATGAGATCAGCGAGATGGACGGGCGGCTGCAGGCCAAGCTGCTGCGCGCGGTGCAGGAACGCGAGATCGACCGCGTCGGCGGCCAGCACCCGATGAAGGTCGACATCCGCATCATCGCCACAACGAACAAGGACCTTCAGTCCGAGGTGACGAAGCAGACCTTTCGCGAAGACCTGTACTTCCGGCTGAACGTCATCCCCATCCATATCCCCAGCCTGCGCGACCGGCCGGAAGATGTTCCGATGCTGGCACGCTACTTCCTGCGCAAGCATGACTCGCAGGCGGCACCCCGGTTCCGCGCCTTCTCCGAGGCTTCGATGCGCGCCATGATGGCGTATCACTGGCCGGGAAACGTGCGCGAGCTGGAAAATGCGGTCAATCGCGCCATCGTCCTGGCCAGCCCGGAGGAAATCCGCGCGGGGTGCCTGCATCCGATCCCGGCGGGCCCGGCGCCACGGCCTGTTGCGACCACCAATGACGTGGCGCTGCCGCCGCTCGCCGGCCGGAAGCTGGATCAGATCGAGCGTGACGCGATCATCGGCACGCTGGTGCTTGCAAACGGCAACCGGACCCGGGCGGCGGAGATCCTGGGCATCTCGATCCGGTGCCTGCGCAACAAGCTTCACCTCTATGCGGCACAGGGCTTCAGGCCGCCCGGATCGGTGCCGCGCCCTGAGCCATGATCGGCGGCTCCTTCCTTGAAACCACCCTCGGCGGGCTGACCCGCTTCCGGCGGCAGATGCCCGTCGGCGATGTCGGCGTCGGCATCTGCGTCCTGCTGCTGCTGACGATCCTGATCGTCCCGCTGCCGACGTTCCTGCTGGATTTCGCGCTGGCGCTGTCGTTCACGTCCGCCATCCTGATCCTGCTGGTTTCGCTGTCGCTGCGCACGGCGCTGGAGTTCTCCAGCCTGCCGACACTGCTGCTGCTGCTGACGATCTACCGGCTGTCGCTGAACGTGGCGACGACGCGGCTGATCCTGTCGCACGGCAACGAAGGCCCCACCGCCGCCGGCCAGGTCGTCGCGGCGTTCGGCACCTTCCTGATGCAGGGCGACGTGCTTGTCGGCGGGATCATTTTCACCATGATCCTGCTGGTCAACTTCATCGTCATCACCAAGGGCGCGGGCCGTATCGCCGAGGTCTCGGCGCGCTTCTACCTGGATGCGATGCCCGGCAAGCAGATGGCGATCGACGCTGACTTGTCGGCAGGGCAGATCGACGAAAAGATCGCGCGCGCCCGACGGGCGGAACTGGAGGAGGAAATCGGCTTCTACGGCGCCATGGACGGCGCCAGCAAGTTCGTCCGCGGCGACGCCATCGCGGCGGTGATCCTGACGGTGATCAACATCACCGTGGGCCTGGCCATCGGCGTGCTGCGGACGAAGATTACATTGGAAAACGCCTTCGCCAGCTTCGCCACGCTGACCATCGGCGACGGGCTGGTGTCGCAGATCCCGGCGCTGCTGGTTTCCCTGGCCGCCGGCATCGTCGTCAGCAAGGGCGCCACCGACGGCAAGATACACGGCGCGCTGATCGGCCAGTTGGGGGCGAGCCCGAGCCTGCTGGTCATCACCGGCTCGGGCGTCGGCCTGCTGGCGCTGCTGCCCGGCCTGCCGACGGTGCCGTTCCTGGCCATCGCCGGCCTGGCCGGACTCGCCGCGTGGGCCCAGTTCGCCCGGCGCCAGGCCGAGGCCGCCGAACCGGTCGTCCTGCCGCCGGAGCCCGACGCGGGACGGGAGCGGCTGCCGACGCTGGATGCGGTGCGTGTCGAGCTTGGCTATGGGCTGCTCGACCTCGTCAGCAACGGCAACCAGCCGTTGCCCGAGCA
This sequence comes from Rhodopila globiformis, assembly GCF_002937115.1. Taxonomy (GTDB): domain Bacteria; phylum Pseudomonadota; class Alphaproteobacteria; order Acetobacterales; family Acetobacteraceae; genus Rhodopila; species Rhodopila globiformis. Next base: position 28,815 of record NZ_NHRY01000272.1, on the reverse strand, counting down.
GATCAAGGGCCTGCGCCGGGCGATGGCGAGCGACCTGGGGTTCATCCTGCCGTCGGTGCGGATCCAGGACAACATGGAGCTGGGCACGTACAACTACGCGGTTGCCCTGAAGGACATCCCGGCCGGCAACGGCGAGCTGCGTCCCGGCATGCTGCTGGCGATCTGCGCGGACGAGCGGCCGTTCCCGTTGCCGGGCGAGAAAACCCAGGAACCGGCGTTCGGGCTTCCCGCCTGCTGGATCGCCCCGGCGCAGGCCGACGCGGCGCGGGCGGCGAACTGCACGATCGTCGATCCGGCGAGCGTCCTGACGACGCACCTGGGCGAGGTCGTCCGGGACAACATCGCGGAGCTGCTGTCCTATGCCGACACGCAGCGGCTGCTGGCCGACCTGCCGCAGGAGCAGCAGCGGCTGGTGGCCGATCTGGTGCCGGGAACGATCACCGTCGGCGGGTTCCAGCGCGTGCTGCAGGCGCTGCTGGCCGAGCGGATTTCCATTCGCGACATGCCGACGATCCTGGAGGCGGTGCAGGAAGCGTGCAGCAGCGCGTCGAAGGCCATCGGCTCGATCGTCGCGCATGTGCGCGTCCGCCTGGCCCGGCAGATCAGCGACAGCTATGTCGGGGCCGGCGGCTACATCGCGGTGATCCCGCTGTCGCCGGAGTGGGAGGACGCCTTTGCCGGTGCGCTGGTCGGTCCGCCGGAGGATTGCCAGTTGGTTCTGCCGCAGGACAAGCTGCAGGAGTTCCTGGCCCGGCTGCGCAGCACGGTGGAGGCCGCGGTGCAGGCGGGCAACAAGCCGGTGCTGCTGACCAGCGCGCGGATCCGTTCACATGTGCGGTCGATCGTGGATCGCATCCGCCTCAACACGCCGGTGATCGCCCAGACCGAGATCCATCGACGGGCGCAGATCAAAGTGGTCGGGACGATTTAGAGCGTATCCCAACAGGCGGATTGCTGGTCACCAAGCCGTTGAAGAGGCATCCACTCTTTCATCCGGTGCGACCTACTTGGGATAGGCTCCTGGCGGGATCGGGACGCGACGGCGCAGCCGGTGGTCCTGGCGGAGCTTTCGCACCAACCCGGATGGGTTTGGTGCCCGCGACTCCGCCGGCAACCACGCAGACTTCATCTTCGATCACCGAGATCAGGATGGCGATTGAGGCGTGTTGGTGGGTTCAAGCGGATCCTTATGGGTAAAGCTGTCTCAGTGGTCAATCCGGCTTGTTACCGGCACTACCCTGCCCGGCCATCGGGCCCCGATGGAGGCAAGCGGAGCTCACTTGCGCTCGAATGGGCAATGGCTTATCCGGGTATCGAAACTATCAGGGATCTGTATGAGATGTCGGCTACCGCAGAACCATTGCCCGACGAGTTGACCTGCGTCAGCAAGCCCCTACATCCCGAGGAACTGGACGCGGACGGCTATCTGGAAGCAAATCCCGATGTGACGACTGCCGGACTTGATCCGCTGGAACATTTTCTCACAACTGGCAAAGCCGAGGGCCGGACGCAGGCGGTCAACAGAACCGAGATAAAAACGCTGCGCGAAGCCAAACTCGCGCAGCTTCTGTTTCGTATTGAGCCACAGGGTAGCCGAACGCACGGCCAGCCGATCCGCTTTCTGTCGGACGATGTTATCGAAGAATTCGCGATCCCGGATCTGCCGCCGGTTTCCGCCCATCCCTATTCGCCGTTGATCGTTGAACTCATCCGCAAGAACCCGGATAAGCTGTTTCTTGACGTCGGCGCCGGTCTCCGTGCTACCTATTACACAAACGTCGTCAATACGGAAATTTACCCCTCCGTCTCCACTGATGTGATCTGTGTCGGCGAGGCGCTTCCGTTCGCCGACGAACAGTTCGACTTTGTGTTCTGCTTTGCAACGCTTGAACATACCAGACGCCCCTGGGACGTCGCGCGGGAAATCTGCCGTGTGCTGAAAACCGGTGGAACGGCGATTATTGACTATCCGTTCATGCAGCCTGTGCACGGCTACCCGCATCATTATTTCAATGCAACGCCAGCTGGAAACCAGAGCCTGTTTGAGCCCTATTGCGAGATCCGTTCCCTCGAAATCGGGTACCATCATCATCCCATGATCGGTCTGCAGTGGGTGCTTACGGTCTTCCGCAATGGCTTACCGGCTCCGGACGCAGATCGTTTTGGGCAACTGCGTGTCATAGACATTGTGGATCGTCCGGTAGATGCGCTGATCACCGAATCCTACTGCCGCAACCTTCACCCGCACATGCAGGAGGTCATCGCCAGTGGATCGTTGCTGCAGGCGGTGAAGCTGCCGCTGTCTCCGGTGCAGGCATCAGCGGCATCGGCAGTGAATCTGCCGCTGTCCCCGGTACAGGCATCGGCGGCGACAAAAGTTGCCAGTCTGACGCGAGAAAATGAATTCCTGAGACTTCAATTGCAAAGTATGCGGACCTCAACATCATGGCGCGTCAGTGCACCATTGCGCTTCGTTGCCCGGTTGCTGCGGCGTGGCGGAAACTGACGTTCCCCCCGGCGTGGATCCCGGCGTTACGCAGCTTGGCGTATTCGTCTCGGTGATCGTCGCTAGGTGTAATGGCATACGTGTTGTTGTCCGCACGCTCGGCAGCGGATTGGACCGGCAGCTACCGCCTGCGTAATTCATCGCCGTCAATGATGGTTCCAGCGGCGACAGCGAGGCAGTGGTTTCTGCGTCCGCGAAGTTGGGAGAAAATGCGCTATCCGCTCGCAACTTTGTAAGCAGGCACTCGGGGCGGCATCGACCTGACCGGAGCCCGTGAAGTGGAAACGCTCCGGACGTCCAGAGAAAACAGCCGCTCCAGACGGATGCCATTCAGGGGTATCCGCCGGCCCGATCAAAACCTGGAGTAACGAGTTGTTCCTCAGCCAGTTCTGGGCTCAGTGCGACTCCGTGGCGGCTTGATTGCCGGCGGTGCCTACGGAACCGCCGGAACTCGGGGTACTTCGCTATCGATTCGTCCTGCCCGCCAGCGACAGCACGTGACGGCGAATTCAGGTATACTGCTTCCGCAACTCCCGCTTCAGCAGTTTCCCCGCCGTGTTGCGCGGCAAATTGTCCACGAACACCACCTTCTTCGGCAACTTGTAGGGCGCGAGATGCGCCCGCGCGTGCGCCACCAGCGTTGCCTCGTCCACCGTATGCTCCGGCCGCAGCACCACGAACGCTGTCACCGCCTCGATCCACTTGTCGTCGGGCAGGCCGACCACCGCGACTTCCGAGACGGCGGGATGGGTGAACAGGACCTCCTCCACTTCCCGGCTCGCCACCAGCACGCCGCCGGTGTTGATCACGTCGCGGATGCGGTCGACGATGTAGAGATAGCCTTCCTCGTCGAAATAGCCGACGTCGCCGGAATGAAACCAGCCGCCGGCGAAGGCCTCGGCGGTTTCCGCCGGCTTGTCCCAGTAGCCGACCAGCAGATGCGGCGAGCGGTGCACGATCTCGCCGTGCGTGCCGGGCGGCACGTCGTTCATGTCTGTGTCCACCACGCGGGTTTCCACGTTCAGGCACGGCCGCCCGCAGGAGGCCGGGCGGGCGTCGTGCTCCTCCGGGCGCAGCATCGTGGCCAGCGGCGCGATCTCGGTCTGGCCATAGCAGTTGTAGGGACGGATCCGCGGCAGCCGTTGCCGCAATTCCTGCAACACCGGCACCGGCATGATGGAGGCGCCGTAGTACACCTTCTCCAGCGACGACAGGTCGCGGGCGGCGAAATCCGGATGCCGCAGCAGGCTGATCCAGACCGTGGGCGGGGCGAAGAACGAGGTAATCCGCTCCTGCTCGATCAGCCGCAGCACAAGCTCCGGCACCGGCGCCTCGATCAGGACGGTGCGCGTGCCGACCATGAGCTGCGGCATGGTGAAGGCGTGGGTCTGCGCGGTGTGGTACAGCGGCAGGGCGGCCAGGGCGCGGTCGGCTTCAGCGAAGTCCATTCCATGGATGACGGAGTAGTACTGCGACATCATCGCCTTGTGCGTCATCATCGCACCCTTCGGCGCCGCCGTGGTGCCGGATGTATAGACGATCTGCCCCAGGCTGTTGTCATCCAGGTCGGGCTCCAGCCCCACCGGCGCGTCGGGGTTCAGCGCGATCGGGACGATATCCTCCATGATGAACGAGGCCGCGTCGATCCCCGCCAGGTTGCCCGCCAGCGCTGCGCCGGCCACCACCAGGCGGGCGCCGGACTGGCGGACGATGTAGGACAGTTCCTCGCCGGTCAGCGCATAATTCACCGGCACGTGCACGAAGCCGCCGCGCACGCAGGCCAGCCAGGTGATGAAGAACCCGTCCGAGTTCCGCCCGTAGGCGGCGATGCGGTCGCCCGGCCGCAGCCCCATGCCGGCGAAATGCCGCGCCACCCTGTCGGCGGCGCGGTCCAGCGCGGCGAACGACCAGTCACGCTCATTGAACACCAGCGCCGAGCGGTCGCGGAACAGCCGCGCCATCCGCCGGACGGCATCGCCGACGGTGTTGCGGTGGATCAGGTCCCGAGCGGTCGGATCCATCTCACTCCACCGCCTCGGCCTCGATTTCCACCATCCAGCGCGGATCGGCCAGCCCGGCGACGAACAGCAGGGTCGAGGCCGGGACATGCTCGGCGAACACCGCCTTGCGGGCGGCGCGGAACACGTCCAGCAGGCCGCGGTCGGTCAGGAACGTGGTGGTCTTGACGATGTTCTCGACGCCCATGCCGTTGGCGGTCAGCACGGCGCGCAGGTTGGCAAAGGCCTGAGCGATCTGGCCCTCGCCGTTGGTGGGCACGGTGCCGTCCGGGGCCATGCCGACCTGGCCGGAGATGATCAGGCGGCGGGCGTCGCCGGTAATCTGGATGGCATGTGTATAGCCGGTGGGCTCGCGTACGGCCGGCGGATTGCTGCGGGTGACCTGGGCCGTCATCTGGCTCTCCCTGATTTATTGTACCGGTCAACCTTGTACTTGGTTCCTGGTGAACTGCCTATCGCCGGCATCGGCAACCAGGCTGCCGGCGCAGGCGGCCGTATGCAGGTCATCGACCATATGGGGGTCGTCCGGGGCGGTGCGTGGGAACAGGTATCTGACATCGCCATGATTGTGAGTGCCGTTGTTGGACGTGGCGAATTTCTCGGGAACAATGGCCGGAAACACGGTAGCGGACCGATCACCGATCCGGTTCGCTGCAGGAAGACACGGCGGCACCCGGTTCAAATTCTGGTGACATGGCGGATGTTTGTCCCGCCCGCGTCAGGGCCGCCGCCCGGCGCCGCGCCCGGCCGGTTTGCGCGCCGGTTTGCACCCGGCGAGCTGGCAAGCATTTTTTCCTTGTGTTTGTTTACAACCTGACGTAGAAATTGTCGAACAAACTTAGAACATCCCCTTGCCCGCGGAGACACCATGAGCCCGATTCCCGCCCCTTCGCCCGCATTGCGTGAACAGGCCGCCGCCGCCCTGGCGCCATTCTTCATGACCGGGACGGACGATGCCGCCGTTGCCGTGCGCGAGGCCGCCGCGCTGCTGGACGAATATGCGCCGATGACGCCAAAGGAATTGCAGCTTGCGGCGCAGATCGTCGCCTATGACTTCGCCGCGCTGGCCTGCCTGGGCGCCTCGGCGACGGTGCGGACGCAGGACCTGGACGTCATGCTGGACCTGCAGGACAGCGCGCTGTCCATGAACGCGCTGTCGGACAAGTCCACCAGGGCGCTGGAAGCAAGGCGGCGGGAGCGGGAGCGGGCGCCGCACACCCTGTCCGCGGCGAACACGCAGTGGGACAACACCGCGTTCCGGAAAGCCATCGCCCGCGCGCAGGAGAAGCTGCTCTACGCCAACACCAAGCTGGCCGCGCTGCAACAGAAAGCGCCGGAGCCCACGCCGGAACCCGGGAAGCCACCCGCCGTATCGGCCGAGCAGACGACGTTGTCGCTGCTCGCCCACCGCGGCGCGGAGGCCGCGGCAGCCCTGGTCAAAGGGCCGCGCACGCGGCAATAGGCAGCGGTCACCCGCTGCCAATCAGGATCCCGACGCCAAACACCAGCGCCCCGCCGAACGCCACCTGCAAGGTCGCGGACAACGGCGGGGTGTCCATGTACTTCCAGCGTATCCAGGAAATCACCGCCAGTTCCACCACCACCACGCCGATGGCGACGGCCATGGCGGTCCAGAAATTCGGGATCAGGAATGGCAGGGTATGGCCGATGCCGCCGGCCGTGGTCATCAGGCCGCAGATGCCGCCGCGGATCAGCGGCGCGCCGCGGCCGGTCAGGCTGCCGTTGTCCGACAGCGCCTCGGCAAACCCCATGGAAATCCCGGCGCCGACCGAGGCGGCGAGGCCCACCAGGAACGTCTGCCAGGTGTTGTTGGAGGCGAACGCGGCGGCGAACACCGGCGCCAGGGTGGAGACCGAGCCATCCATCAGCCCGGCCAGGCCCGGCTGGATTACCCGCAGGACGAAGGACTGGTGGGCGTGTGCGTCCTCGGCCCGGCGCACGTCGGCGGGAAGATTTTCTTCACGCAGTTCGTCGGCGCGCTGTTCGTGCTGCACCTCGGCGTCCGCGAGGTCGCCGAGCAACTTGCGGATGGTGACGTCCTCGCTGCGGGCGGCGGCGCGGCGGTAGAAGGTCTGGGTCTCGGTCTCCATGTCCTCGGCCAGGCGGCGCACGGAGTCGAGGTTCAGCGGCAGCATCTGCCAGACCGGCTTGTGGTGGATGAAGCCGCGGATGTCCTGGCGGCGGATCAGCGGGATGTGCTCGCCGAACTTGCTGCGGTACACCTCCAGCAGGCGGCGGCGGTGGCCGCCTTCCTCGGCGGCCATTTCGGTGAACATCTTGGCGCTGCCGGGGTATTCGGCGCGCAGGCCTTCGGCGATGTCCAGGTAGATACGGCCGTCCTCTTCCTCGTTGGCGATGGCCAGCGCCAGGATTTCACGTTCGGTGAGGTCGGAGAAATTACGCATGGGAGCGTATTTGGCGGATGGGGCGGCGGCGTCAAGTAGGAAGCGTAATGATGAGAATGCGTCTCAGCCGCTGTTCCGTGGCGCCTGACAGGCATCAGGATCATCCCACGTGTGCCGCTGTCATTCCTGTCACGTCATGGCCCGGCGTCAGCGGAACGTATACACACCCAGCGCATTGTCCCGGAACAGCCGGCGCTTCTCCGGCTCGGTCATCTGGAACCGGAACGCTGTGTGCGCATCGTCGAAATCCCAGTGCGGATAGTCGCTGGAGAAGACCATCCGGTCCCAGCCGATCCACTCGAACACCTGGCGCAGGTCGTCGGGATGCTCGGGCTCCTCCACCGGCTGGGTGGCGAACCACAGGTTGGTCCGCATGTATTCCGACGGCTTGCGCTGCAGCGGCGCCTCGTCGCGCATCTTCGCCCAGTGCGCGTCCAGCCGCCAGGCAAGCTGCGGCGCCCAGCCGAAGCCGCCCTCGATCATCACCACCTTCAGAATCAGGCTGGCGGCCTGGTTCTGCATCGAGTGCACCAGCACGTGGTGATCCTCGATGTAGAACTGCGGCCAGCCGCCGGCGGATGGCGCGCTGCTCAGCGTGCCGCCGACATGCAGCCCGATCGACAGGTTGTTCGCCTGCGCCGCGGCGAAAATCGGCCAGTAGCGCCGCCGACCGACCGGCTCGGTCGTCTTCGAGCCAAGCTGAATCTGCGCGAACCGCCAGTCGCCGGCGCGCTTCTCAATCTCCTTGACCGAGGCGGCCGGATCGTCCTGCGGCACCAGGATCGAGGCGCGCAGCCGCGGCTCCGGATCGACGAAGTCGTGCGCCTGCCAGTCGTTCATCGCGCCACACAGCGCCGCGGCCTCATCCAGGTTGCGGGAGGTGTTGGCGCCCAGCAGCGGCTCCAGGACGCCATAGGCGATGTTGTAGCGGTCGAGCAGTTGTTCGCGCAGGAAGCCGATATCCGACCCCGGCAGCCCGCCGCCCGGCGGCCACGAATCCCGCCGCGACAGGTTCGGCTGGAACCGCGGATAGGTGCCGCGATCGGCGTACGGCCCGCAGTTGAACTTGCCGTACTCGGCCAGGTGCCTGCGCCAGCGCTCGGACAGGTACTGGTTGAAGGCGCCGGGTTTCGGATACGGGTGAATGTCGCAATCGATGATGCCCAGCGTGCTGCCGGCCGCGCGGGCCGGGGCCTCGACGGGAGCGTTCATGGCACGGTCTCCTTCAGACGGGGATAGGTTTGCAGCGGGTTGTCGATGCGGATCCGCCGCTGCAGGTCGTCCGGCAGCCCGGGCGGCATGATCGCGTCGCCCTCGAACTGCCAGTGCGGATAGTCGGAGGCGAACAGCAGCATGTCGTCGGCGTCGATCTGCTCGACGAGGCGCTGCACCGTCGCGCCGTCGGGCGCGTCGAATGGCTGGATGGTCAGGCGGACGTTCGCGCGGATGATCTCGGCCGGGGAACGGTTGACCCACGGCACCTCGGCCCGCACGCCGCGCCAGGTCTTGATCGCGCGCCACAGGAAAGCCGGCAGCCAGGAGACGCCGGATTCCAGCAGCACGATCCGTAGCGTTGGAAACTTGTTGAACACGCCGTTGCTGATCAGCGACAGCAACTGGTCCTCGAACGTCTGCGACTGCGCCACGTAGTCGTGCATATAGTGCGACGGCCAGCCGGTCGACGTCGGCGCATATCGGTACATGCTGCCGGCATGGATGCCGATGGGCAGGTTGTGACGCACCGCCGCTTCGTAGACGGGCCAGTAGTAGGACCGGCCGAGCATCATTTCACACGCAACCGGCATCAGGATCTGCACGAAGCGGTGGTCGCCGGCGCAACGATCGATCTCCTCGGCGGCCAGCAGCGGCGCCTGCGCCGGCACGACGATCGAGGCGCGCAGCCGCGGCTCCTGGTCCAGCCAGTGCTGTTTGATCCAGTCATTGACAGCTGAACAGATCGCCGCGCCCATGGTTTCACTGAGCGCGACCTGACCGCCGGTCAGCGGATTGCAGATGGCCGTTCCGATGCCGAACCTGTCCAGCACCTGGCTGCGCATCGCCGCCAGGCTGCCGCCCGGGCGTTCGCCGGCCACCCTCCAGTCCGGGCGGCAGGTGATCGGCGCGTTCAGCGGGTAGGACATCATGTCGAACCCGTCCAGGCCGCGGGCGACGAAGGATTCCTGCCAGAACTCGTTCATGTACGGCAGCAGGGCCTTGATGTCCGGCACGCCCGGGTGGATGTCGCAGTCGATCGCGCCGATTGCCATTGTGCTCCCCTGGGCGGACCATCAAAATTGCTGATCCGCACTGTCGGTTTCATCCCGGCGCCATCCCAGCACGGAATGCCCCGGACTGCCAGCCAATGGGGTCAGAACGGATAGCTGACGCCGGAGAACACGGCCGTCCCCTCGCTGCCGTAGCCGACGTCGACATAGCCGACGACCGACGGCCGCGCGTAGGCCCGGAAGCCCATCCCTACCGCTGTATGCAGCGCGGAAAACGGGTTGTCGCCCATGTTGTGGAACACCCGTCCGACCTCGGCGAACGGCGCCAGCTCGACATTGAGGTTCGTGGAAAACAGGTCCAGTTCCAGCACTTTGCGGCGCAGCTCGATACTGGCCGAGAACAAGTTGCGGTCGATGAAGCGGCCGGCGCCAAAGGCGCGCAGCGGCTGCGCGCCGGCGAGGAAGCTGCGGTCGCCGCCCAGGCTGCTCTGGACCCAGAACGGCGCGTCCGGCGTGCTGGGCATGTAGCGGAAGGCCGCGTGGCTGGCGACGATCAGGTTATCGGCGACGTGCCAGTAATTGCGCCCGTCGATGCCCATCACCGTATAGGAGGTGGAGGCCGATCCGCCGAGCAGCCCGGGCGCCAGCCCGGCATAGGCAACGACTTCGGTGCCGCGGCTTGGGATATCCAGCGAATCGCGGGTATCGAAGGTGACGGACACCATGTTCAGGAAGTCGTAGCCTGTGCCAAGCTGGCCCTGGACCGGGAACACCGTCTGGATTGACGGCACGCCCTTGATCACACCGGCGCCGATGTTCACCACGCGCGGCAACACGCTGTAGGCGAACTGCCACGCGGGGTTCAGGTTCCAGCCGATGCGTCCTGCCAGATACCCCGTCTCGTTCACATAGGTCGTTTCGTTGGCGAGACTGGAGCTGTTGCCGATGCCAAAGAAGCGGCCCGTGCCGTTGACGTCATAGACGGCCTGCAGCGACCACGACCAGTCACCCTGCCGGGTCAGGCCGGTGGCATAGGTGGCGCCGAAGCTCCGTTCCACCCGCTGATCGGCGCCGCCCACCACAGACCAGCGCGTATCGTCGGACGGGTAGCCGAAGATGCGCCCGCGGGCGCCGAAGCCGAAATACGGGTTGTAGATCACGTCCGGCGCGATGATCTGCCGGATCTCGCGTTGCTCGTCGGTCTTGAGGAACACCGGCATCAGCCCGACGGTCGTTCCGGCATTGGGATCGGTGCCGACTTCCGGGATCAGGATGAAGGGCAGGTTGCGGAAATCGATGCTGGGGAAGCCGCCGATTTTGACGTCCGGCTCATCGGCACGCCCCGGGGTGCCGGCCAGGGCGAGGCAGGTGCCCAGCACGCAGCGAACCAGCCGGCGACGGCGGGCTGCATTGGACGAGAGGCAATTGCGGCGGCGATACAAGACCCGGGCCCTCTTGCCGGCCACTCAGGCACGGACCGGGCCCGGCGTCATTGATAAACCTCATCGATGGCGCGCCGCGCGGTCGGCTCCGCAACGATGCGGCGACAGCGGCGCAACCAGGCCGCCGGTCGAAACGCCGTACCGGCTATTTCCCGCTGTCGGCGGAACCAGCCGAGGCCTGCGGAAACCACATCGGGATGGTGGCGCGATGGTCGTTGCGCACCTCCTGGATCGTGGCGTGCCGGGACTGCTGGTAGAGGCTGCGGAACGTCGCGTACGGATCCAGGGCCGTTCGCTTCGTCGTTTCGATCAGGTTGTCGTTGCGGTCCCGCGCATCGATCCCGGCGACGGGGACGCGCGCCCACACCAGCGCCGTGACCGCGGCGCCTTGCCCGACCCAGTTCAACGGATTGGCCGTGACATCCACGCTGTATCCCAGCAAGTCGCGCACGTTGGACGACCCGATCAGCGGCACGAACAGGTACGGCCCGTCCGGCACGTCCCACAGCGCCATCGTTATGCCCAGGTCGGCATCGTGGCCCGGGTAGCCCAGCCGGGCCGCGACATCGAAGATCCCCAGCACGCCGACGGTGGAGTTGATCACGAAGCGCATGGCGGTGTCGCCGGCGCGCCGCGGCTTTCCCTCCAGCATGTCGTTCACCAGCCGGATCGGCGCGTCCATGTTCGTCAGGGCGTTGTGGACGCCGTTCCGCACCGGCTGGGGCAACACGGCACGGTAAGCCCGGGCCACGGGCCGGACGATGGCCGTGTCGAGGCCGTTGTTGATCGCATAAAGGACGCGGTTCGTCGGCTCGAGCGGATCATTGTTGGCGCGGAAATCCGCCAGGGCCTCGGGCTCGCTTGGCGGCGGCGGCGTGGCGCAGCCGGCCAGGAAACCTACGAGGAGCAGCGCGGTCAGTCGTAGAGCCTCGCCGATCGAAGCACGCATCATGACGCCTGAACCGGAATTGACCTGCAACAACCATCTGACAATCAGGATCATCTGGCGGGATTGACCCATGTCAATGCCAGCCGGTTGTGATGACACCGCCCGGCGGGATCATCGGGCGTCGCTCAGATGGCAGGTGCCGCAGCCATCGCGCTCGGTTTGCGCAAGCTGGGTGCCGACGGCCGCCCGGCTGCCCGTGCGGACCACGGACAGAAGCTGTCCCGCGGCTTGCTGCATGGCTGCCGGCGCCTTGCCGGCCCGTTGGGGGCTCATGTCGACATACTCCTTCGAGGCCTGGCCGGGCGGAAACAGCTCTGCCATGCGCTGCGACCAGGACACCAGGTCGGTCGCGGCCCGCTCGGCGTCACCCTGGCTGGTGCCGCCGTAGACATAGCTGCGGACGACATTCACGTCCGCCAGCATCTGCTGCATCGACTGACCCTGCGCCGTGGGCTGGCCCGCGTGCGGCGGCGTCCCGGCGCAACTGCCCAGCAGCGGCAGTGCGGTACAAACCAGGAGAGCGGCTGGTATCCTCATCATCGGCTCCGGCTGAGGTCGTGTTCCCCGTGCCCGGGCACGGGCTTGCGTTGGGACGGCATCCTGGCCTGCGGAAGCGGGCTCCGCTCAGCGGGGCGGGACGAGTTCGACGATCTTCCAGTCGCCGTCGGGCAACTTGCACCAGTTCAGGACGTAGTGGCGCGGCAGGTCCCTGACGACCTCGAACCGGATCGTGTAGTCGATCGTGCGGCACTGCATCTTGTGCGCCTCGAAGCTGCGGACCAGCCTGACCTCCCCGGCGGTCTTGGTGTCGGGGTTGCGCCACCGCTCGATCGTGCCGATCGAATGGCCTTCGTAGAGCCGGGCGGCCGCGGCATGCATGCGCTCAACGTCGTCGTGGGTCAGGCCCGGCCAGGCGAGATCGGTGCTGAATGTCATCTCGGCTATGGCCTTGACCGGGGCCAGCAGCGGCAGCAGGACAACGAGGCCGCGTGCCCAGTGTCGCACCAAAGGATCAAGCGAACGCATGGCAACCCATTCCTGCTGAACTGTTTGTCGCCGGTGCGACAGGAATCCGTTACTCACGGGCCGGCATGATGCCACCGCAGCAGAAATAGTGACAGAAATGGTGCAGTCGATCGCCATTATGTGACAGAGCGCGACAACGCATGTCCGGGCAGCCCGGATGCGATCGCAGTGTGAACCAGCCTGCCACAGGAACAAGGCTATACGGGACGGCAATGCCGCGCCGGTCGCGGAGGCGGTACAAGGCTCCCCGCGGCTTCCAGGCGTGGAAAGCGGCGCCGCGATCGACGGCGGCGCCGTGGCCAGGACTGCTTGCGGATCAGCTCCGGATCAGGATGCGCGGCCCTTCAGCGGCTTGGTGTCGTTCGCGGGAACCGGGCTGACGACGCTGGCAATCGTCTCCCGCAGCACCGTCACGCGCAGGTTCGGCGCGATCTCGACCTCGATCTCGGTGGACGGGACCTGCTTGCCGTTCTTGTCCTGCACCATCGGCACCTTCTGCACAGTGCCGATGATGCCGCCGCCGGTGACGACCTTGTCGCCGCGCTTGATCGCCGCCAGCATGTTGCGCAGCTCCTTCTGCTTCTGCTGCTGCGGGCGGATCAGCAGGAAATAGAACACCGCGAAGATCAGGATCAGCGGCGCGAACTGCACGACGCCTGCCACGAACCCGGACGCGTCCTGGGCATAGGCTGGCGGAATCAGGATGAACGGGTTCATGAGTGCACAAGTCCTTGCGATGAAACGGGGCGGACCATAGTTTCCGCCCTCTTTTCGTCAAGCTATTCGGATACCGACCGTATGGAACATCGCCTGATCGACCTGGTGACCCGCATCGCCGACGCGCTGGAGCGCCTGGCGCCGCCACCAGCCGCGCCTTTGGACCTGACGCAGGCCGATGCATTCGTATGGCACCCATCCCCGGCGCACCTCGCACCGGTCCATAAGGTTTCCCGCGTCGACATCGGCCTGCTGAAGGGCGTCGATCGGCAGAAGGGCATCCTGGTGGAGAACACCCTGCGCTTCGCCCGCGGCCTGCCGGCCAACAACGCCATGCTGTGGGGCGCCCGCGGCATGGGCAAGTCGTCACTGGTCAAGGCGACGCACGCGGTGGCGAACCAGGAGAAGCCCGGCACCCTGGTGCTGATCGAGATCCACCGCGAGGACATCCGCACCCTGCCCGACCTGCTGAACCTGCTGCGCCCGGAAAGCCGCCGCTGCCTGATCCTGTGCGACGACCTGTCCTTCGAGAAGGAGGACGCCGACTACAAGGCGCTGAAATCGGTGCTGGACGGCGGCATCGAGGGGCGGCCGGACAACGTGCTGTTCTACGCCACCTCCAACCGCCGCCACCTGATGCCGCGCGACATGATCGAGAACGAGCGCTCCACCGCAATCAACCCGCACGAGTCGATCGAGGAGAAAGTGTCGCTGTCCGACCGCTTCGGGCTGTGGCTCGGCTTCCACAACTGCGACCAGCCGACGTTCCTGGCGATGATCGACGGCTATGCGGCCGATCTCGGCCTGCCGATCGGCCAGGAGGCGCTGCATGCCGAGGCGGTGGAATGGTCCGTCACCCGCGGCGGCCGGTCGGGGCGCGTGGCGTGGCAGTTCATCCAGGAGATGGCCGGGCGGCTCGGGGTGGCGGCACGCGGGTAGCGGGCCTCAACTGCCAGACAGGGCGCCGGCAGGCTGGCGGCGCGTGGTCGTCGCTCTGCAGCCCATGGCCGTTCTCTCACCGTCATGGCCGGGACACGCCCGGCCATGACGGTGAGAGAACGGCCGCATCGCGACCCAGCCCTCAGATCCGCCGCACCGGCAGCCACCACGCCAGCAGCATCCCGCCGGTCGTGAAGCACCCGATCGTCAGGAACGCCGCCCGGAACGCGTCGGCGATCTCGCCCCGCACCGCCAGGCGCTGCGCCTCGGGGAGCGCGGCCAGCGCCCGCGGCCCTTCCTGCACCAGGCCGGCGAACATCGCGGCCGTGTGCGGGTCCGCCGCCGCCAGCATGGCGAACAGCACCGCCCCCACCAGCGCCGTGCCGATCGACGCTCCGACGGAACGGGAGAACTGCACCGACGCCGCCGCCGCGCCCAGGAAGCGCGGGCCGGCCACCACCTGCACCGTCATCTGCACCACCGGCATCACCGTCCCGGTGCAGGCCGCGGCGACGCCCAGCATGGCGATCACCGCCGTGTCGCCGAGGCGCGGCGCGAACGCCGCCAGCGACAGCAGCATGGTGGCGCTGACCACCAGGCCGATGGACGGCATGATCGCCGTCCGCCCGGTCGCCGCGATCACCCGCCCGCAGAACAGCGAGCCCAGCGAAACGCCCAGGGTCAGCGGCAGCAGCAGCAGCCCGGACTGCGCCGTGCCCGCGCCGCGCACCACCTGCAAGTACATCGGCAGGAACGCCACCAGCGACACCGTCTGCGCCGCGACGACAGCCGACAGCAGGTCGGTCCGCCAGATCCCCGCCTGGCGGAAAAGCTGGATCGGCAGCAGAGGCTCCGCGGCCCGCCGCTCCTGCCGCAGCAGCATCGCCACCGAGGCCACCGCCAGCGCCAGCAGCCCCGCCACCGCCGGCAGGACGCGCCGGTCGAGATGCTGCGCCTGCTCCATGGCCAGCAGAAGCGGCGCAATGAAGCCGGCGAAGAACACCGTGCCCCAGATGTCGAACCGCAGCGAGGCGCCTCGACCGGGATGCGCCGGCAGCCGCATGACCAGCAGCGCCGCCAGCAGGCCCAGCGGCAGGTTGACCAGGAACACCGACTGCCAGCCGAACGCCTGGGTCAGCCAGCCGCCCGCCACCGGGCCGAACGTCGCCGCGGTGGCGTACATGCCGGAGAGGTATCCCTGGTACTTGCCACGCTGACGCGGCGGCACCGCCTCGGCGATCAGCGCCTGCGACAGGGTCATCAGCCCGCCGCCGCCCGCGCCCTGCAAAAGCCGCGAGGCTGTCAGCAGCAGAATCGATGTTGACAACGCGCACAATGCCGAACCGGCGACGAAGACGCCCAGCGCCAGGAACATCATCCGCTTGCGGCCGACGGCGTCGCCCAGCCGCCCGTAGACCGGTGCGGCGATCGTGTTGGCAACGAGGTAGGCGATAACAACCCAGGAAACCCGCTGCACGTCGCCCAACGATCCGGCAATCGACGGCAGGGCGGTGGCGACGATCGTCTGGTCCAGCGCCGCCAGGAACATCGGCAGCATGATCGACGGGAAGACGGTCAGGAACAGGTTGGGCGCGGTGGGCTCGGCCGCCGGTTGCAGGGTCTCAGACGCCATGGGACACGGCCGGGTGCAGCCGATATGTCTTCAAATGACTCGATGAAATGCCCATACTGTTCGGAAAGATAACAAGGAACTGTCCCATGCGTTGCGCTGTCATCGTCTCCACAGCCCGCACCCCGATTGGCCGCGCCTACCGGGGCGCCTTCAATGATACACAGAGCCAGGCGCTCGGCGGCCATGTCATCGCCCAGGCGGTCAAACGCGCCGGCATTGACCCGGCCGAGGTCGAGGACGTGGTGATGGGCGCGGCGCTGCAACAGGGCTCGCAGGGGTTCAACGTCGCGCGTCAGTGCGCATTGCGCGCCGGGCTGCCGGAGACGGTCGCGGGCATGTCGGTCGATCGCCAGTGCGCCTCGGGCCTGATGGCGATCGCCATCGCCGCCAAGCAGGTCATTCACGACGACATGCAGATCACCGTCGGCGGCGGGCTGGAATCGATCTCGCTGGTGCAGACCAATGCCATCAACCGCGCGCGCGGCCAGGACCCGGATTTGGCGGCCCGCTTCCCCGGCCTGTACATGCCGATGATCGAAACCGCCGAGATCGTCGCCGACCGCTATGGGATTTCCCGTGAGGCGCAGGATGAATACGCCCTGCTGTCGCAGCAGCGCACCGCCGCGGCGCAGCAGGCCGGCCGCTTCAACGCCGAGATCGTGCCGATGCCGACCGAGATGCTGGTCACCGACAAGGCGACCGGCGAAACCAGCCGCAAGCTGGTGACGCTGGAAAAGGACGAGGGCAACCGCCCCGACACCACGTTGGAGGGCCTCGCCAGCCTGAAGCCGGTGTTTGCCAACGGGCAGGCGGTCAAGGAAGGGAAGTACATCACCGCGGGCAACGCCTCGCAACTGTCCGACGGCGCCTCGGCCGCGGTGCTGATGGAGGAGGCGGAGGCCAAGCGCCGCGGCATCCGGCCGCTGGGCGTCTACCGCGGCATGGCGGTGGCCGGCTGCGCGCCGGATGAGATGGGCATCGGCCCGGTGTTCGCCGTGCCCAGGCTGCTGCACAAGCACGGCCTGCGGGTCAAGGACATAGACCTGTGGGAGCTGAACGAGGCGTTCGCCTGCCAGGTGGTGTACTGCCGCGACCGGCTCGGCATCGACCAGGAGAAGCTGAATGTCGATGGCGGCGCCATCTCCATCGGCCACCCCTATGGCATGTCCGGCGCCCGCATGATCGGCCACGCGCTGATTGAAGGCCGGCGGCGGCGGGCCCGGCTGGTGGTGGTGACGATGTGCGTCGGCGGCGGCATGGGCGCGGCCGGCCTGTTCGAGGTGGTGTGAGATGCCGGTCGATCCCCAGGTCCAGCAGTTGCTGGACCTGCGCGCCACCCTGCCGCCGCTGCATACGCTGACGGTGGCCGAAGCACGCGAGCAGTTCGCCGCGCGCGACTTCCCGGGCCTGCGCATCCCCAAGGTGGCGTGCGTGGTCAACCGCGACATGCAGGGGCCGGCCGGGTCGCTCGGGCTGCGGATCTACACGCCGCCGGGGCATGGGTCGTCCCCGCGGGGGCCGTTCCCGCTGATGGTGTTCTTCCACGGCAGCGGCTTCGTGGTGTGCAGCCTGGATACGCATGACGGCATGTGCCGCAACCTGTGCGCCGGGGCTGGCTGTGTCGTCGTCTCGGTGGATTACCGCCTGGCGCCGGAGGCGAAATTCCCGGCGGCGACGGATGACTGCCTGGCGGCAACCCGCTGGGCGGTCGCCAATGCTGCGGCGCTGGGCGCGGACCCGGGGCGGGTGGTGATCGCCGGCGACAGCGCGGGCGGCAACCTGGCGGCGGTGACCGCGCTGCGCATCCGCGACGAGGGCGGCCCGAAGCTGCTCGGCCAGTTGCTGGTCTATCCGGTGACCGACCATTATGATCCCGGCACGCCGTCGATGATGGAGAACGCCGAAGGCTATGGGCTGACCCGGGACGGGATGATCTGGTTCTGGGACCACTACCTGGCCGCCCGGTGGGATGCGGCACATCCATATGCCAGCCCGTTGCGGGCGCCGGACCTGAGCGGCCTGCCGCCAGCGTTTGTCGTCACCGCCGAATACGATCCGCTGCGCGACGAGGGCGAGGCCTACGCCCAGCGCCTGCAGGAGGCCGGCGTGCCGACGGTGCTAACGCGCTGGGACGGGATGAACCACGGGTTCTTCTTCGCCCCCGGGATCGTGGACAAGGCCGGCGCGGCGATCGATGAGGCGTGCGCGTGGGTGCGATCGGTGTGTGCGTAAGCAGGGGACTGGCCGGCCTGGCTGATCGTTCAACGCCGGTTCCGGGCCAATTCCGGTTTGAAGGAAGCCGCGTGTCACGCCGCGGAACCGTCCTCGCTCTGCGGTGGTGATGCGCTGAGCCCGGCCTGCATGGCCATCAGGAAGGCGAGGGCAAGCATGGCCAGCGTGATGTGGCGATACCAACCTTGCCAGGAGCGAACCTCATAGTCGTTGAGGCCGACCTCCTGCCTGGCGATCTCGAAGCAGTCCTTGATCGTCCAGCGTAGGCATGCGACCCGCGCCAGCGTGGCAAGGGCGGTGTTCGCCGGGGCGAAGACCAGGTAGTACGACAGGTCGCCGGGGTCCTGGCGATCGCGCCGGAATAGCAGCCAGTGCCGCCAGTGCGCCGGTCCGCGATGCGCCGGCCCGCCCAGGTGCGCCAGGGGCACGCGTGCCCAGTCGTAGAGGCATTCGCCCTTGGTCCCGGCACCGGCCGGGTGGCACCGCCAGGCATTGGCAGGATGGGCTGCCGCCAGTTCGGCCGCGGTGTAGCACCCTGACTTCTTCTCCCGCACCCCCTCGGCTGGCCTTCCAGCCAGTTGCAAGCGACTGGTTGGAGCCTTGGCCGGTCTCGCCCAGACCGGCTCATTGCTGCGCACCGTCAGCACGAAAGCCTGCGCGCGGCGTTGGAGCGCCGCGCGCAGTTCAGGGTCCTCAAGGTGCGCGTCCACCAGCACCCAGGCGCAGGGGGCGCCGGCATCGAGCGCGCGCTCGATCATCTGCCTGGCCAGCACCGGCCTGGTGGCGAATACCACCGCCTCCGGGATGGCCGCCTCTTCCCGCCGTGCGGCGTCCGCGCACCAGGCTTCGGGCAGGTAGAGCGCGCGGTCGATCAGCGCATGCCCTTTGTCGCTGGCGTAGGCGAGGAACACGCCTATCTGGCAGTTGTCGATCCGGCCCACGGTGCCGCAGTCTTGCCGCGCCACCCCGGCGGAGTGCGTGCCCTTCTTCAGGAATCCCGTTTCGTCGGCCACCAGCACGGCATCGGAGCGGCCGAGGTGCTCGATCACGTAGTCGCGGCAGATGTCGCGCGCCGCATCCTGGTCCCACTGCACGTGGCTGAGCACGCGCTGGGTGCGCCAGGGCCGCGCATCGCCGATCTGTTCCGCCAGTTGCCAGCCGTTCTTGCGCTGCGCCCCGCTCAGCAGGGCTTCGAGATACAGCCCCGCCTGCCGCCGCGGCTCCGGGCGAACGAACAGAGACCCAAGCCGTTGCTTCAGGAGATCAAGTTCATCACGGCACGCCGGTGGACCGTTCCAGGACATAGATGGGGAGCCGGATGAAGAAGCTCAATTGTAGTACTATGGACCGGGAATGCCGAGATGAGGTAGTCTTGTTTTTTAGAGGCTTGACGACAGATCGCAGGTTACCGGAGAAGACGCGATGGCCCAGATAATGTTGCGCATTAACGGCTACGCATACACCATTGGCTGTAGAGATGGCGAAGAACGGCATCTCGAGTTGATGGGTGCGGAGGTCAATCGGTATGTCGAGAGAATACGAGCCAGCGCGGGACCGAGCGGCGAAGCAAGAATGCTCGTCATGGCTTCCCTTATCATGGCTGATGAAATGGCGGAGCTGCGGGCAAAGCTCGGCAGCATCACGGCAGACGGCAAGCCCGACGACAGGCTCGATAACCAGTTGAATCGCATGGCGGACCGCGCGGAAGAGATTGCCGACAGTCTCGAGCGTCCTGCACACCTCCGGGAACAGGATGCGTGAAGTCAGCGATTTGTCGGTAACCAAGCCGAATCTGTCTCGAGTGCCGTGATTCTTCCTCCCCAGGCTCAAGGTGATCCCTGACCCCAGCCGATCGGCGGCAGCACGGGGATCGGCGTTGACCTCTACCGTGAAGGCGGCGACGCGGCAGTCTGCCCCCCTCGTCATGGCCGGGCGTGTCCCTACGCAATGCACACATCCTAGAACCGAGTCGGAAATGACCGTAAAATCAAGTGCTTGCCTGGGCGCCAAGAGCGTTCCCCCATCGTCATGGCCCGGCTTGTCCGGGCCACCTGTCGCGGCACAAGTGCTGGAATAGGTGGCCCGGACAAGCCGGGCCATGACGAAAGGGAAACGCAGCGGCAGACCGTTTCCGAGATGTGTGCATCCCGTAGGGCGTGTCCCGGCCATCTGCGCTGCGACGGCGGGGGGTGGATGGCCGGGACACGCCCGGCCATGACGAGGGGGCGCGCCGTCGCCCCGCCTCAACCGGCCTGCGGTCTGCTGCAGCGTGTCTTTTTTTCCCCTCGTATCCGCCGCCCTTACCCCCTATCTGTGCGCCGCACCATACCCACACAGTCAGGCTCTTATGCAAATTCGAAACGTTGCCATCATCGCGCATGTCGACCATGGCAAGACCACTCTTGTGGACAAGCTTCTCAGCCAGTCAGGCGCGTTTCGTGAACACCAGGCGGTGGCCGAGCGGGCGCTGGACCGCAACGACCTGGAAAAGGAGCGTGGCATCACCATCCTGGCGAAGTGCACCTCGGTGGTGTGGAACAACGTCCGCATCAACATCGTCGACACCCCCGGCCACGCCGATTTCGGCGGCGAGGTCGAGCGCATCCTGAACATGGTGGACGGCGCCCTGGTGCTGGTCGACGCCGCCGAGGGCGTACTGCCGCAGACCAAGTTCGTCGTCGGCAAGGCGCTGGCGCGCGGTCTGAACCCGATCGTCGTGGTCAACAAGATCGATCGCCAGGACGCCCGCCCGGACGAGGTGCACACCGAAATCTTCGACCTGTTCGCCGCCCTCGGCGCCTCCGACAACCAGCTCGACTTCCCGATGCTGTACGCCTCGGGCCGCAACGGCTGGGCCGATCCGACGCTGGACGGGCCGCGGCAGGACCTCAGCGCGCTGTTCGACCTGATGGTCCAGCACGTGCCGGCGCCGAAGGTGAAGCCGGACCTGCCGTTCGCCATGGTCGCCTCGATCCTGGAATACGACAACTTCCTCGGCCGCGTGCTGACCGGCCGGGTGGAGCAGGGCGTCGGCAAGGTCAACATGCCGGTGAAGGTGCTGCGCCAGGACGGCAGCGTGGTGGAAACCGGCCGCATGACCAAGCTGCTGTCGTTCCGCGGGCTGGAGCGGGTGCCGGTGGATGAGGTCGAGGCCGGCGACATCATTGCCGTGGCCGGCCTGTCCGAGGGCACCATCCCCGACACCATCGGCGCGCTGGAACTGTCCGGGCCGCTGGAAGCCATCCCGGTCGATCCGCCCACGCTGGCGATGACCTTCCGCATCAACGACGGCCCGCTGGCCGGCCGCGACGGCAAGAAGGTCACCTCCCGCCAGATCCGCGAGCGCCTGATGCGCGAGGCCGAGGGCAACGTCGCGATCAAGGTGACCGACTCCAACGAGACCGAGGCATTCGAGGTCGCCGGCCGCGGCGAGCTGCAGCTTGGCGTGCTGATCGAGCAGATGCGCCGCGAAAGCTTCGAGCTGACCATCGGCCGCCCGCGCGTGCTGACCCGGCGCAACGCGGAAACCGGGGAGCGCGAGGAGCCGATGGAGGACGTCCTGATCGACGTGGACGAGCCCTACACCGGCGTCGTGGTGGAGAAGATGTCCCGCCGCAAGGGCGACCTGCGCGACATGCGGCCGTCGGGCGGCGGCAAGGTGCGGCTGACCTTCCACATCCCCAGCCGCGGCCTGATCGGCTACCATGGCGAGTTCCTGACGGATACCCGCGGCACCGGCATCATGAACCGGCTGTTCGCCGGCTATGGTCCGTGGAAGGGGGCGATCGAAGGGCGGCGGGCCGGGGCGCTGATCTCGACCGAGAACGGCGATGCCGTGCATTACGCGCTGTACTACATCCAGGAACGCGGCACCATGTTCGTCACCCCCGGCGACAAGGTGTACCAGGGCATGATCCTGGGCGAGCACAGCCGGGAGTCGGACCTGGAAGTCAACCCGATCAAGGAAAAGAAGCTGACCAACATCCGCGCGGCCGGCAAGGATGACGCGATGCTGCTGATCCCGCCGCGGAAAATGAGCCTGGAACAGGCCATCGCCTATGTCGAGGACGACGAACTGGTCGAGGTGACGCCGACCGCCATCCGCCTCCGCAAGCGCTATCTGGACCCGAATGAGCGCAAGCGGTTCGAGCGGAAGGCGACCGCCGACGCCTGATAGCACTGCTACTGCGGGCTGCAGGCGGGGTCCATTGCCTCACCGCCATGGCCGGGCGTGTCCCGGCCATCTGCGGTTCGACGGTGGGGGGTGGATGGCCGGGACACGCCCGACCATGATGGTGAGGGAGCGGACGAGTCCGGCCATGACGGACGGTGAACGCACGCCGCAGGCCCTCTCAACTTACCTGCGGTCTGCCGTCGCTGCGCCAGGCTGTTTACCCGGCCCCCGCCACCGGCGCGACCGGCATCGCCGCCGCCATGGCGTCGTCCACCGTTTCCAGCCAGACGAACTTCAGCCGGTCGCGGGCACTGGCGGGGATGTCCTCGTAGTCGCGCCGGTTGCGGGCGGGCAGCATCACCGTGCGGATGCCGGCCCGTTCGGCCGCCACCACCTTCTCGCGGATGCCGCCGACGGGCAGCACGATGCCGCGCAGGCTGATCTCGCCGGTCATGGCGATCGCCGGATCGACCGCGCGGCCGACCATCAGCGATGACAGCGACATGAACATCGCCACGCCGGCCGAGGGACCGTCCTTCGGGATCGCCCCCGCCGGCACATGCACGTGGATGTCGCTTCGCTCGAACAGCGCCGGCTCGATCCCCAGGCCGGCGGCGCGCGACTTCAGCAGGCTGAGTGCGGTCTGCGCGCTCTCCTTCATGACGTCGCCAAGCTGCCCGGTCAGGATCAGCCTGCCGTTGCCGGGCATGCGGGTGCTTTCGATGAACAGGATCTCGCCGCCGACGGGCGTCCAGGCCAGGCCGGTGGCGATGCCGGGCATGGCGGCGCGCTCGGCCACCTCCGGCTCGAACCGCACCGGGCCGAGGATCGCGGCCAAATCGTCCGGGCCGATGCGCATCGGCTCGGTCCGGCCCTCGGCGAACAGGGATGCGACGTGGCGCATCACGCCGCCGATTTCGCGCTCCAGGTTGCGCACGCCGGCTTCGCGCGTGTAGCCGCGGATGATGGCGCCCAGTGCCGCGTCGCTGATCTCCATCTGCTCCGGCTTCAGCCCGTTGCGCCCGCGCTGCCGCGGCACGAGGTAGCGGCGGGCGATGACGAGCTTTT
The DNA here is from genome assembly GCF_002937115.1 of Rhodopila globiformis. GTDB lineage: Bacteria > Pseudomonadota > Alphaproteobacteria > Acetobacterales > Acetobacteraceae > Rhodopila > Rhodopila globiformis. The sequence continues at coordinate 5,460 of NZ_NHRY01000272.1, read as the reverse complement.
CCTCCTCGGTGTAGCCGGACAGCGAGACCACCTCCATGCGGTCGCGCAGCGGCGCGGGGATCGTGTCCATCTGGTTGGCGGTGGCGATGAACAGCACCCGGCTGAGGTCGAACGGCACCGCCAGGTAGGCGTCGCGGAACGTGGCGTTCTGCTCGGGGTCCAGCACCTCCAGCAGCGCCGAGGCCGGATCGCCCTGGAAGCCGCCGGCGCCGAGCTTGTCGATTTCGTCCAGCATCATCACGCAGGCGCGCGAGCCGGCGCGGCGGATCGCCTGGATGATGGTGCCGGGCAGGGCGCCGATATACGTGCGGCGATGCCCGCGGATCTCGCTTTCGTCGTGCACGCCGCCCAGGCTGACGCGCACGAACGGCCGGCCGATGGCCCGCGCGATCGATTGCCCCAGCGAGGTCTTGCCGACCCCCGGCGGCCCGATGAAACACAGGATCGGCCCACGCCCGTCCGGGTTTAGCTTGCGCACCGCCAGGAATTCCAGGATGCGGCGCTTGATCTTCTCCAGGTCATGGTGGTCCTGGTCGAGCACGCGGCGCGCCTCGGCGATGTCGATGCCGGGATCGTCTGCCAGCTTCCATGGCAGTTCCGACAGCCACTCCAGGTAGGTGCGGACCATGCCAGTCTCTGGGCTGGCCTCCGGCATCCGCTCCAGCCGGCCCAGCTCACGGTCTGCTTGCTTCCTGACTTCCTCCGGCAGTCCCGCCGCGTCCAGCGCGGCGCGCAGATCGGCCAGTTCGGATGAGCCGCCTTCGTCCTCGCCGAGTTCCTTCTGGATGGCCCGAAGCTGCTCGCGCAGCATGAACTCGCGCTGCCGGCCGGCCATGGTCTCGCGCGTGCGCTTGCCGATGTCGGCCGACAGGCGCAGCACCTCCAGCCGGTAGGCGAGGCGCCACAGCACCCGGTCCAGCCGGGGCAGCAGCGGGATGGTTTCCAGGATCTCCTGCTTTTCGGTGGGGGAAAGGTCCATCAGGCTGGCCGCCATGTCGGCAAGCTGGCCGGGCTGCTCGACCGACTGGACGGCCGCCGCCAGTTCGGGCGGGGAATTCTCCAGCAGGCTCAGCGCTTCCAGCGACCGTTCGCGCAACTGGTGGAAGCGGGCGTCGATGTCGGCGCCGCCGGGCTGCGGCTCGGGGATGCGCTCGACGCGGACAGCGCGGGGGTCGGAGCCGTTCACGATGTCCAGCAGGCGGATGCGGCTGGCGCCCTGGACGATGGCGTGATGCAGGCCGTCGCGGCCGGCGATGTAGCGCAGCATCCGCCCCTCGCAGCCGATGGGATGCAGGTCGGACAGGCCGGGCGTCTCGGTCGTCGCGTCGCGTTGCAGCACCACGGCGAGGGGGCGCGAGGTCCGCGCCGCTTCCTGCAAGGTTGCCTCCAGCCCCGGGCGGTTGGCCAGCAGCGGCAGGACCACGCCGGGGAACAGGACAAGCTCACGCACCGGCACCAGCAGCAGTTCGTCGGTGCCCTGATCGGCTGTCACGGGTGGGTCGACGTCCATCACACGTGCCTCCGCAGCGTCAGCATCAGCAGGCCGTCCTCCAGGTCCCGCCTTGTCAGCTCGTAGCGGCCGGGCGGAATGGGGACCCGGCGCTCGAACCGGCCGTGCGGCAGTTCCAGGCGATGCACGCGGGCGCGTTGCAGGCAGGCGGGCAGACGGCGGACGCCGACGATGGCGAGGCTGCCGTCGTGCATCGCGATCTCGACTTCGCTGGCATGGACGCCCGGCAGGGCGGCAATGATGATCAGTTCGTCCCGTGTCTCCAACACGTCCACCGGCGGTTCCCAGCCGGCCGGATCGGGGTGGAAAAAATCGCGGTGCAGGCGATCGATGCGGGCCAGGGTGGAGACGGCCTCCGCCCACAGGATGTCATAGGCGTTACGCGGCATGGCGAGCCTCGGCATGGTTGATCCGGCAACGTCGGGGTCGAATGCCGGGTTGCCTGGTGGAGCGGACAGCCGGCACCTTCCACGATCAGGCACGTTGCTGCCGCTACAATTGGATGAGAGGATGGAATTGATCGCTCAGTGCCGGATGTCCGCAGACGTGGGATGGCAGCCATGATCGTGTTCGTGGATTTCGAGGCCAGCAGCCTGGGCCGCCACGGTTTCCCGATCGAAGTCGGCTGGGCGGCGGAGGACGGCAGCGAAATGGGCTTCCTGATCCGCCCGGCACCGGGCTGGGAGGAATGGAGCGCCGATGCCGAACGCATCCACGGCATCGCCCTCGACCGCCTGTGGCGTGAGGGCGCGCCGCACGCGGCGGTCGCCGCCCGCATGCTGGAGATGCTCTCCGGACAAGCGTTGTATGCGTCGGCACCATCGTGGGACGGGCACTGGCTGAGCCTGCTGCTCCGGGCCTCGGGCCTGCCGCGCCATGCGCTGCGCCTGCGCGATACCGAGGAGGCGCAGCGCAGGACGGCTGACGACATCCTTGCGATGGCGGGGATCGCGGCAGGCGAGCGTGCGGCCCTGGTTGACGCCATTCTGGCTGCGGCCCGGGAGGGGTTCGAGACGGCCGCGCCGGCGCATCGCGCCCTGGCGGACGCGCGGCGGGAATTGCGGCTGTGGCAGAACATCCGCCGCCGGGCGGAGGCGGCAGCCGCGGAGGCGAGAGGCGATTGAACCGGCGTTTTGCCGGCCGCCAGCGCGGATGATGGCGGACCCGTCAGCGTCAGGCCGGGACGTTTCCCGCTTCGGTTGGTTTATGCCGCCAGGGCGGCCCGGCCGCGGCGCTGCTGGCTCAGGACCTTCTCGATCCAGGCGTCGAGGCGCAGGCGTTCGGCCTCGGCCGTGTCGTGGTCCTGGTAGATGCCGGGGAAGCGCTGCGACATCCAGCGCCAGGCGACCAGGCGCTTGTAGATTTTCTCCACGCGCTCCAGTTGCTGGTGCTGGGCACGGTCGGGCGACGGCAGGTGCCCGGCCAGCGGCGGCGGGACGTCATGGCCGGCAGCATGTTCCTGTGCCCAGCGGGCGAGGCGGGCGATGCCGTAATCCCGCTCGTCGATCGGGCACATGGCGTAGGTCCAGCGTGTCTCCAGGCTCAGGCCGCCGACGCCGTCGACCACGGCGGCGATCTCCATCGGCTGCGCCAGATCGGCCAGGCGGTAATTCGGATCGTCTTTGCGCAGCACCGCCCGGCGGATGCGCGCCAGCACGCCGAACAGGCTGTCGGAGCCGATTTCCGCCGCCACGGCCGCGACGATGTCGGCATCGGGCTGCACCAGCGGACGCAGGTCCTCGGGCGGCATCGGGGCCGTCGCCAGCATGTGGTGGACGAAGTCCGGGCTGCCGGCGCCGCCCAGGACGCCGACGATGCCGACGTCGTGCATGCCAAAGCGGCCGGCGCGCCCGCCGATTTGCTTGACGTCCTGCGCTGTCAGGTCGCGCGATTGCTGGCCGTCGAATTTGCGCAGCGTGCTGAAGATCACGCGGCGGATGTTCAGGTTCAGGCCCATGCCGATGGCGTCGGTGCAGACCAGGATGTCGGCGTCGCCGCGGTTGAACCGCGCCGCCTCCGCGCGGCGGACCTCGGGGCTGAGGGCGCCGTACACCACGGCGACCCGCTTGCCGCGGTGGATCAGTCCCGCGCGCAGGGCCAGCACGTCGCGGCGGGAGAAGGCGACCAGCGCGTCGCCGGGGCCAAGCTCGGCCAGGGCGAACGGCTTGCGCGCCGCCTTCAGCGGGGTTTTGCGCTGGAGCGAGATTTCATCGATCGGATCATCGCAGAGCGTGGCGATGCGCCGGATCATCGGCACCGCGTCGGGCGCGCCCAGCACGAACACGTGCCGCGCCGGCGCGCCCATGATCGCGGCCGTCCAGGCGGCGCCGCGGTCGCGGTCGTGCAGCATCTGCGCCTCGTCGACCAGGGCGACATCGACCGGCGTCTGGAACGGGCACATCTCCACCGTGGCCGCGAGATGGCGGCTACCCGGCACGCGAATGCGTTCCTCGCCGGTGGTGAGCGAGGCGGCAACGCCGCGTGCCTCCAGGGCTTCGCGGAACTCGGCCGCCAGCAGGCGCAGCGGGGCAAGGGCCATCCCGGTGTCGGCGCCGGCGAGGCGGTCCAGCGCCATGTGCGACTTGCCGCTGTTGGTCGGCCCGGTGATCAGGGTGATACGGCGGTCCAGCGCGCGGGCGGTGGTGAAATGCGCGGCGTAGCGGTCCAGGGCGGCGACCTTGGCGACGGCCGCGTTGGCGGCGCGGCCGATTTTCAGCGCCGGCGCGGCGAGGGGGCCGCCGGGTTGGGGGAAGAGACGCTCCGCCTCGCGCCAGGCCGGCACGTCCTGGCGCAGGCGTTCGAGCTCGGCGGGATCGAATTCCCAGCGCTCGCCGGCCTTCGAAGCGACGCGGCGGGCGACCGGGATCAGCTTCGCCGTGATCCAGCGCAAGGCTTCCTTGCGAGAACAGCCCAGCAGGGCGGGCACCTGGTTGAATTCGACCAGGCTGCGTTCCCAGGCGCGGAGCCGGCGCACTTCCTCGCGCCGCAGGTCACGGGCGTGCTTTTCGCTGGCGCGCTGGTCCTGGCGGCGGGCGAGGGCGGTGTTGCGGGCGGCGGCGCGAAAGCGGCCGACGGCATCCGGCGCAAGCCCGTGCGCGACGGCGACGGCTTCCGCCAGGTTCGCATGCTGGTCGGGAGAGGAGGATGCCCGGGAGGCGTCGGCAAGTTCGGCGGCGATGGCGTCCAGCGCGGCTTCGGGCGTGGAACCGGCCTGACGCAGGCGGTCCGCGACGATGCGATCGAGGGTCGCGCCCAGGGTTTCCGCGGTGGTTTCGGGGTCGTCGACGGCGTTCGCGGCGGCCTGTACGTCGGCTGGCAGGATCCAGTGTCGCCCGGTGTGGCTGACGAAGGCGTTCAGACGCGCCCGCCATGTCTTGCGGCGGACGTCGCAGAGGGCGTTCCGTACGGTGGCTCGGTCCGCCGGCAAACGGCGGGCGACCAGACGGATGAGTTGGGGCATTTCGTGCGTCGCCACGTCGACGCCGGCGGCCTCGATGGCAGCTTCGGCCGGCGAGATGTGCGGGGACAGGGGGAGTGGAACGTTGATGGCCTGGGGAACCTTGGCTGATGGGCGCTGAGCCGCGAACAGGCAGGCCTGGCTTCTGCGCAGGGATTTGTTGTCGGGGTGGCGGTGGTGTGGGTCAGGGCGAACCCACGCAATGATGCGTCGGCCGCAGCCCTTATATTAGGCAACTGAGGCGCTCTGAACCAGAGTTCGTTTTGGATCGGCAGATTGCGGATCAGCCCGTCGCAAGTGAAGACGCTGCCTGGGCAGGACGTTCTGCTGATGACGGAAAGCCGGGTGTATCGGCTTGGGGGATGAGGCTGCTCCACCCCGCGTTGGATGGGGAGAGGGGACCAGAGTGGATTGGACGACCTGGCGGCGACCGACTCTCCCGTGCCTTGAGGCACAGTACCATGGGCGCTGGGGGTTTTCACGGCCGAGTTCG
>NZ_NHRY01000271.1 GCF_002937115.1 Rhodopila globiformis | reverse complement strand
GCGATGAACTGATCCAAGGGGGCCTCCCGCAATCGTGGTGCTCACCCTCAGCCAAAGAGTCGATCATGCCCGCGTCGGGCAAGTCCAAATCGCGTGTCAAGGACTTTCGAAGTGCGAATCCCCTGGCTCCAGCGGTCCGGTCCGTTGACGAGGATGACGTCGTCCGTCGGCGGAATTGCGTCCAGCGAGGGAAGGTGGCCGGCAGCGGCGCCGTGCTCCCCTGTCATCCCGGGCTCCGGCCCGGAGCGGAACGTGTCATGTGCCATGAAACCGGCCAGTGAGGACGAACAACGGCCTTGATGCTGCGATCGCGCGCATAACCCGGGGATTGCAGGAGGATTGTGACTGCGTCATTCCGCCGGCGCGGTGTGGCACTGCCTGCGGTTCGGTTGATGGAGGGCCGGTGGAAGCGGGCGCGCGGCGGCATGGTTCGATCACGTAACCACAAAGCCGGCCAGCCGGCGCGCCGGCACCACGAATGCGAAAGGTGGCGCGATGGCTACTTTATCGTTATGATATAGCGTGTCGCTGCCGAATTCATACACCTCGCAAACGATTGCAGATCCAGTCACTGGCCCGATGAGCGTAGACATTGCTTCGCGCCACTATCGACGCCCGTGGGTCCGCATTTTCCTGGTGAGGGCCTGAAAATCAATCGGATTCCGGCACGATCCTAAAGACCAACGGTACATTTCACAGGAGGTTACAGCAAACTGCGGATCGGTTGAGACGACCGCGCCGGATCGGCAGCGACCGCCCGTGGAGGCGCGTGTGCCGCCGCCCGGGCGGCAAGGTTGCGGCCACGCAGCAACGAGCTGCGGCGTCGGCGGCCGATCGGCGGTGTCGTGCTGGCGGAAAATCCGCTTGGTCCACCTACAGAGACACAGAGCCACAGAGATTGCAACGAAGCTGTCGGCAGCGCGGCGAATCTGATCTCTGTGGCTCTGTGTCTCTGTGGTGAACCATTTGTCGGCCGCCGCGGGCACCGGCCATGACAGGGGCGCACCCCCCCTGGCCGCACCGTCATGTGGTCCGGACGCGCAACATCCACCGCCACTCCCTGACAGGATCGATGGACCCCTGGCCGGGTCCGCACAGGATCGCCGATATCCCCCTGATCCCCTGTGGCCCTCCGCGGTTCTCAGTTCATTCTCTGTGCGAACAGATATACCCCATCAGCCACGCTGTCCCAGCCACCGAGGCACCTGCCCAGACCCCACCTCTCCCCGCAAACCACGGCCACGCCCCTTCAGCGCCAGCACCAGGCCGGCCCATTCAATACAACAGACCAATGACCACGGGCAGCTCCCAGCACCGGGTTCCAGCCAACCAGGACCTGCTCCAGTCAACGGATTCGCGGCGCATCCGGGTTCAGGCCTCAACATCCGGGTTCAGGCCTCGCTATACAAATGCGGAATCGCCGCATCGACAACGACCTCCACCAGCCGCGGCCCCTCCGCCCGGAACGCGGCGCGCAGCCCATCGGCCAGTTCCTCCGGCGCTCTGACCCGCACGCCCGGACAGCCCATGCTGGCCGCCAGCCCGACGAAGTCCAGCCCGGGCAGCTCGATCCCCGGCACGTTCCGCACCCGCATCACCCGGCTGAACGAGCGCATGGCGCCGTAGCCGCCGTTGTTGATCACCACCACCACAACCTTCAGCCGGTGCTGCACCGCCGTCCACAGCGCCTGCACCGAATACATCATCGAGCCGTCGCCAATCAGGCACACCACCGGCCGCCGCGGCTGCGCCAGCGCCACCCCGACGCTGGCGGGCAGCGAGTAGCCCAGGCCGCCGCTCGCCATGGTGTAGAAGCTGCCCCAGCGCCGCATCGGCAGGTGCGCCTGCATTGCCGGGCGGTGCGACGGCGCTTCCTCGACCAACACGGCATCGTCCGGCAGGACCTGCGACAGCGTGTGCATCAGGTAGTCCGCCGCCATCGGCTCACTTGCCGCCGGCGGCGCCGGGCGGGGACGAGGCGGCGGCAGCGCGCGGCCCGTCACCGGATGCACCCGCGCGGCCAGCGCCGGCACGGCCAGGTCCAGGCTGCCGATGATGCCCGTGCCCATGCCGGCACAGGCGATCGCGTCGGCGTCGGCGCTGACCTGGAACAGCGGAATGGCGCTGCGGAACAGCGGACAATCGCCGGCGACGTGGAAGGTGAACACCGGCGCGCCCAGCACCAGGATGCAATCGTAACCCATCAGCGCGTCCGACACCGCGTCCGGCGCCGCGGCCAGGAAGCCGGCGAACAAAGGATGGTCCTCGAGGAAGCCCAGGCGGCAGGAGAACGGCGCGGTCCAGACCGGCGCGCGCAGGCGCTCGGCCAGCGCGACCGCGGCGTCGCCGGCGCCGTCCTGGTCCACCTCCGGGCCGATGACCAGCACCGGCCGCTGCGCGGCATCCAGCGCGCGGGCTGCGGTCTCGACCAGCGCCGGGTCGGGGGCGATGCGCCGGCTGACCGCGCGCGGCGTCATTGGCGTGGTCTGCACGGCCCAGTCATCCACCGGGATCGACACGAAGGTTGGCCCCCGCGGCGGCTGCATGGCGACGTGCGCGGCGTGCGCCAGCGCCCCCGGCACGTCCTCGGCGCGCGCCGGCTCGCTGCTCCATTTCACGTAGGGCTTCGGGAAACTGGCGGCGTCCGCCGCACCCAGGAATGGCCGCAGCGGCAGCAGACTGCGCGCCTGCTGCCCGGCGGTGATCACCACCGGCGCCTGGTTGCGGCAGGCGTTGAAGATGTTGCCCAGCGCGTGCCCCACCCCCGCCGCCGAGTGCAGGTTGCACAGCGCGGCCCGGCCGGTGGCGCGCGCGTAGCCGTCGGCCATGGCGACGACCGAGGCCTCCTGCAGCCCCAGCACGTAGCGGAAATCGTTCGGCCAGCCGCCGAGGAACGGCAACTCGGTCGATCCCGGGTTGCCGAACACCGTGGTCATGTCCAGCGACCGCAGCAGGTCCAGCGTGGCCTGCCGGACGGTGACGGTGTCGCGCCGGGGCGGTGTCGTGGATGCGTTCATGCCTCTGTCCCGTTTTTGTTGCTAATAGCGCCCCCCGGGGGCGTCATGCTTTTCCGGCGACAGCTTGCCTGCTTTGCCGCCCGGGGCACAAACTCCGCGCCGGAACGCGCAGCAACGGGAGGACGCTCATGGAACTCACAGGCGCGGTGGCCCTGGTGACGGGCGGCAACGGCGGGCTCGGGCAGCGCATCTGCCACGCGCTGGCAAAGCAGGGGGCGCACGTTGCCGTGGTCTACGCCCAGAGCCGCGAGCAGGCCGAGGGCGTGGCGCGCGACCTGACCGCCCGCCACCAGGTCAACGCCGCCGCCTTCCCCTGCGACGTCACCGACGCCGCCTCGGTGGAGCGCCTGGTCGACGGCGTGGCGCGGCACTTCAGCCGGATCGACATCCTGGTCAACGACGCCGCCTACAACAAATCGATCCCGTTCGCCGATATGGATGGGCTGACGCAGGAGGTGTGGGACCGGATCATGGCGGTGAACCTGACCGGGCCGATGCGGCTGACCAAGGCGGTGGCGCCGGTGATGAAGGCGCAGCGGCGCGGCCGCATCGTCAACGTCGCCTCGGTCGCGGGGCTGTCACCGACGGGCTCGTCGATTGCCTATGCGGTGTCGAAGGCGGGGCTGATCCACCTGACGCGCTGCATGGCGGTGGCCCTGGCGCCGGAAACGCTGGTGAACTGCGTCGCGCCGGGGCTGCTGGAAGGCACCCGCGCGACCGCCAACCTGCGGCCGGAGCAGATCGAGCGTTCCGCCGCCGGTTCGCTGCTGCAGAAAGCCGCCGACAAGGACGACTGCGCCGACATGGTGGTCACGATGTGCCGTACCGAAACGATGACCGGGCAGACGGTGGTGATCGACGCGGGGCGGGTCTTCCATTAAGCGATAACAGTGTGAGACGTTGGTGCCGCGATGGCCTCGAAGACAACCCTGACCGCCGGCAACCTGGAGGCGCTCGGCGCCGCGCGCCTGGCCGCGCTGCTGATGGAGGTCAGCGAGAGCGACACGGTGATCCGGCGCCGCCTGCGCATGGAACTGGCGGGCGCGGAAAGCCCGTCCGAGCTGGTGCGGCAGATCCGCAAGCGCCTGGCAACGATCGCCGGCGCGCGCTCCTTCGTGGACTGGGAGAACTGCAAGGCGGTGGTGGACGACCTGGAGGCGCAACGCCGGCTCATCGTCGAGCAGGTGGCGCCGCGCACGCCCGCGGTCGGACTGGACCTGATGTGGCGGTTCCTGGAGCTGGCGAATCCGGTGCTGCAACGGTCCATGGACGCCAGCGGGGCGATCGCCGGCCTGTTCCGGAGGGCGGTCGAGGACATCGGCGCCATTGCCCTGGCGGACCGGCCCGACCCCGGGCAGCTCGCGGATGCGGTGTACCGGGCTTTGCTGGAGAACGGCTACGGGCAGTTCGACAGCCTGATCGAGGCGACACAGGCCGCGCTCGGGCCCGCAGCGCTGGCGCACGTGAAGCAGCGCATGGCCGCGCTGTCGGCAGAGGCGGCGCCAAAGGATCGGCAGCTTGCCGCCTGGGCGATGGACCAGCCGATTGATGGCGGCGCGCGGGCCGGGCAGGTCCGTGGCCGCGCCGCCCGGCGGGCGCTGCAGACGATTGCCGACGCCCGGGGAGACGTCGATACCTTCGTCGCCCGGCACGACGCAGCGTCCCGCAAGGCGCCCCGGATCGCCGCCGCGATCGCGCACCGGCTTGCTGGCGGCGGGCCGGGGCGAGGAAGCCTGGCAGGCCATCGAGGCGACACAGGCCGCCGCAGTTCGAATGGAAGGAGATCGAACCCGATTACGAATGGGACGATGCGCGGATCGCCGTGCTGGAGGCGCTGGGACGCGGCGAGGAGGCGCAGGCCGCGCGCTGGTCGTGCTTCGAGCGTCATTTGTCCCTCCGGCATCTGCGGGACTACCTGCAACGGCTGCCGGACGTCGATGATTTCGAGGCCGAGCAGCGTGCGCTTTCCCATGTGGAACGGTATGGCAGCGTGACGCGGGCGATCCTGTTCCTGGTGTCGTGGCCCGCGCTCGACCGGGCCGCCCGGCTGGCCATCGCCCGCGCCGGGGAGCTGGACGGCAATCTCTATGACAGCGTGACCCAGGCGGCGGAGGCGCTTGCCGGCCGCTACCCGCTGGCGGCGACGCTGTTGCTGCGGGCGATGATCGACGACACCCTGGCGCAGAACCGCGCCGGCCGCTTCGGCCACGCCGCCCGCCACCTGCGGACCTGCGCCAGCCTCGCGACGGCGGTCGTCCGGACGCCGCAGGATCGGAACGCGGCGGAAGACCTGTTGCGGGACCTGGAGGCGCTGCGTGCCCGCTGCGAGGCACAGGCCCGTTCGCTGGTCACGCCGATGGGGAACGAGATGTTCTACCGGTATCAGGAGTCGATGATCAAGGACGCGCAGGCGATGCTCGCGGTGCTGCTTCAGCGGTCGGGTGCGGGCAGGGACCCATGAGACCGTCACAGCGCCGGCGGAGCCTGGATTGGCTAACGGTTTCAACACGGAGAAAGCGGAGGATCACGAAGGGCCGCGAAGCGGTGTGAACGAATCCGGCGATGAAGCGGCGCAGGCCGTTCGCCAGGCGACCGGCGGGGCGAGCCGCAACAGGAACAGCCCGGCCGCGTTCGAGCCATCGCGGCCGCAGGCAGCCTGAAACCCTTCCCTGCGTACTCTGCGCCCCGCTCTGCGCGCTCTGCGTTGAATCGCGGTGGCCGGGGCGCCGCCGGCGTTGGAGATAGGGCGGCTCACCGGCAACGCCTCTCTTTGTGGCGGCACCGCCTTTTACAACGCAGAGATCGCCGAGCGGAGCGCAGAGCACGCAGAGAAGGAATCGGGGCAGCCTGCGGCCGCGATGGCTGTGCGTTGATCACCGGTGCCTTGTTCATCATGGCCAAGATAATGCAGGCCAAATCTGTAAAAATCCCGAAAGCATGAACGAACACGGACCGTTCCGGATAACGCCTCCACCACCCGCCGCGGCGCCAGCCTCCATCCCCCGGACCCTGCCGATCACGGCCACGGCAAACGGCCGACGGCCTTCCGCCACGTCCAACAAGGCTTGGATGGCGGACCGGCGCCCCATTGGCGTTAAAATAGCGTGGCGGCGGCACGATGCTTGCCATTCCGTCATGGCCCGGCTTGTCCCTACGGGATGCACACATCCCGGAAACGAGTCGGAAATGACCGTAAAATCAAGTGCTTGCCTCACGGCCGACGGCCGAGAGCGTTCCCCCATCGTCATGGCCCGGCTCGTCCGGGCCACCTGTCGCGGCACACGTGCTGGAATAGGTGGCCCGGACAAGCCGGGCCATGACGAAAGGGAAACGCAGCGGCGGACCGTTTCCGAGATGTGTGCATCCCGTAGGGGCTTGTCCGGGCCACCTGTCGCGGCACAGTGCTGGAATAGGTGGCCCGGACAAGCCGGGCCATGACGAGGAGGCAACAGCCAGCCCTATTTTAACGCCAATGGGACCGGCGCCCACCGCGACGATGCAGGAACGCCGCCACCCTCTCCCAACCTGCCCGTGGTCTGCTGTAGCATCGGCGGCAATCAAAGCAGGGAGAATGTCCAGTGCAGATCGTCGACGCCCAGATCCACCTGTGGGGCACCGGCCTGCCCAGCAACAATGCGCACCGCCAGGTCACCGCCTTCACCGCGGCCGAGGCCATCGCGCTGATGGACGAAGGCGGCGTCGACGCCGCGGTGATCCACCCGCCGGGCTGGGACCCCGGATCGACCGGCCTGGCGTTCGCCGCCGTCCGCGACTATCCGAACCGCTTCGCCATCATGGGCGCGCTGCCGCTCGACCGCCCGGACTCCCGTGGGCAAATCGCAACCTGGCGGCGGCAACCCGGCATGCTCGGCCTGCGCTACTCGTTCCTGCACGGGCCGGCACGGCAATGGCTGGCGGACGGCACGCTCGACTGGCTGTGGGCCGAGGCCGAGAAAGCCGGCGTCCCGGTCGCCCTGCTGGCCACCGACTCGCTGCCGGACATCGGCCGGATCGCCGGGCGCCATCCCGGGCTGCGGCTGACGATCGACCACCTGGGCGGCCGCGGCGGCTTCGAGACGCGCAAGGACGCCGACGCCATGACCCACATGCCGGCGCTCCTCGCGCTGGCGAAATTCCCCAACGTCGCGGTGAAGGCGACCGGCGCGCCGGGTTATTCAAGCGAGGCCTACCCGTTCCGGACGATGCACCCCTGGCTTCGGCGGATCTTCGACGCGCTCGGTCCGCAGCGCATGTTCTGGGGCACCGACATCACCAAGATGCCATGCTCCTGGCGCCAGTGCGTGACGATGTTCACCGAGGAACTGCCGTGGCTTATCGAGGCCGACAGGCGGCTGGTCATGGGCGACGCGCTGTGCGCCTGGTGGGGCTGGGACCGCAGCGGCCCGATGAACAAGGAGGCAAAACAATGAACCGGACCCCCGGCACGAAACCGGTCGCCGTCATCGTCGGCGCGACCTCGAAATGGCAGTCGGACGGCCGCAACACTCGGCTGGCGCACGGCCGGACGCTGGACGACGGCGACCTGCCCGCCGGCGTGCGCTGGGGCGTCGGCGGCGCCATTGCGCAGAAGTTCGCGCAGGAAGGTTTCTTCACGGTACTGACCACCCGCGCCGCGGCCAACGCCTCGGCGCTGGCAGAGGCGATCCGGGCGCAGGGCGGGGACTGCATGATCGTCGAGCTGGACCTGGTCTCGCAGGACTCGATCGCCGCGGCGTTCGCCACCATCCGCCGCGAGGCCGGCGATCCCGAGGTGCTGGTGTACAACGCCGGCTACCTGGAAGGCCGCGACCTGCCGCCCGGCCAGGAACTGCTGGAATACATCCCGGTGGCGATGTTCGACACCGCGCTGCACATCGCCTGCCGCGGGCCGTTCCTGGTCGCCCGGGAGGTGCTGCCGATCATGCGCCGGCGGGGCGGTGGGTCGTTATTATTCTCCAATAATTCCAAGTCGCTGCGCGGGCGCAAGCGGATGGCCGGGGAGTCGGTCTATTACCCCCGGGTCATGATGCGGGCGCTGGCGCAGGTGCTGACCGAGGAATATTCGGAACATGGCGTGCACGTCGCCAACGTGGTGATCGACGGCACCATCGACTCGCCCGGCACCAGGGCGCTGCCGAAGATCCGCCAGCAGCCCGACCTGGCGATGAACCCGGTGAAGATCGCCGAGGCGTTCTTCTACCTGCACACCCAGGACCGCTCCTGCTGGACGCACGAACTGCAGCTGACGCCGTTCTCGACCACGCCGAGCCACTGACGGCGGTTCCGCAGGCGTGTATCAAGGTCCGTTGCCCCTCCGTCATGGCCGGGCGTGTCCCGGTCATAACGACAGGGCGACGACCTTGCGCCGCCGTTGCCGTACTTTGGCACGCACGATCCCGCTACGCACCTCCTCCCGCCAGGCCGATCGGCCGGGACTGGCGATCAGTGGCTCAGCGGACGGGGTCGAGCACCACGACCGGAATCTCCCGCTCGCCCGCCTTGACCTTGTAGTCGGCGTAGGGCGGGAAGAATTCCACCGCCTGCTGCCACAGCCGCGCCCGCTCCTCGCCCGTGGCGGTCCGCGCTTTCGCCGGCATCGTCTCGGTGCCCACCTGGATCACGACCTCCGGGTTGGCCAGGATGTTGCGGTACCAGCCGGGGTGCTCCGGCGCGCCGCCCTTGGAGGCAATGACGAAGTAGCTGCCGCCGGTGCGGCCATAGAACAGCGGGAACAGGTAGCGCTGCCCCGACTTCCGCCCGGCCGTGGTCAGCAGCAGCGACGGGACGGTGATCTCCGGCGCGCCGGGGCGGGACAGCGTGTAAATGTGGCCGTCCGTGCCGCCGCTCGACAGGTAGCGCTCGGCGTGGTCCTTCATCCATTGGGGCAGGTTCGGCGCAAGCTCGGTGTCGGCCATCCTTGGTTCTCCCTGTTCGTCCGCCGCGGGCGGATCAGCCTGCCAGTTCAGAGCCTTTACGCGCCGTCGTCAATGCGCAGGATTTCCACCGCCGGAGGCGCCAGCAGGACCTCGCTGAAGGCATGCATCCACTGGCCGGTGCCCTCGTTGGAGCCGACCCCACTCTGGCGGAACTGGTCCAGCTGGTCGAGGCTTTTCAGCTCCAGCTCAAACTGCAGCGCATGGCCGCCTTGCGCCCGCGTGACGGGAACCAGCAGTTTCGCCGCCAGGCCCTTCTCGCGGGCCGCCTTCACCTCGCGGCGGATGAACTCGATGCCCCGCTGGCGGTTGCTGGGCAGCAGGTCATAGGAAAAGCGCGCGATATACATTCTGTTCTCTCCTTTCCACGCCGCCGACGGGCGTCGGCGCGCCTCACCGGAACTCGCGCGGCGGGCGGCCGTTGCAGGCGGCGCCTGGCAGCCCGTGCGGTTTCACTTCATCCCTGTAACACCGTCGTGGTTGCCGTTCGCCGCGCGTGCACCTACTGTGACTTGACGAACACCGTCCGCGGCATCACACCAACTATCAAGGTGTGGTGCAGGATCAGGATAAGGGTCCGCCTGCGCCGGAGGAACAGGAGTCCAAGTTGCAGGCTACCGACGTCGAGGATCCCGACTACTTTCACAAAGTCGTCGATTGCCAGTGGGCCTGTCCCGCCCACACGCCCGTCCCCGAATATATCCGTCTGATCGCCGCGGGCCGCTACGCCGACGCCTTCATGGTGAACTGGAAATCCAACGTCTTCCCCGGCATCCTCGGCCGAACCTGCGACCGCCCGTGCGAGCCGGCCTGCCGCCGCGGGCGGGTGGAAGAAGAACCCGTTGCCATCTGCCGCCTGAAGCGCGTCGCCGCGGATTACAAAGGCGACGTCAGCGCGCGCATGCCTGGCAAGCCGACAACGCAGAACGGCAAGAAGATCGCCCTGATCGGCGCCGGCCCCGCTTCGTTGACGGTGGCGCGCGACCTTGCCCCTCTGGGCTACCATCTCGTCATCTACGACGCCGATCGGCGAGCCGGCGGCATGATCCGCAGCCAGATCCCGAAGTTCCGGCTGCCGGAAGAAGTCATCGATGAGGAAGTGGGCTACATCGCCGCCATGGGCCCGGAGATGCGGCTGGGCCAGCGGGTGGACAGCCTGAAGGCGCTGCTGGACGAAGGCTACGACGCGGTGTTCGTCGGCTCCGGCGCGCCGCGCGGGCGCGACCTGAAGCTGCCGGGGCGGCAGGAGGCGGCGGCCAACATCCATATCGGCATCGACTGGCTGGCCTCGGTTTCGTTCGGCCATATCCGCCATGTCGGCCAGCGGGTGATCGTGCTGGGCGGCGGCAACACGGCGATGGACTGCTGCCGCTCGGCCCGGCGCCTGGGCGGGCGGGACGTGAAGGTGATCGTCCGTTCCGGCTTTGAGGAGATGAAGGCGTCGCCCTGGGAAAAGCAGGACGCCATGAACGAGGACATTCCCATCCTCAACTACCTGGTGCCGAAGGAGTTCAGGCACGACAACGGCCGGCTGTACGGCATGACCTTCGAGAAGGTGCAGGCCGTCTATGACGCGCAGAACCGCCGCAAGCTGGTGCCGACCGGGGAGCCGGAGGTGTTTTTCGAGTGCGACGACGTGCTGGTCGCAGTCGGGCAGGAGAACGCCTTCCCCTGGATCGAGCGGGACATCGGCCTGGCGTTTGACGACCGCAGCATGCCGGTTGTGGATGAAACCACCTTCCAGTCCACCGAGAAGCGGGTGTTCTTCGGCGGCGATGCGGCGTTCGGGCCGAAGAACATCATCTGGGCGGTGGCGCACGGCCACCAGGCGGCGATCTCGATCCATCAGTTCTGCCAGGGAATGAACGTGGCCGAACGGCCGCCGCCGATGGTGACGCTGGCGAGCCAGAAGATGGGGATCCACGAGTGGAGCTATGACAACGGCATCTCCATCGACCTGCGGTTCAAGGTGCCGCACCGCGACAAGTTCGCGGCCTTGCAGGACATCAATTCCGAGGTCGAACTGGGCTTCGACATCAAGACCGCGTTCGCCGAGGCGCAGCGCTGCCTCAACTGCGACGTCCAGACGATGTTCACCGACAAGCTGTGTATCGAATGCGACGCCTGCGTCGACATTTGCCCGGTGGATTGCATCACCTTCACCCAGAACGGACCGGAAGCGGAACTGCGCACCCGGCTGAACGCGCCGGCGCATAACCTCGGCCAGGCCCTGCTTGTTTCCGCGCCGCTGAAGACAGGCCGGATCATGGCGAAGGACGAGGATGTGTGCCTGCATTGCGGGCTGTGCGCCGAGCGGTGCCCAACCGGCGCGTGGGATATGCAGCGCTTCCTGATCGATGTGGCGCAGGCGGAAAAAGCATGTTGCAGCAGCTAGATCGCGTCGGGGGCCTCCGGCGCGTCAACGACTTCGTCGTCAAGTTCGCCAATGTCAACGGATCGGGTTCGGCAAGCGCCAATGCCTTGTTCGCCAAGGCGGTGCTGCGGATGGGCGTGGCGGCGACGCCGCGCAACATCTTCCCGTCCAACATCCAGGGCCTGCCGACGTGGTATGAGGTGCGGATCTCCGAGGCCGGCCACATCGGCGCCCGCGGCGGCGGCGTGGACCTGCTGGTGGCGATGAACCCGCAGACCTGGGACAAGGACATCGGCTCCATCGAGCCAGGCGGCTACCTGTTCTACGACAACACGAAATCGCTGCCGGAGGAAAAATTCCGTTCTGATATCGTGGTGATCGGCGTGCCGCTGACCGAGATCACCAACACCGCCTACACCGACCCGCGCCAGCGGCAGCTGTTCAAGAACATCGTCGGCCTGGGCGCGTTGTCGGCGCTGATCGAGCTGGACCCTGACGTCATCAGGCAGTTGCTGGCCGAGCAGTTCAAGGGCCGCGACAAGCTGATCGCCGCCAACATCCAGGCGCTGGAGATGGGCCGCGACTGGGCCAGGGAAAACCTGGACTGCCCCATCGGCCTGACGCTGCGCCACGCGGATTCCGTCGGCGACCGGATATTCACCACCGGGAACGACGCCGCCGCCCTGGGCGCCGTGTATGGCGGGGCGACGGTGTGCGCCTGGTATCCGATCACGCCGTCCTCGTCGCTGGCTGAAGGATTTGCCCGGCACTGCGGCCGGATGCGGGTGGACAAGGCGACCGGCACGAACAACTTCGCCATCGTCCAGGCCGAGGACGAGCTGGCGTCGATCGGCATGGTCATCGGCGCGGCGTGGAACGGCGCGCGGGCGTTCACGTCGACGTCGGGGCCGGGCATTTCGCTGATGCAGGAGTTCATCGGCCTGGCGTATTTCGCCGAGATTCCAGCGGTGATCTTCGACGTGCAGCGGGCCGGGCCGTCCACCGGCATGCCGACGCGGACGCAGCAGGCGGACATCACCATCTGCGCCTATGCCTCGCACGGGGACACCAAGCATGTGCTGCTGTTCCCCGAAGACCCGTATGAATGTTTCGAATTCGGCGCGCTCGCCTTCGACCTGGCAGATCGACTGCAGACGCCGATTTTCGTCATGCTGGACCTGGAGATCGGCATGAACGAACGGCTGTCGAAACCTTTCAGCTGGGACGACAGCCGCCGGTTCGACCGCGGCAAGGTCATGACCGCCGCGGAGCTGGAGGCGGG
This sequence comes from Rhodopila globiformis, assembly GCF_002937115.1. Classification (GTDB taxonomy): domain Bacteria; phylum Pseudomonadota; class Alphaproteobacteria; order Acetobacterales; family Acetobacteraceae; genus Rhodopila; species Rhodopila globiformis. Next base: position 8,735 of record NZ_NHRY01000271.1, on the reverse strand, counting down.
CAAGCTGTTCGGCCGCTACCTGGACGTGGACGGCGACGGCATTCCCTATCGCACATTGCCCGGCACGCATCCGACCAAGGGGGCGTTCTTCACCCGCGGCACCTCGAAGAACCGCATGGCGCGATACTCCGAGGAAGGCGTCGATTACCGCGACAACATGGAGCGCCTGCTGCGCAAGCACAACACCGCCCGGTCGCTGGTGCCGTCCGCGGTGTGCCGGCAATCGGAAACGCCGACGCCGCTGGGCGCGATTTATTTCGGCTCGACCAGTCCGGCGATGACCGAGGCGGATGCGTTGCTACAGGACAACGGCCTGAGCCTGGACCTGCTGCGGGTGCGGGGATTTCCGTTTGGCGACGAGGTGGCCTCGTTCATCGACTCGCACGACCAGGTGTTCGTCATCGAGCAGAACCGTGACGGCCAGTTGCGGTCGTTGCTGATCAACGAGCTCGAGATCGATCCGAAGAAGCTTACCAGAATACTGCACTATGACGGCACGCCGATCAGCGCTCGTTTCATTGCAGACGAGATCGCGAGCCGGGTTGGGAAGGTTGCATCATGACGTTCATGGCCAAGCCGAAGCTGCATCATCCGGATCTGCAGAAGAACAGCCTCGGATACACCCGCCGCGACTACGAAGGGACGATTTCGACGCTGTGCGCGGGATGCGGGCACGACTCGATCAGCGCGGCCATCGTGCGGGCGTGCTTCGAGCTGGAGCTGCCGCCGCATCGCATCGCCAAGCTGTCCGGCATCGGCTGTTCGTCGAAGACTCCGACGTATTTCCTGGGGGCTTCGCATGGCTTCAACTCGGTGCACGGGCGGATGCCGTCGGTGCTGACCGGGGCGAACCTGGCCAATCGCGACCTGATCTACCTGGGTGTTTCGGGCGACGGCGACAGCGCGTCCATCGGCCTCGGGCAGTTCGCGCACGCGCTCCGGCGCGGGGTCAACATGGTGTATATCGTGGAGAACAACGGCGTTTACGGGCTGACCAAGGGCCAGTTCTCCGCGACGTCGGACAAGGGGGCGAAGTCCAAGCGGGGGGCGCCCAACAACGACGAGCCGATCAACCTGGTTGGCATGGCGCTGCAGCTGGGCGCGACGTTCGTTGCGCGCAGTTTCTCCGGCGACAAGGCGCAGCTTGTGCCGCTGATCGAGGCGGCGCTGAAGCACCCGGGGGCGGCGTTCATCGACTGCATCTCGCCCTGCGTCGCGTTCAACAATCACGAGGGATCGACCAAGAGCTTCGATTATGTCCGGGAGCATAACAGCGCGGTGAATTACCTGGACTTCATCACGACGAAGCCGGAGATCACCGCGGAGTACGAGCCGGGCACGGTGCAGACGATTACGCAGCATGACGGGTCGATGCTGCGGTTCCGCAAGCTGGACTCGGACTACGACGTGAACGACCGGATCGCCGCGATGACCTATATGCAGGAGCGGCAGGCGGCCGGGGAGATCGTCACCGGCCTGCTGTTCATCGATCCGAATCCTCAGGACCTGCACTTGCATCTGAAAACATCCGCCCAGCCGCTGAATGGCCTACAGGAGGATGCCCTGGTTCCCGGCTCCGCCGCGCTGGCGAAAATCAACGCTGGGCTGCGGTAGGGGAACGCCGGCGGGTTTGCGGCGTCGCCGGGAGCAGGCCGGATGAGCAATCTTCTTGCCGATCTTCCCGCCCCGGCGGAGGACGAGGTGTTCACGGACCTGCTGTCGCGGCCGGGCGTCCGGATCGAGCGAATCGTTTCCCATGGTCAGTCCACGCCAGTTGACGCGCCGTTCGACCAGGATCACGACGAATGGGTCCTGCTGCTGCGCGGTTCGGCCGGCCTCTGGATCGACGGGGACGGCGAGCGGGCGCTGCGTCCCGGCGACCATGTGCTGATCCCGGCCCATCGCGTCCATCGGGTGACGTGGACGGCGGCGGATGAACCGACCGTCTGGCTGGCGGTTCATTTCGGCTGAAGCAGGCCGCGGGTAAGCTGGGACACAGGCGGCGCCTCTTCATAGGCGACGCCCAAAAATAAGCGCTCCACCGCAGCACTGTTCAGCATGCCATTGGCGAGGATGTCGCTCCGTTGAATTGGAGCGCTTATTTTTGGGCGTCGCCATAGTCATGGCCTGGCTTGTCCGCATCGGCGCTACAGCAGACCGCAGGTTAGTTGGGACGCAGACGACCTGTCTTCATCGTCATCGCCGGGCGTGTCCCTACGCAATGCACACATCCTGGAAACGAGTCGGAAATGACCGTAAAATCAAGTGCTTGCCTGGGCGCCAAGAGCGTTCCACCATCGTCATGGCCCGGCTTGTCCGGGCCACCTATTCCAGCACTTGTGCCGCGACAGGTGGCCCGGACAAGCCGGGCCATGACGAAAGGGAAACGCCGCGGCGGACCGTTTCCGAGATGTGTGCATCCCGTAGGGACATGCCCGGCCATGACGAGTGAGGTGCGTCGTCGCCGTGTCTCAACCAACCTGCGGTCTGCTGTAACTTCCGGGGGGACAGAGCGCGGTCGTCGCCCCCTCGTCATGGCCGGGGGTGTCCCTACGGGATGCACAGGTTTCGGAAACGGTCCGCTGCAGCTGTGGCTCACACTGTCATGGCCGGTGCTGGTTTCACCGGCGGCAATCAAGCGAACACCGAGTTGCACGGGGTTTGCACGGAGTTCCGCAGAGACGGTTGATCATGCGCGTCGCGCAAAGCGCGTCAAATGATCGGACGCCGCCAAGGAGGCGATCATGGTGCGGCCGCCCCGGAAGACTCTGCGCAACTCCGTGCGAACACCGTGCAACTCCGTGTCCGCTTGATTGCGGTGGCAAACCCGCCCCCGCCCCATCCCGGTCGGCACGACGCCTCACGCCAGACGTGCGGATCACGCCACGACGATGCGGTCCAGTGCCTACTCGGCCAGTTGCTTCTCAGCCAAACGCGCATCCGTGACCAGGCGCCTCCGTTCCCAGGCACCCGGCGAGCGCCTGGTCCTGCCGTTGTTTCCAGAATGTGTGCATGCGGTAGGGCGTGTCCCGACCATACGCATTTCGAGGGTGGGGGGTAGATGGTCGGGACACGCCCGGCCATGACGGAGAAGCAACGGACTCGGCCCTGACGGTGAGGCAATGGACCCGGCCCGGTCTCTCCAGATTGGCGCCTGTGCGGCTCGTCCGGGCCACGACGGTTGGGGGACACGCCCGCCGCAGCCCCCGGAGCAACGGACACCCCCCGGCGACGCGGCTGCTAGCGGGCACCGGTTCGGTCTGATATGATAACACAGGCGTGCATGGCCCTGTCCGGACCCGCGCGGCGAAAGGGGAGTTCGATGCAACCGTGTCACCTATCGGCGCCGGCCACCGATGCGTCGGCCGGCCGCGGCGCGCCGACGCCAGCAGCCGCGGCCGCCTGCGCCGCCCGTTCCCGCCCCTGGCGCCGACGACGCCCGGGCACCGACAGCGATCGCCGAACGCCGCAGCCGCACCCGCGCCGCGCCCGGCTCGTTCTTCTGACATCAAACCGACAGGACCACCCATGCTCGATCTGGCGCCCGACAGGAGCGAACTCGAGGACATCGAACTCGCCTCGCGCGACGAAATCGCGGCGCTTCAGCTCGTCCGGCTGCAGCGCACCCTCCGGCACGCCTATGACAACATCCCCCACACCCGCGCCAAATTCGCAGCCGCCGGGGTGCATCCCGACGACTGCCGCAGCCTGAGCGACCTGTCGAAGTTCCCGTTCACCACCAAGGCGGACCTGCGCGACACCTACCCCTTCGGCATGGTCGCGGTGCCGCACGACCGGCTCGCGCGCATCCACGCCTCATCCGGCACCACCGGCAAGCCGACCGTGGTGGCCTACACGCAGGGGGACCTCGACGTCTGGGCCGGCGTGATGGCGCGCTCGATCCGCGCCGCCGGCGGGCGGCGGGGCATGAAGGTCCACATTGCCTACGGCTACGGCCTGTTCACCGGCGGCCTGGGCGCGCACTACGGCGCCGAGCGGCTGGGCTGCGCCACCATCCCGGTCTCGGGCGGCATGACCGAGCGGCAGGTCCAGCTGATCCACGACTTCAGGCCCGAGATCATGATGGCGACGCCGTCCTACATGCTGGCGATCCTCGACGAATTCCGCCGCGCGAACGTCGATCCGCGCGACTGCAGCCTGCAACTCGGGCTGTTCGGCGCCGAGCCATGGACCAACGCCATCCGCGCCGAAATCGAGCAGGGGTTCGACATCCACGCCGTCGACCTCTACGGCCTGTCCGAGATCATTGGCCCCGGCGTTTCGTGCGAATGCGTCGAGACCAAGGACGGGCCGCATGTCTGGGAGGACCACTTCTACCCCGAGATCATCGATCCCGGGACGGGCAAGGTCCTGCCGGACGGCGAGCCGGGCGAACTGGTGTTCACCTCGCTGACGAAGGAGGCGATGCCGGTCATCCGCTACCGGACGCGCGATCTGTCGCGGCTGCTGCCGGGCACGGCGCGCAGCATGCGGCGGATGGAGAAGATCACCGGGCGCTCGGACGACATGATTATCCTGCGCGGGGTGAACCTGTTTCCGTCCCAGGTCGAGGAGCAGATCGCGAAGTGCGGCGGCCTGTCGCCGCATTTCCAGCTCGAACTGACCCACCATGAGCGCATGGACGCCATGACGGTCGTGGTCGAGGCGCGGCCACACGCAACCGAGGCGGCGCAGCGGACGCTGGGCGCGCGCGAGCTGGCGCATCACATCAAGTCCGTCATCGGCGTCACGGTCGGCGTGCGGGTGGTCGATCCGGGCGGGGTGGAACGGTCGCAGGGCAAGGCGAAGCGGATCGTGGACCTGCGGCCGAGGGGGTGATGACAGGATGGCGGCTTGGCTGCTGCCAGTGAAACCGGCCTCGATGCCAGCGCTTTTCCGGCGATCTGCCCGTGGCCCTTCGAGCAAGTCATGGACCCGGGCGTCTGGCCGGATCGCCGGCTGTCGTAGCCCGGGCCATCCGGGTTTCCGCGCCCGGAATCCGCCAAATGGGCCGACCGAACGACGATGGTCAGGAGTTCCGGTCACCGCGGGCCATCGCCCAGCCGTTCGGGTTGGCCAGAGCATCACCCAGGAAGCGTGGCAGTTCCGGGGCGGCGGCGTCGGCTTCCTCGACGATTCGCGGCAGGCGGCGATATTCCCTTGGAAACGCGGGGGACGGCCATGGCAGAGTTGGCTTGCTTGTGGGCGACGTAAGCGGTTCAGGTGCCCGGGTTGCCATGCGTGCCTCACCGGTTCAGCGTTGCGGGGGTAGTCCCGGTCGGCCCGGGCGTAGGATGACTTTCAGGAAAGTGGCGGGCGCTAGGGAAATCTGCTACCTTGGCAACATGATCACCTTGGCGTTACAGCAGGCACAACGCGACCTCCCCTCCCTCGCCAGGAAAGCCCTTGATGGAGAGGATGTCTTTATCGCCGTCGGCACCCGCACATTGCGCCTCGTTCCCTCCGGCTCGGAAAAGGCGGACGATGCGGCCGGACCACGCCCGGGACGCGGGGCCTTGCGCGATCTGCTGACGATCCCCGACGCGTTCTACGAACCGTGGAGCGACGAGGAGATGGGCGAATAGCGCCGGCCTCCCATGCGCCTTTTGTTGGACACTCACGTCCTGCTTTGGTGGGTCACCGATGACAGGAAGCTGCCGCCGTATGACACCCCGGCCGGATCGTGGGATAAGGCAGTATGAGCAACACCATCTACGATGAGGACTTCTACGCCTGGGCCAACGAGCAGGCTCGGTTGTTGCGCGCCGGCAATCTGGCGCAAGCGGACATCGCGCACATCGCCGAGGAAATCGAAAGCATGGGCAGGGCCGAAAAGCGCGAGTTGGTCAGCCGCCTGCAAGTATTGCTGATGCACCTGTTGAAATGGCAGTTCCAGCCAGAGCGTCGCGGGGTGCGTTGGACAGTGACAATCCGCAATCAGCGCGACGCTCTGGTTGACCACTTGGCCGACAATCCCAGCCTAAAAGCCAGGTTCCCCGAGGCCGTCGTGCGTGCCTATCGTGCCGCCTGGGGCGAGGCGGCGGTAGAAACCGAACTTCCGGAGAAGAGCTTTCCGGACGTGTGTCCCTGGACGTTGGCGCAAATCACGGACGAAAACTTTTGGCCGGACCGTTCGCAGCCGTAGCCGGGGTTACCGGGGGGTTTCTGCCCCTGGAACCTTGCCTGAGCCGCCATCTGGTAAGTGTCTGTCCGAGAACTTTCCCTTATCTTCCAATTAGTTACGGACGGCGCGGTGTCGTTCATCGGCGGAAACAGCCACTACTTTCGAGACCGTTCCGCCACCAACGCTGGGTTAGCCCCTTGATTTCATTGGCTTCCTTCTCGGACAGACACTAAGACGCGGTTTTCACAATTCCCGAGCCAGCCTGGTTGCAACCAGAAATATGCATCCGGCCTGGAGCAGTGACTGAATGATGAAGTCGCAGCGGTCGTAGCGCAGGCCGAGGCGCTTGTTCTCCAACAACCAACTGAGCGTGCGCTCGACCGGCCAGCGGTATCGGCCCAGGCCCGAGCCGTGCGGGCGTCCGCGCTTGTGGATGAACGGTCTGACCTTGCAGGCACGGCAGAGCTCACGGTGCCGCTCGGCATCATAGCCTTTGTCGGCATAGGCATTGCGGATGCGCGCCATGACACCCAAGGCAGCCATGAACAGCCGCTCGAAGAGCAGCGTATCGGGCACGTTGGCGGCGGTGACCCGACAAGCCACTGGCACGCCATCGCCATTGATGGCGATGTGATACTTGCTGCCCATCTTGGCGCGGTCTGTCGGGTTGGGACCGACCAGATCGCCGCCCCGCTTGGCCCGTACCGAGCAACTGTCCAGGATCAGAGTGGGATTGCCCCGCAGCATCGCCACCAGCAGCGCATGCACCTTGGCCAGCACCGCGTTCTCGGCCCAGAAGGCGAGGAACCGCCGCAGGGTTGAGCCACTGACCTGCTCGACGGTGGCGCGCAGACTGCGCCACGGCAGGCCTTCACGCAGGAACCGGCGCAAGGTAGCAACCACGCGCACGATCTCGCTGCGCGGATGGCCCGGCCCGCCTTTCGGTGGTGGTTCGCACACAACGATGAGGTCCGCAATCAGGTCCAGAAGTCTGAAATCCAACATGTTCTCCCATATCCGACCCCCAGATATGGGAAGCGAGAGCGCCGTTTCCAGCGAAACTATACAACCACAGGTAATAGTGGAAACCGCGTCTAAGGCGTCACGTTCGGATTCAGCTGCGCTCTATTATCCTATCTCCGCTTGGCGCCTGCCGCTGCCATATCAAAAGTATTGCACCGCGCGAATCCATACGCATTCCATAGCTGGTCCAATATTGGCCGGAGGATACCGTGCCATGTTTCTGTTAACGGAGCGTCCTCGATAATCACTGGTTCAAACATAGCGACGGGGAATTGGGACTAATATCTCTGGTTTGGTGTGACATAAAGGAGTTAGCGAAACCTAGTAAGCTAGCCGCGACAGCATAGGGGGGATTGAAGTCCAACCTAGTTAAACCAGCTATATATGCCTCGATAGTCACGAATAGGTCACTTTCCAGTTGGCTATTGTTGATAATCAATCGCCGTCCCTGGTCGCCATCCTGCCCGCTGAGGCTAACATAGTTGCCAGTCACTCCCTCAACAGTCCCATCCCTATATAGCTGGCACCACCCCCACCAGTGTTGAAATGAGTTTTGTGGATTCAGCGGAACCTCTGATCTGAATCCCTCAAAGTTTGGACGTGAAAAGTAATCTTCGCCCTTAAAGCCTGGAGGAAAGAAGCTCGCACGACTTGACGAAGCCTTTTGAACGTCAAGCATATTAAATTCAGGAAACAGGGGTATAACCTGAATTACTAGAACGCCAGCGCCACGTATACCACCATTAAGTCGAATATTCTGACAACATTGGCTCTGTATATTTCTAACTCGGCTTTGAACGTTGGCTCCGTCGATAAAGGCGCTACGAATTTCAGCGTAAGTCATATCAATGGTGTCCCTGTTATGGCGGATCGTCCAACGTTCCGACTTGCAGGCTTTAACCCGATGTGGGCGATTGAAGCTCGGTGGGATGCCAATCGCTACGACAGATTTGCCACTTGTGCCAATAGGCAGAGACCGAATTGAAACGCCAACAAGACGCGGTTCAATGCCAGACATGATCGTCCGCTCGTACCGTTCCATTGGGTCCTTGCCGGATTCCAACTCGACCCCGACAAGGCTCGTTGCGGCATTTGTGGCCGGGTCTTCTTCAACCCCTATCAGAATGACGCCCCCTCCGGCGTTCGCAAAGCCCACGATATCTTTGAGTAGCTCTCGCTTGGATCTTGCTCACGCTCAGAGGTCAGCCTCTCCCCATTCCGGCGTAGCTCATCCCCACAACCCACTCATACCCGCGGTAGACTTTGCACCGCCGCGAAACGGCGCTCCGGCAGGCATGCCGTCAGACCCGTGGGCAATCACCTCGCTTGTCGTCATCGGCTTTGCCATAGGCATCCCTCTTGTACTGTAGTTTCCAGGCGACATTTCTTCTGCGTGGCGCCGGATTGGCGCCACGTGACCGGAACGATGAGGGCGGATCTGGGTGAGCTACGCGGCTTTGTCGGCGAGCGGCGCTGACGATCCGCTTGTGCCTGACGCAGCGGTGCCGATTTTTCCCCAGATCGCCGCGATGAAGGTCGATTGCCCGACGTCGCGTAAAATCCGGGCGATGCCGGCCTGGATCAGTCC
>NZ_NHRY01000270.1 GCF_002937115.1 Rhodopila globiformis | reverse complement strand
CGCCCTCAACATCCTGCGGTTCAACAAGGTCAACAACGTCGCCGACGCCCTTTGGCGCAACGCCATGAACCTCAACCGTGTCCTGGCATATGGCGGAACCTGAAGTAATCAGAATCGAATGACCTTGCCGTCGCCACGACGGAGCCGCGGGGGCGGGCTGGCCGTGTTCCTCAGCGCGGATCACCCGATTGAGAGCATCCAGGTGCCGACCGACGCCGAAGCTATACGGCAAGCACTTGTTGCCGATGGCGCATGGCAGGATCCGAACGCCGAACATGGCCGGATCCAAGCTCCAAGCAAGGCACGGTGGACGCATCCGTCGAACGAAGCACGGTATTTGACCGGTGTCTTCGGTATGGCGGGCAGCCTGCGGCGTGCCAGCAATCTCCTGTTGCACCCGTTCTTGCAGAAGACATTTGCAAGGTTTGGTGGAACACCAAACCTGCCGTCGGATAAGATAGCGCCAACTGTTTCGAGGCTACAGAAGCGCGCGCCGCGTGAAGCCACATTCGATTTGCGTAGCGAGCGCGACAGAGAGGCACTGGGACTCCTGATCGTCAAGGCTTCGCAAACGTTGAAGAACCCGATGGATTATATCACCTATGATGATCTGAAAGCCGGATGAAAGGCTCACCGCAAGGCGTATTGGGATGCCAACCCGCAGCCGAATCAGCCGGATTCGAGCGTGGATTGGGACGCATACGAGGAACGGTCACTCGACTCCTGCTTTATCGAGATGCGGCGACGGAAGATCGTCTTCCAGGGACATCAATGGACATGTCATGCGTGCCACCATAGAAACTGGGTTGATCTCTCGGCGCTGTCATCAGAGATGTCCTGCGAAGTCTGCGCCCGTTCCGAACCCGCGCCAGTCGACGTTCGGTGGCTCTTTCGCCCTAATGAGTTCTTGATCGAAAGCCTCCGGGACCACAGCGTACTCTCGCTTATCTGGCTACTGACGAAGTTGTGCTGGGAAGCACGAAGGTCATTCATGTTCGTGGGTCCGACATGGTTCGGATTTACACGGGAGGATGATCCCGAGGCTGAAGCCGATTTGTTGGCGGTGGTCGATGGCAAGGCGGTGTTATGCGAGGTGAAGTCTTCATGGCGCAGTCTACGATCGTCGCATATCTCGGAACTTGTGGCCCTGGCCATTCGCCTTCGGCCCGACGTTGCGCTGCTTGGGATCATGGAAGTCGGAGCAGGACCGACGAATGACCTTCAATCAGCGAAAGCGCAGCTCGCCGCTCACGGAATAGAATTTCGGCTTGTCATTCCGGATGGCCACAGCCTTGAAGACGGTCCCTACCTGCATCTCGATTGAAGATTTGCTTAGGCAACTGCCCCGTTACCTAGGACATCACATAATGCTTGGAATTGCGTGGACGGAAAGCGTCCCGCCTTCCCGCTGAGGAGATCTCCCAGGTATATATCTGGAAACTGTCACGCGTCGGCCCGTCCGGAAAAGGAGCCGCCCGCCGGGAGATGATCCTGTGCGGAAACTCCTGGTCCTGGTAGTCCTCGAACAACGCCTTCAAAAGCGGAATTCTGACCTTGTCGATGGGCACAAGGTTGGTCCGACTGCGAACATTGTTGTCGTGCCGCAGGACCGGTCGCGCAGGCGTGCTCTTGGCATCTGAAAACGTCGGCTGAGCGAAGAACTTCTCCAAGTCAGCTTTCTTGCCACCCAACAAAAAGAAACAGCGGGCATACTCGTGGTAGGCCAGCAACTCCAATCTTATCAAGTCCCAGATGATGCTTTGCACACTCGGCTTTGTCTTTCCGATCCATTTCGACTCGACCGCGATCGATATCTTCGGGTAAGGATCGCACACGACAAAATCAACCTCTGGCCGGCGTCCGGGACCAGTCGCCAGTGGTCCGAGGATGGGATGTCGGTATTCCGCGCGAGCCCGATTGTTGCTCTGCCCGCTCAGAATCTGTCCGATCGGCTGAGCTAGGTATTTTTCACTGAACAGTTCCACACGTCCGCAGGCTCGTTCGAACTGCAGCCAGCCACCCACTCCCTGCGTCAGAATTTTTGCATAATCGAGCATGCCATCCTCCACCAATGGCGTTGAAGCATAGTCCCAACCTTCTGCGAGAACCTGCCTGCTAGTGGCAACGCGGAGCTGAGCCGCTATCTCAAGGCTGACTATCGCAGGACAGCATTTTTGGAACCGGGGAGCCGTATCCTGCTGCGCCGGCCACGTCAGAATGGCATGTCTGTTGGCATTTTCTCTGCCGTGCTGTCCCACGTCCCAATAGTGGCAACGTGGACGATTGAAAGTCTCACCACCGCGGGCGAAGAACCGGCCAGCCTTATCCCGTGGTATATCGCGACGGCTTGACGAATCGTGTAGTTACGACCACAAGCCCCGCCTCAATTTGACTGGTCCCCGGGCAGAGACGTCGAGGTAGCCAATGACAGCGGAGGCGCCGGAAGAAACAGAATCCCCCTCCCCCGAGTTGCGCTCACTGGCAACCGAGGCCGACTTCAATGTTGTCGACATCGAGGCGCCGATCCGGGAACTGCGGCTTGCCGATCCGCATGAGATGTTCACGCCCTATCAGCGGGCGTTTACCGCGGCGCTGGAAGCCAAGGCCGAATCCGCTCAAGTTGTATATCGCCTACTGGCGGCACTCTGTGGCATAGCGCTTCAGCCGTCAGACCGGGGCAGTCCCTGGGGTCCGATGATGACGTTCGAGACGGGCCGGACCGCGATCCCCGAGGATTTTCGAGGCGAACAGACGGCTACCATTTCGGCGATCGTCGGTAAGGTGGAGAGCCCGGGACTGCGTGCGCGGTTGGCCGATATCGCATGGTCCAACGACCGGAAGGACGGTCGATCTGCCGCCATTGCTGTCAGCGCCTATTGCGGCACCGTGACCGGCTTGCTCGATGGCAGCCTCAGCACGTCTCACGGACGCGCAGAGGTCCAAGAGGCGCTCACTTTCCTTCATCGCGCCATGCAGCTCGCCAAAGACAGCACCGCACGCAACAAGCGGCCACCAAAGGTGGCTCAGACATTCGAGGCGATGCATGCGGCGACGCTCGCCGCCAAGGACATCTGGACGTTCGTCAGCATCATCGATCTGGGCTTGGACTACGGCCTGCGGCAGCCAGCCATTGCCGCACGGGAGCTTGAGGCGTTGGCTGGTACGATCCCGCATAGAACCTATCCGATAGCGGTGAAGCGGGCTTGGGACCTGGCGGCACGCCTGTATCACAATCTGAACGACAAGGATGGTCGGCAACGGTGCCTGAATGCTGCTGTCCATCAGACGCTTGCCATGCGGGACGAGGTTAACGGCTCAGCCGGTGCCGAAGCAGGCTGGGTCATGGATGCCCTGCAGCAGATTCGCCACGTCGAAGGCGAGGAAAAGCTGGAATACGACCTCGAGATCGAATTGCGCCGGTTGCAGAAGGCGCAGCTGAAACAGATGGGCACCTTCCAAATCAATCTCCACCTGGATGGTGTGCCCGAGCAAATCGCCGAGCAGTTTTCGGCACTGGAACTTTCGGAAGCGCTCAAGCAGTTTGCGATCTTGGGTCGTTCACCTGACCCGAAAAAACTGCGCGAGGAGGCACTGAAGACGCGCACCGAAGCGCCGTTCATGTCGATGATCTCGGTCGGGCATTTGGATGGAGAGGGTAGGACCGAATCAAAAAGCGCCGGCGCGTCCATGTCCGGCGAGCCAGAAGAGACTTGGTTCCGGCGAATCTACGACCAGGTCGAGAGCCCGCGGCGGGCTCGACTAGTCCGGGGGTTTGTCAATCCGGCCCGATTGGCGATCCAGACAAAGTTCGGAATCTCGGAGCGCCACTTTAACGCGATCGTTGGCATGTCCTCCCTCATACCGGAAAGCCAGAAGCCGATCGTCGCACTGGGATTCACCCGACTGTTCCAGGGTGACATGATGTCGGCGACCCATCTTGTCATTCCGCAACTCGAACCGTGCCTGCGGCACGTCCTGAAGATCAACGGCCATGATCCGTCCAAGCGACGTGACGACGGCACCGAAGAAGATTTGGCGCTCGGTCCATTGTTGGGCTCCTCGCTATTTCGGATGGGTGGCCCGCACGCAGAGGTTGAGTGTCTGGGAGCGCTTGTCGGCCAAGCGCTGGCTAAGTAGGTAGCCAAAAGTCTTGGGACAAAGATCGGAGCCAGAATCTGCTGGACGCCATGCCAGACTTCCGGCGCGCTTGTGCTGGTGTCAGGTTGAGCACCCATTGGCTTGCGCGATCGGCCAGGTCGTCGATGGAAGCAGCCTGACGGTTTGCAGCGACATCACGTTTCAGCTCTTTCCATAGCTGATCCATCGCATTCAGCTCCGGCCACTGCCTCGGCAGCCAGACAAACTCGATGCGAAGTGCCTCGGCCAACGCGAGCGTCGCTGCCGCGGTATGTCCGCTGGCTCGGTCGGCCAGGAGCCAGATCGTGCCTGCCCGTCGGTAGGCTTTGCGCAGTGCCAGCAGAAACGCCCGCACTTCATGGGCACCTGCGTTGCGGCTGACGTGAACCGTCCGCCGCGCGGTTCGCACATTGATCGTGCCAAACAGGACGCGCTTGGCGTTCTGGCCGGTGATCGCCACCTTGGCCTGCGTGCCGATCGCCGCCCACATCGCCCGCAGCGGTGGAAACAGGCGCAGCAGCGTCCAGTCGGTGAACAACAGCACATCCCCCGCCTGGAACCTGCGTTTCAGCCGTCGGATAATGCCCCCTTTTTGGCGCCGACATGCGCCGCGCGCTCACTGTAGACGTAGCGCGGACGCTTCCAGCGAAACCGGGCCGCACGGATCCGCCGCCGCAGTGTGCGGGCACTGATCACGACGCCCTGTGTGCGCAGATGTGTGGCCAGTAGTGGCACGGTCCAGGTGTTGGCGTCATAGCCAAACCGGCATGGGTCGCTCGTGAGGAGTTGGCGGAGCTTCTTGTCTGTCAGGACCGGCGCCGCGCGCGGACGACCAGATCGTCTTTCATCAGCAAGCGCTGACGGCGCTTGTTCAGCCAGATAGCGCTCGATCCAGCGATAGACGGTGCTGCGTCCAACACGCGCGCGTTTGGCAACCTCGTCCACAGGCTCGCCTGCGGCAATCTCGGCAACAGCCTGAAGGCGTCGATAAAGTCTTGCGTCCCGCGCCTGAGCAAGCGCCTGCGACAGACGCCTGCGATCAGCCCGACTGAATGCCGGATAGGTCGATCTGGGTGTGTCCATCCAGATACCGTCGACCCAGCACGGCATCTGTCGCAAGCCTCCTGCGACAAAACTCCGAGCCCCGCGATTGCAGATAATGCCCTATTTCCAAGGCTTTTTTCGTGCATCTCAGGTGTATATATGTCGCAAAACTTTTGGCTACCTACTTAGACCGTAACGCCAACAAACGACCGGCATATGAATAGGGGGTTTGAGATATGCGCATCCTTTTCATTGGTGATGTCGTCGGCAAGTCTGGAATGGACGCCGTTCGCGCGCATTTCCACTGTGACCGAAGGCTTGTCGGCGAACGAAGCGGCGGCAGTGCGAGGTCGCCGCACGGCTGGCGGCGACCTCGTATTGCGGCTGCCTCAGGCGTGCGCGGCTGACAAGCCTCCCCGGTTGGCGAACGCCCCATAGACGCCGCCGAGCACGGCGCCGCGCACCGCGAGCCTCGCCCGATGCAACAGGACGCCTATGGCGCCATCGCTGACGCCGCATCGCTCGACTTGCAGGCTGGACTGCGCTTGCGAATCGGCTTACTGCGATTCCGTTTCATGTGGGTTCGATGAAGCGGAAACAGACGACAGCAGAACCGCGATCAGGCCGGTCCAGCCCGTCTGGTGGGAAGCGCCGACGCCTCGGCCTGTGTCACCGTCGAAATATTCGAAGAACAGCGGGTCGTCAGCGAAATACGGATCGCCCAGCAAGCCGCCGGCGTCGCCGAACAGAGGGCGGCGCCCGTCCAGCCCGCGCCGGAAGATACGCGCAAGCCGAAGCGCGAGTTCCTCGGCGACGCGGTCGAGGGTCAGGAAGCGCCCCGATCCGGTCGGACATTCCACCATCTCGCTGTCACCGTAATAATCGTGGAACCGCCTCAACGATTCGATGATAAGGAAGTTGACAGGCATCCAGACCGGGCCGCGCCAGTTGGAATTGCCGCCGAACATACGGCTGTCGGACTCCGCCGGCACATAGCGCACGGTGAGGTCCTGACCGTCCTGACGGAACGTATAGGGCTGGGCGAAGTGGACGCGCGAAAGCGCCCGCACGCCATGGTCGGACAAAAATTCCGATTCATCCAGCATGCGCCGCAGCACCGCTTTCAGCGGCTCCGGCCGCAGCAGGGCGAGCAGGCGCCGCCGGCCCACGCCAGGCGTGTCGCCGTGCGATACCAGGGCTGCCAACCGGGGGACGTATTTCGACAGCCAGCCAAGGCGCAGGGCGAAGTCGGGAAGCTTCTCAAGCAGGTCCGGCTCCAGGATCTCGACGGCGAACAGCGGGATGAGGCCGACCATCGAGCGGATCTTCAGCGGCGTCGGCGGACCGTTGCAGGGGCTCAGCATGTCGTAGAAGAACTGGTCTTCCGCATCCCAAAGCCCCGCCCCCGACTCGCCCATGTTGGTCATCGCTTCGGCGATATGCAGGAAATGTTCGAAGAACTTCGTGGCGATGTCCTGATAGGCGGGATTGTACAGCGAAAGCTCCAGGGCGATGCGCATGAGATTGAGACTGTACATCGCCATCCAGGCAGTCGCATCCGACTGGCCCACAGAACCGCCGCCAGGAACGGGCCTGGAACGATCAAACACGCCGATATTGTCGAGCCCGAGGAATCCGCCCTGGAAGATATTGCGCCCGTCAGCGTCCTTGCGGTTGACCCACCAGGTGAAGTTCAACATCAGCTTGTGGCAGACGCGCTCAAGAAACCCGAGATCGCCGCGCCCGCCGTTGGCCTGCCGGTCAATCTCGTACACGCGCCACGTCGCCCAGGCGTGGATCGGCGGGTTGACGTCGCTGAAGTTCCACTCGTAAGCGGGAAGCTGGCCGTTTGGATGCAGGTACCAGACCCGTCCGAGCAGCAGCAGTTGGCGTTTGGCGAAGTCGGGATCGACATGCGCCAGCGCCACGCAATGGAAGCCGAGATCCCAGGCGGCGTACCACGGGTATTCCCACTTGTCCGGCATGGAAATGATGTCGGCATTGTTGAGATGACGCCATTCATGGTTGCGTCCGCGACGACGCTCGCGCGGCGGCGGCGGCTGGCCCGGATCGCCGTCCAGCCATTCACCGACGTCGAAGTAATAGAATTGCTTGCTCCACAACAGGCCGGCATAGGCCTGCCGCTGCACCAGACGGGCGTCCGCGTCGGCGACACCCGCCTGCACGACGGCGTAGAACCGGTCCGCCTCATCGCGCCTGGTGGCAAAAACCGCTTCGAAATCGTCGAACGGCGCAGGATGCGCGTCGGGAGCAAGCCGCAGTCGCAGGCACAGAGCGCCGCCCGGGGGAACGCGCGCGCAATAATGGGCGGCGGCTTTCGTGCCGGTTTGCGCCGGATTGACCGCATCGTCCCGCCCGCCGGCCACGTGGTCGTGGAACGCGTCCTTGGGATAGCCCTGTGCCGGCGCTCCGTAGAGGCGGGCGGCGTTCGTGTCGTTGTCGCAGAACAGGAGCCGAGGCGAACCGTCGCAATAGAGCCGGTGCGGCGGCAGCTTCGCATGCCGGACTGCAATCGCGCCGTCATCGGCGATGCACAGGCCGGGACGCTCGGTCTGCGGATTCCACGACCAGACGTTGCGGAACCAGAGCTGCGGCAGGAGATGAAGATCGGCGGCCTCCGGTCCCCGATTGTACGCGGTGACCCGCATCAGCAGATCGGCCTTGCCGGCCTTGGCGTATTCGATGACCACGTCGAAATAGCGCCCGTCGTCGAAGACGCCCGTATCGACGATTTCGAACTCCGGCTCGGCCAGTCCGCGCCGCCGGTTCTCCTCGACGAGCTGCGCGTAGGGGAAGGCCGCCTGCGGATATTTGTAGAGCATCCGCAGATAGGAATGGGTCGGTGTCGAGTCGAGATACCAGTAGAGTTCCTTGACATCCTCGCCGTGGTTGCCCTCGGCGTTGGCGAGGCCGAACAGACGTTCCTTCAGGAACGGATCGCGGCCATTCCACAGGGCGAGCGCAAGGCAGAGGCGCTGGTCGCGGTCGCAGACGCCGCCGATGCCGTCCTCGCCCCAGCGGTAGGCCCGGCTGCGCGCCATGTCGTGGGTCAGGTGGGCCCAGGCGTCGCCGTCGGCGCTGTAGTCTTCGCGCACCGTTCCCCACTGCCGCTCGCTGACATAAGGGCCCCAGCGCCGCCAGCCGCGCTCCTTGCCGGCATCCTCGGCCAGCCGGGCGTGCTCCGGCGAGTTGGCATGCGCATCGCCCGTCGATGCCGTCGCGTCGTTCATGCGGTCGGTCGCAGGGGTGTTCAAGTCGCCTGCCTTTCCTGTCTCTGCCCGAGGCCCGGGACCCCGCCATCCGCCCATTTGAAGCGATGAAAGTCGAAACCGCCCGCGAGCCCAGGCTTGACGATCTGGAAATACGGCGACGCGTCGAAGTCGCGCGGCGTGAACAGGGACTGGTGCCGGATGCGCCACAGCTCGGCCACGCAATCGCGGCATGCGGGCGAGTCGGCAACCGTCGCCTCGATTTCCGGCAGAATCGGATAGCGAATCGACTGGAACGCCCCGGCGATGAGCGTCGAGCAGATCGCGCGGGTCGGGTCGCCGCTGCCCAGCCCGATCATCCGCCGCCGCCAGCTTGTCGGAACCGGCGGTGTCGGCAGAAGATACCGCACGAGATCGACGATGTTCTTGAGATCGTAGCGATGGCCGAGCCGGGCGACGACATGATGGATCACGGCTCGCGCATCGTCGTCGCTGAGCCCCAGCGGCCGGCAGATGCGGGTGTGCAGGCCCGCGAATTCATCGAGCCCGACGCTGCGCACGCCCTCAACCAGATCAGCCTCGACGAAGCAATGATCCGGGTTCGCAAGCCCGGCCTCGAAGCCGACGAACAGCGCGGCGTGCGACCACGTCGACTGGGTCAGGTATCTGATCGCGACGCTGATACGGGAGTTGCCTTCGACCAACAGCACGTCGGCCGGGCGCAACGCGGCGAGCAGCGCCGGCGCCGCTGTCGGCGGGCTCGGACTGTGGAGTGGCCGCGAGCGCGTGAGCCAACGCGCCAGCGCCCCACCGGCCTTGGACGCAAGAGCGGACGACATGCGAATTCCCCCCATCAGAGTCGCGATCGCAGAACGGCCAGGCCCAAGGCGACGATTCGCCCGATGGTCCGGAGGCTTCCAGGAACGCGTTATGGCCTCAGAGCCTGAAAATCAATCGACTTTTGGCCGGAGTCCAGGTTGCTAACCTCCTGTAAAATGTAGTATTATTATTTAGATTCGTCCAGAAAACCGATTGATTTTCAGGCTCTCGGTCAGTCATGCGCGCCGCGGATGGTGACACGACCGCGCCGGCTGATCCGGCGACATCGAACCAACCGGCGCAGGGTTTGACCGTTAGGGCAACAGTCACGCTCCACCCCGATTGGTATCACGTGGCGAGGCGGCTATCGGCCTGCGCAAAGGCGGCGTGAGCATCCGCC
The DNA here is from genome assembly GCF_002937115.1 of Rhodopila globiformis. Taxonomy (GTDB): domain Bacteria; phylum Pseudomonadota; class Alphaproteobacteria; order Acetobacterales; family Acetobacteraceae; genus Rhodopila; species Rhodopila globiformis. The sequence continues at coordinate 46,392 of NZ_NHRY01000270.1, read as the reverse complement.
AGGAGCCCGGCAGTAACGTTTCCCATTTTCGTTGTCCTTCTCGTCAAGGGCGCTCAGTCCCCGGAGGGCTTTGCGTCGTGAAGCTCGGAGAGGATGGCGGCGATGCGGGCGTCTTCGCCCTCATGCTGCGCCTCGGCCTTGACCGCGGCCTGCGTCAGATCGCGCGTTGCACGCATCTGGCGGAGGAACCGCTGGCAGCCCCGGCACATGGCCAGGTGCAGCCGCATCGCTGCCGTTTCCCGGGCGCCGAGATCGCCGTCGATCAGGGCGCTGGCGCGTCCGGCAACGTCTCGACAGCTCAGCATGTCACCGTATCCTCTTCATGTTGCCTCGCCCCCATGACAACCGGGACGGCCTGGCGTTACGGCATGGCTGAAAAAAATTTGTCCCCGGGTGACGCTCAAGGCCGGTCCTCCGCCAGGGCAGCGTCAAGCCTGCGGCGGACCGCGAGCCTCGCCCGATGCAACAGGACGCGCAGGGCGCCATCGCTGATGCCAAGAGCCGCGCAGATGTCGGCCGGTCCAAGCCCCTCCTGGCCGCGCAGAAGCAGCACCGCCTGCTGAGACGGCGGCAGCGCCTCGATCGCGCGGTTGACGTGGTCGAGCAGGTTGCGGCCGGCGATGATCTGTTCCGGGGTGACCTCCTCCCACAGTGCGGGCAGGTCCTTCCATCGGCCGCGGCCGTCGAACGCGGCGGCAAGGCCGTCATCCTCGCCGTCGCTGTCGAACGACACCATCCGTCCATCGCGCGCGGCCCGCGTGCGCGCCTTGTTGGTGAGGATCGTGAAGATCCACGCCGTCAGCGAGGAGCGGCATTCGAACCGGCCGATGTTGCGCAGCACGGCGACCCAGGCGTCCTGCGAGACTTCCTCGGCCGTGTGGCGGCTCTTCACGATCGCCGTGGCGAGCCGAACCATCGCGCTGTTGTGGCGACGATACAGTGCTTCGAAAGACGCCTTGTCGCCCGCGGCAAGCCTTCCTGCGAGCGCGATTTCGTCCGGCGATGAGGCAGTCATGACAACCGGCGGTCCCCCTCGCTCAATGTCGCTTCCGGCGCGGCGCGTGCACGCGGCGATTGCGGAATGTTTCCCTGCGCAGAATAGAACGCATCTTCCCCTTGCGCAATGAATTCGCAACTGCCACGGCGCGGCCAGCTCAACGCCGGCTGCATGCCGCGCCGCCCAGCACGCAGAATTCGGCGCAGTAGCGGTGGTTCAACGCAACGGCCCCCACAGCCTCGGCCAGCGTCGTTCCAAGCTCGAACCGCGGGTCGTACGGCAGCAGAGTGCAGGCGGCGACGGATGGCGCATCGGCGCCGCGGCGGCGGATCACCATGCGGGACGAAGCGCACATCACCGAATCGGGTGATCGGCCCAGGATGCCCCAGCAGGCCTCGGTAATCTCGGGAACGTCCCGCGCGCTGCCCATGTCAGGAAACAGTATCAGGCGCACAGGGTCGAGCGCGTCGATCCCAATCCCGCGTTCAGCGAACAGGCGGCCGAACCCTTGCCGCACACGCTCGGCCGGTTCGCCGGACAGCAGGCGGGCGGCGACGTGCGTCTCGAAGCCGTTCCGGACCAGCCACAGCAGGCCATCGAGTGCAGGTTGCCAGGTCCGGGCGCCCCGTTCGGCTTCGTGGACAGGCGCCGTATAGTGATCCAGCGAGACACGGATCGTCAGCCGCTTGCCGAACCGCTGGTTCAGGTCGAGCAGCGCCGCCTCCGTCCGGCGCATCGGCTTCATCGCGTTTGTCAGCACCAGCGCGGAGAACCCGCCGGACAGCACATCGTCGAGCATGGCGGGCAAAGCCGGGTTCATGAACGGCTCGCCCCCGGTGAAGCCGATCAGCCCGGTCGGCAGGCCGTCGCGCCGGATTTCGGCCAGGTACAGCAAACCGCAGGTCGGTTGGGACAGGGCGACGGTGCACCTCACTCGTCATGGCCCGGCTTGTCCGGGCCACCTGTCGCGGCACACGTGCTGGAATAGGTGGCCCGGACAAGCCGGGCCATGACGATGAAGACAGGCCGTCTGCGTCCCAACTAAGCTGCGGTCTGCTGTAGCGCGCGACATCGGCGCGGCTCAGATAGGCCAGGCGGTCGTTCCGAGGCGAGGATTCGATGTAGCAGTTGACGCAGGACAGATTGCACAACGTCCCGGTGTTGAACCACAGCGTCTCAAGGCCGTGCAGCGCGACCTTCGCCCGGGCTTCACCGCGCGCGGTCACATCGGGATCGTGGAACTTGCCGATCGAAAAGCCTGGCTGAACAACGGAAGCCGGTGAGGACATGCGTGCAGTTTCCTTCTGGTCCAGGTCGCGGCGGCCGCCGCCGCAGTCCGTTATGGTTCCGTAATGCCCGGAATGCCGATCCGCCGGGACGGGCCGCTGACCTTCGCCGAGGCGCGACGTCCCGGCGCGGATCGCGGCCGTTGCCTCGTTGCCCCTCATGCCGTGCCCCGCATCCATGCCTGGTAGCGTGCGAGCCACCGGAACAGCCAGGGCGGCGCGTGGCTAGTCCGCCAAGCGCCCGCGACGCTGCGGTTGGCCTCGGTATAGGTCGGGTAGGCATGGATGGTGCCGAAGACCGCCTTGAGGCCGAGGCCGCGCTGCATCGCCAGTGTCAGTTCGGCCAGCATTTCGCCCGCGCGCGGTGCGACGATGGTGGCCCCGAGAATGCGATCCTTGCCGGGCACGGTGAGAACCTTGACGAAGCCCTCGCGTGCATCGTCCACGATGGCGCGGTCGGATTCAGCCAGATCGTAGTAGCTCACCGCGTAGGCGATACCTTGGGCCGTTGTCTCGCGCTCGTTCAGCCCCGCCCGGCCGACCTCCGGCTCGATGTAGGTGACGGCAGGCATGACGGCGCGGTCGGCCCGGATCCGGTGAATGTTTCCGAACAGCGCGTTGATGGCCGCGTAGCCGCCCTGGTGCCCGGCGGCATGGGTGAACTGGAACGGACCTGCCACATCGCCGCAGGCGAGGATGTTCGGGTATTGCGTCTGAAGATACGGGTTCGTCTCGATCGTGCCTTTCGCGCCCAACCCGATGCCAAGCGTCTCCAGCCCATAGCCGGTCGTCCGGGGCTTGCGGCCAACGGCAACCAGCAGGGCATCGAAGCCGATCGAGACGCGCGCCCCCTGCCGGTGGAACAGCATGGTGCGCTCGTCCCCCTGGCGTTCGGCCGCGACCGCCTGGTGCCCGGTCAGCACCTGAATGCCATCGCGGCGCAACCGCGCGTGGACGAACGCCGAAACCTCGTCGTCCTCACGTTCCAGCAGCCGATCGGCTTTCTGGGCGACGGTCACCTCGGCGCCGAGGCGGGCAAAGGCCTGCGCGAGTTCGCAGCCGATGGGACCGCCGCCAAGGATCAACAGGCGCCGCGGCACCGTCTCCAGCGCCCAGATGGTTTCCGATGTCAGGTAGCCGACGGCCTCCAGCCCGGGAAGCGGCGGCACCGCAGGTTCCGCCCCGGCCGCGATGACGATGGCACGCGTGGTCAGGGTTTCACCCGAGACCTCGACCGTCCATGGCGAGGTGATCATCGCCCGGCCGAGCCGGACATCCACGCCCAGCCCCTGGAAGCGCTCGACGGAGTCGTGCGGGGCGACCGCGGCGATGCAGGACCGGACATAGCGCATGGCAGCCGCCGTATCGACCTCGCCCACGGCGCCGATCAGCCCCATCGCGGCGGCCGCCCGTGCCTGTGCAACCAGCCGGGCGGCGTGGATGATCGCCTTCGACGGCACGCAGCCGGTGTTCAGGCAGTCGCCGCCCATGACGTTGCCTTCGACCAGCGTGACCTTCGCGCCCAGCTTGGCCGCCACCAGGGCGCTGACCAGCCCGGCGCTTCCGGCGCCGATGACCACCAGGTTCCGGTCGAAGCGCCGCGGTTTCCTCCAGGCGGCGCTCATCCGTGCCTCATGAGGCGGCGGGTCACGGCGCGGGCGGCAAGCGGCAGGATCGCGAGCAGCAGCAATGACCCGATCATCACCGGCGACAGGATATCGGACGCGCTCCGGACGTGCTCCAGCCGCGTCCCCGCGTTGACGTAGACGATGGTGGCGGGAAGCATGCCGATCTGGCTGACGCCGTAGAACAGGGCGAGCGGGATGGCGGTGACGCCGAAGACCAGGTTGATCAGCGTGTAAGGAATGACTGGCACCAGGCGCAGGCTGAGCAGATAGACCCAGCCGTCCTTCTCCAGGCCACGGTTGACCTGCTCCAGGCGCGACTGGAACCGCCGCTTCACCCAGTCGCGGAACAGGAAGCGGCTGGCGAGGAACGCCGCGGCGGCGCCGAAGGACGAGGCGAACGACGCGAGGACCGTCCCTTCGGGAAGCCCGAAGATCGCGCCGCCCGCCAGGGTCATCACGACAGCACCGGGCACCGCCAGGGTCACCACGGCCATGTAGAGCAGGACATAAGCCGCCGCGGCGACAACGGGCTGGCGGTTGCGAAATGCCAGGAGATCATGCTCGTTCGACCGCAGTGCGTCCAGCGAGAGCACATGCTGCAACCCAAGCGCGAAGAACGCCGCGATCAGCCCGGCGATGACGGCCAGGACGGCGATCCGTGTGATCCAGGGCGACAGGGTACTCATCGGCCGGCGGCCACCGGCGCCGCATCCGGCCAAACCACAGTGGGCAGCGTGAGCGCCACGCCGCGCTGCTGTAGCTCCATTGGCGGCAACACGTCGGTGCTCGGCCAGAGGCCGGAGCCCATGGCATCGGCGTATCCGGCGGGCAGCCCTGCCGTCCATATCGCCGCGGCGGCCGTGGCATGATCGTACTCCAGCGGCAGGTGACAGATCTCGATGCCGCCGTCCGACGGCCGCAGGACGCTGAACCAGACGCGCGGCGTGCCGTCATTCGCCGGGACGCCGATGGCGCCCGGATTGTGCCACAGCCGGCCGTCCACCACGCGGGTGAACGGCAGGCCGCAATGACCGCCGATGACCCCGTCACAGCCGGTCACGCCAATCAGGCCGATAAGGTCATCCGCAGGCGCCGAGGCAAAGACGAACTGGTTGATACGCCGCGGGCTGCCGTGGACGACAGCCAGCCGGCGGTTGCTCATCTCGACGTCGATACGGCGTGGCAGGCCGCGCATCCAGGCCCGGGCGTCGTCATCGAGCGCGGCATTGGCGTGCGCATACCACGCGACCGACAGCAGATCGCAGGCGGAGCCGCCGGCAAAGCCGCAGCCGCAATCGGCGGCCCTGGTGCCGAGCGATTCCTCGCAATTGCCCATGACAACAGGGATTCCCATGCGGCGTACGAGATCGACGGTCGCCGCCGCATCGGCCGCGTAGGCCACCACGTCGCCGGTGCAGATGATGCGCCTGGGCGGAATGCCGAGCCGTTCCGCCGCGGCAAACAGGGCCTCGGTCGCCTGGAGATTGCTGTAGCATCCGCCGAACAGCAGAAGCGGTTGCGACACACGGATCACGGGCACACGGTCGTCGGTGGTCATGGCTCAGGCCCTCTGCACGCTGCCGGATATGCCGATCGGCCGCGGCGCCAGCACGGCGCCTGCGATGAAGGTCACGCTGCACAACGCCACACCCCATGTATTGACACCAAGATCAAGCGCAAACGGCCCGCTGCCCAGCCGGACAATGTCCGGAAGTATTCGCATATGCGCGAACGTCTCGACGGCGCGGGTGATGCCGAGCACGACGCCGGGCCAGAACGCCATCTGGTAGCTGATCGGCCCCGCCTGCGGAATACACGACAGCAGGAAGATCGGCGCCAGGCCCATGACCATCGTCCCGCTGATCGTCGTCGCGGCGATGATGGCTGGCCCAACCTTGTCGCCGAGGTAGATGCTCAGCAAAGGAAGGTTGCCGACGATGGCGACCACCAGCATCGCGATCCGTCCGGTCGTGACATGCCCCCGCGCCGGGGCCAGGTCCTGCGGGCGCCAGTCACGCGCCGAGAGCTTGGCGATGCTGGTGAGGGTGGAGTCGATGGTCGAACCGCCGGTCATCAGCATGATGGCATTGAAGACCAGCAGCATGGCGAGGCCGAACGCGCCCGGCACCGTCACGCTCGGCGGCCGTCCCAGTCCGAAGGCCAGCCCGTAAAGCCCGATGAAGCTGAACAGGAAAATGAAGCTGCCGCTGAGCAGGGCCGCCAGCAGGAAGCTGTTCAGCGCCTGGCGCGGCCGGTTGAGGAAGCCGCGGTCCGTGAGCACCGGGTCATGGAACGGATAGGAAAAGACCTGCACCAGCGCCAGCAGGCAGAACGTGATGCCGCTGCTCCGCGTGGCCTCGGCCACCGTCGGGATGCCTTTCGCCTGCAAGCCCGGAAACAGCACGGTCAGCACCAGGGCGAGCAGGATGAATGCCAGGAAGATGTGGACGCGGTCGGTCGTCAGGCTGGCCCGCATGCCGCCGCGCCACGCATAGGCGACCGTGAAGGCGGTGATCAGGACGACCGCCGCCCAGTAGGCGCCGCTGCCCTCGGCGCCGAAGTAGAGCGACATCACCTTGGTGTTCGACCAGATCTCGTTCCCCAGCCGGAAGGTGACCAGGATCATGAACAGCTTCGCCGCCGTGGCGCCGTATTTGGACACCAGGAAGTGCGGCAGCGACCGGTAGCCGCCCCGCGTCCGCAGCAGGTAGATGGTGATCCCGGCGACGACAAAGCTCAGGTAGTAGATCGTGTAGCCGATGCCGCCGGTGATCCCGTAGCCGTACGCCAGGTCGGAGGCGTTGGCGATAGACTTGGCGAACACCCAGGTAACGGCCGCACTCATCGCGACCATCAGGATGCCCGGCGGGTCGCCGGCGTCGGTGCGCCCGTCGAAGAACTGGTTGGCGTTCACGCGCCGCGGCGTGACCCACCAGGTCAGCGCGCAGAACGCAAGAAGGATGAGCCAGGGGCCAAACGGCTGCAAATTCTGTCTCCAGGTGCACGCGGTCAGGATGGTACGGCTTCGCCCGGCATGGACGCACCGGGACCACTGCAATGTTCGGCACCAGACGGACAAAGGTTACAGGCCCGGGGCGCGCCCGCTCGAGCCGGGCAATCGCACGCGGCACCAGCAACGAGACCATTCCTGCGGCGTGGTCGTGCCGATTGGCTCGCGATTGCCCTGTTGCCCACCAACTCGGTGCCGCCGAGGCAGCAATTCCGTTGATTGACCTGGATCATCGATCTGCGTCGGGCAGGCGGTACGATGGTCCAGGCAGTGAACGGGACGGCAAGCAGGGCTGCATGCAGACTGTGAAGGCGCAAGGATGGCCGACCGGAGACCATGGTGGCGGCGAGACAGAGGGTCATGATCCGGCACGGCCCACGGCGTGCGCTGCGACGGCGCCGGTCGCATGTGTGAACTGCTCGGCATCGCCGCGGCGGCGCCGGTCACGGCCCGCTTTTCGTTGCAGCGCCTGGCGCGGCATGGCCGGGTAGCGGGCGATCCGATCGACGGCTGGGGTGTCGTGCTGCACGACGGGCGCGATGCCCGCTGCTACCGCGAACCCGAGCCGGCACGGCGAAGCGCCTGGCTCCGCTTCGTCGAACGGCACCAGTCGCCGGCGTCCATCCTGATCTCGCATATCCGATTGGCGACGGCGGGCACGGTCGCGCTGCGCAACACCCATCCGTTCGTGCGCGAACTCGGCGGGCGCATGCATAGTTTCGCCCATAGCTGACCGCCGAGGACGTGGCGCTGGCGTACAAAGGCGGCGCCATCATTGAGTCTTGCTTCAGGAGAATGAAGCAGACGGGGCTGGAGGTGCGGCCGATGTTTCATTGGGCGCCGCGGCGGATTGAGGCGCACGTCAAGCTGTGCGTGTTGGCCTTGCAGGTGCAGCGTACCGCCGAGATCCGCACCGGCCTGTCCTGGGCGCGCATCGCCCACTTGCTGGGGACGCTGAAGGCGGTGCGCTACGTCGCTGAGCGGCAGACGATTGTTCAGCGCACGAAAATCGGTCCTGAGTTGGCCGGTCTGCTGAAAACGCTTGGAATATCAGCGCTCAAGCAAGTCATGGCGATGAGTGAGGCAGCCGAGACCCCCGCCACGTCATAGACACACGCCCGGAATCCGTCTCCTGTAAGCCACTGATTTGGGCCACGGATTCAACGCGTGTGTCTCGTGACCGCGAACCCAGGTCGAACGAGAACTGGTTTGTGAGGGTCATGATGCGCGCTCCGCAGGACCGTGTTGATGGTCGCGGAGCAGATTCGGCCAGATCGGCGCGCCGGAAAGTGGGGCGGCGCAAAACGCAAGATCTTTGCGTCAGCGCAGGGACCATGATTCTTTTCAGAATCTCCTGCCGCGCTGCCGATTCTTTTTATGTCAGCGCCATGCCAGGGCTAAAATGAGGGGATGCCTGAGCCCGGCGACAGCTGTCCGGACCAGACGGGTGAGACCGGCGTTGGTCAACCCGATCGCGCCCTCCTTCACAACGGCCAGCACGAGCCCGTCTTCCGTATCGATACCAAATTGGTCCCGCCGCATGGCATCGGGCGGCTCCTGCGGCGCACAGGCTGCGGTCAATGCCGTGCAGAGAAGGAACGCATACCGCGCCAATGTTGGGCCAAAGGCTGAGCGCCTTCTTTCTGGCGATATGTGGCCGGCCTGTGTATTCCTCGGCATTTTCCTGCCACCCCCCGGCAGATCCTTGTCCGTGACGTTACTGAAAAGTATTGACTGGCGTCGAACGATGTGCCGGTCATGGCTGATTCGCTCCGGCATCGGCCACGCCGGGACGGTTCCACCACCCGCCGCCGAGCGCCTGGAACAGCGCCGCGGTATCGGCCAGCCGGCTGGCCTGCGCCTGCACGACCGCAAGGCGCGCCTGCTGGTCCGTCTGTTGCGCATTCAACAGCGTCAGGTAGGCCACCTGGCCGAGCGCCAGCTGCTTGCGGGTGATCGCCAGCGTCCGCGCGGTGGCGCGCTGCGTTTCCACCGCGGCGACCAGGGCATCGGCATCTGATTGCAGCGCATGCAGCGTGTCCGCGACGTTCTGCATCGCCGTCAGCACGGTGTTGCGGTACTGGGCGGCGGCCTGGTCGAACGCCGCCTGGGCGGCGCGCTGCCTGTGCAGCAGGGTGCCGCCCTCGAACAGTGGCGTCGTCAGCCCGGCGCCCAGCGTCCAGAAATTGGTGCCGGGCAGAAACAGACTGCTGATGGACTCCGCCTGGTTGCCAAGTTGCGCCGTCAGCGTGAGCTGCGGCAGCCGCGCCGCCACGGCGACGCCGATCTGCGCGCTGGTGGCATGCAGGGTGGCCTCGGCGGCGCGCACGTCGGGACGTTGCACAACCAGCTTCGCCGGCAGGCTCACCGGAATTTCCTGCGGCAGGTGCAACGAGGCAATCTCGAACCGGGCCGCGACATCCTCACTCGGGTAGCGGCCGGCCAGTACCGCCAGCAGGTCGCGCTGTTGCGCCAGTTGCTTCTGCAACGGCGGCAGCGCCTGCCGCGCCTGCGCCAGCGCCGCCTCCTGCGTCGCCACCTCCACCCCGGCGACCTGACCCAGCGCCATCTGCCGCCGCAGGATGTTCAGCAGGTTGGTTTCAATCGCAATGGTCTGCTGCGTCGCCGCGACCTGGCCGCGTAGCGAGGCCTCCTGGATCGCCGCGGCCACGACGTTCGAGCTCAGCGTCAGGTACGTGGCCTCCAGCTCGAAGCGCTGGTTCTCGGCCTGCGCCGCGAGGGATTCCACGGCGCGGGCATTCGCTCCGAACACGTCCGGCACGAATGAAACGTTCAGCTCCGGCGTGATCAGGCTGTAGTACGGGTTGCCGCTGGACGAGAAGGGCGCCACCGTCCGCGTCGGCGTCAGGTTGCGGCTGCCGGACAGCCCGGCGGAAATTTGCGGAAAATACCCGCCCACCTGCGCCCGCTCGTTCTCCTGCGCCTGGCGCAGCGCGGCGCGGGCGGCATCGACGGTCGGGTTGGCCTTCAGCGACTGTACGACAAGGTCGTTCAGCGGCTGCGACCGGAACAGCGTCCACCACTGCGCCGGAATGTCCTTGCCCATGTCGAAGTACTGCGCTGCGCCAGCCACGGCGTCGGCCGAGGCGGTGCGCGCCGGCAATCCGTCAGGCGCATAGCCGGTGACGTCCGGCGCCGCCGGCCGCTTGAAGTCCGGCCCGACCGTGCAGGCGGCGGTGGTCAGCAGCAGGGCGAGGGCGAGCGGGCGCATCGGCCTACTCCGCCGGTTCCGGCTGCGCGTCGGCCGACGGCATGCGGCGGGAAAACCCGGCGATCAGCACCGGCAATATCAGCAGGATCAGCACCGGCGCCAGCAGGATGCCGCCGACCACGACCAGTGCCAGCGGCCGTTGCACCTGCGAGCCGATGCCGGTGGACAGCGCCGCCGGCAGCAGCCCGACGGCCGCCACCACGCATGTCATGACGACAGGGCGCATCTGCGTCTCGCAGGTGCGGCGGATGGCGGCGGCGCGATCCAGCCCCGCCTCGATCATCAGGTTGAAATAGGTCAGCACGATGATGCCATCCATGGCCGAGATGCCGAACAGCGCGACGAAGCCGATGGCCGCCGAGACGCTGAACGGCGTGCCGGTGAAATACAGCGCGAAAATCCCGCCGGTCAGCGCCATCGGCATGACGCTTGCCGCCAGCAGCATCTCGGTGACCGAGCCGAAGTTCACGTAGAGCAGCAGGCAGATTAGCACGATGCTGAGCGGCACGACCACGGCCAGCCGGGACAGCGCCTCCTCCAGGTTGCCGAACTCGCCGACCCATTCCAGGTGGTAGCCGCCGGGCAGCATGATCGCCTGCGCGACCTTCTGTTGCGCCTCCAGCACCGCGGTGCCCAGGTCGCGGCCGCGCACGCTGAACTTGATCGGGATGTAGCGTTCCTGCTGCTCGCGATAGATGAACGACGGGCCGGACAGCATCCGGATGGTCGCGACATCCGACAGCGGCACCGGCACCACACCATTGCCGCCCGGCGCCGGCGCGCCGATGACGATGCGCTTGATGGCATCCAGGCTCTGGCGATACTTCGGCGCCAGGCGGACGATGATCGGGAAGTTGCGGTCGCTGCCTTGCTCGTACAGGTTGCCGGCCGCCTGCCCGCCGATGGCGGCCTGCACCGTGGCGTTGATGTCGCCGGGCGAAAGGCCGTAGCGCGCCGCCCTGGCCCGGTCCACGTCGATCTGCACCGTCGGCTGGCCGAGCGAATTCAGCACCGCGAGGTCGGTGATGCCCGGAACCGTCGCCATCACGTCCCTGATCTTCGCGGCGGTCTTTTCCAGCGTGGCAAGGTCGTTGCCGAACAGCTTCACCGAGTTCTCGCCCTTCACGCCGGACGCGGCCTCCTCGACGTTGTCCTCGATGTATTGGGAGAAGTTGAAGTCCACGCCGGGGAATTGCTGTTCCAGGGCGTTGGTCATCTGTTCGGTCAGCTTGTCCTTGTCGATGCCGTCCGGCCATGTGTCGAACGGCTTCAGCGGGACGAAGAACTCGGCGTTGAAGAAGCCGGTGGCGTCGGTGCCGTCATCCGGGCGGCCGTGCTGCGAGACGACCGTCACCACCTCGGGGAAGCGGCGCAGCACGGCGCGCATGCGGTTGACGTAGCCGTTGCCTTCCTCCAGCGAAATCGCCGTCGGCATGGTGGCGCGGATCCACAGATTGCCTTCCTCCAGCTTGGGCAGGAACTCCAGCCCCAGCGTGCGCAGCGCCAGTCCGGCGCAGAGCAGCAGGATGATCAGCAGGCCGACGGTCAGCAGCCGGTTTTCCAGGGTGAAGTACAGGATTGGCCGGTAGGCGCGGTGCAGCAGGCGCACCAGGAGCGTCTCGACCTCCTGCACCTTGTCGTCCAGCAGCAGGGCGCTGAGCGCGGGCGTTATGGTGAACGTCGCCAACAGGCCGCCGGCGATGGCGTAGGCATAGGTCTTCGCCATCGGCCCGAAAATATGGCCCTCGATGCCAGACAGGGTGAACAGCGGCACGAAGCCGGCGATGATGATCGCGGCGGAGAAGAAGATGCTGCGGTTCACCTCGATCGATGCGTTGGCGATCACGGCGAACTTGCCGTGCAGCCCGACGACCGTGCGGACGCGCTGCATCACCGGCGAGCGGATGAATCGTTCTTTCGGCGGCTGCGACAGGCGGCGGTAGATGTTCTCCACCATGATCACCGTCGCGTCGACGATCAGCCCGAAATCGATGGCGCCGACCGACAGCAGGTTGGCCGACTCGCCGAGCGCCACCATCAGCGTGATGGCGAAGGCCAGCGCGAACGGGATGGTCGCCGCGACGATCAGCGCGGTGCGCAGGTTGCCCAGGAACACCCATTGCAGGATGAAGATCAGCGCGATGCCGAACAGCATGTTGTGCAACACGGTGTGCGTGGTTACGCGGATCAGTTCCGAGCGGTCGTAGATCCGCACCAGCCGCACGCCCGGCGGCAGGATGCCGCTGTCGTTGATGCGTTTCATTTCGGCTTCGACCAGGCGGATGGTCGGCATGCTTTCGGCGCCGCGGCGCATCAGCACGATGCCCTGCACGATGTCGTCGTCGCCGTCCTGCCCGGCGATGCCCAGCCGCGGCTGGTGCCCGACCGTCACCGTCGCGACGTCGCTGATCAGCACCGGGGCGCCGTTGTTGGCGCTGATCATGGTGTTGCGGATGTCGTCCATGGAATGGATCAGGCCGACGCCGCGCACCACCGCGGCCTGCGGGCCGAAATTCACCGTCTGGCCGCCGACGTTGATGTTGGCGTTGTTCAGCGCCGACAACACCTGCGGCACCGTCAGGCCGTAGTGCAGCAGCTTGTCCTGGTCGATCGAGACTTCATAGGTCTTGGTCTCGCCGCCCCAGCCGTTGACGTCGATCACGCCTGGCACCGCCTTGAAGCGACGCTCCAGGATCCAGTCCTGGATCGTCTTGAGGTCCATCACCGAGTAGCCGGGCGGCCCGACGACACGGTAGCGCAGGATCTCGCCGATGGGGCTGTCGGGGGAGATCTGCGGCTGCGCCCCGTTGGGCAGTTGCCCAAGCTGCGACAGCCGGTTGATCACCCACTGTTCCGCCTGCTCATAGGTGAAATCGTAGGTGAACTGCACCTTCACGTCGGACAGGCCGAACAGGGAGACGGTGCGCACCGCGGTGACGTGCGGGATGCCCGCCATCTGGATCTCGATCGGGATGGTGATGTAGCGCTCGATCTCCTCGGCCGACTGGCCGGTGCTCTGGGTGACGATATCGACCAGCGGCGGCACCGGATCAGGGTAGGCCTCGATGTTCAGCCGCAGGAACGCGGCGATGCCGGCGGCGAACACGAACAGCATCAGCACGACCATCAGGACGCGCTGACGCAGGGCGAAGGCGACGGCGGCGTTCATGTCCAGGCCGTCCCCTCGTCATGGCCGGAACGCGCCGGATGGGTGTCAGGACAGGGCGGCGGGTGGAGAAGAATTTGGCGCCCGGTCCGTTGCCTCACCGTCATGGCCGGGCGTATCCCGGCCATCCCCTCCCCGCCGTTCGTGCGCAGATGGCCGGGACACGCCCTACGGGATGCACAGATCTTGGAAACGGTCCGCCGCGACTGTTTCCTCCCCGTCATGGCCCGGCTTGTCCGGGCCACCTGTCGCGGCACAAGTGCTTGAATAGGTGGCCCGGACAAGCCGGGCCATGACGATGTGGGAACGCCCTCGGATGTCCAGCAAGCACCTGATTTTGCGCTTGTTTCCGAGATGTGTGCATCCCGTAGGGACACGCCCGGCCATGACGGTGAGGAAGAAGCCCATCCTCCGCCAATCCGCGTATCCTGACACGCATGGGACAAGCCCGGCCGTGACGGAGAAACAACGGCTGCGCTGTGCGACATCGGTGTGGGCCTGGAATCAGTCACCGGTGGTGGCGCGGTCGATGAACAGCGAGCCGCGCGTCACCACCTGCTCGCCGGCGTGCAGGCCGCTGGTGACCTGCACCATCCCGTCGCTGACGCGGCCGGTCCTGATCGGGCGCGAGACAATGGTCCTGTCCTTCGGATGCGCGACCCAGACATGCGCGTCGCTGCCCTCATGGACCACGGCGCCGTCGGGCACCGCCGGGGCGGCGCCGCCCGCGCCGGTGATGATGTCGAAGCTGGCGAACATCTCCGGCTTCAGGGCGCCGTCGGGATTGTCCACCTCGGCCCGCACCGGCAGCCGGTGCGTGGCCGGGTCGATCGAGGGCGCGACATAGGAGATGCGCGCGTTGAACACGCGCCCGGGCCAGGCCAGCACATGCACCTCGACCGGGTCGCCGACATGGACCAGCGGCGCGTCGATCTCCCGCACGTTGGCCAGCAGCCAGACCTTGCTCATGTCGCCGATGGAGAAGACCGGGGTCGAGCCGCCGTTCGACTGGCTGACGATGTTCTGGCCGAGGCCGACCTGCCGTTGCACGACGGTGCCGCTGATCGGGGCGACGACCAGGGCCTCGGGGTTGAACCGCTGGAGATCCGTTGCGGTCTCCATCGCGTCGATCTGCTCGTCGGTCTTGCCCAGGATGCGCAGGCGGTTGCGCACGGCAGCGAGCGCGATCTCGGCGCTGCGCAATCCGCCCTCGGCGGTCGCGAGGTCAACCTGGCTCTGCTGCCAGTCCTTCTGCGCGGCGCCCTGCGCCTGAAACAGGGCGTGCTGCCGCTTCTCGTTGGCCTGCGCCAGGACAAGCTGCGCGCGGGCGGTCTTCAGCGTGGCCGCGGCGCTGACCAGGTCGTTCAGGCCCTGGACGAATTCCGTCGCCTGCACGGCCAGCAGCGGCGCGCCACGCTCGACATGGTCGCCGGCCTTGGCGAACAGCTTCGTCACCCGGCCGGTGAACGGCGAGTACACCGGCGTCGTCAGGTCGTCGTCATTGGCGATCTTGCCGTCGGTCACTTCCGCCGCGCGGAAGGTCATCTGCCGCACCGGCGCGATGGTCAGGGTGGCCCATTGCCGCGGCGTCGGCCGGAAGCTGCCGTCCGGCAGCGTCTGCGCGGCGGGCTCCTCCTTCGGGTCGGTGCGCGTCCGCAGCAGCGACGGGCCGACGACGACCCCGGCGGCCAACAGCGCGGCCACGGCCAGCAGCACGCCGATCTGCGCTTTGCGCGACAGGCGCACGGCTGCCGCGTAAGGCTGTTCAGGCGTGATGTCCCGTGGCACCGCCGCGTGGCCGGCAGGCTCTGGCATGTCCACGCAATGTACTCCTCAAGGGTCATCCGGGCGCATCGCGGCCAGGGCCGGCGGCGCACGATCCGTGCCCGGCGGCAGGCTTGTATCGGCGGTTCCTTACAATTACCTGACGCAGTCGAAAGTGATTGTGTGCACCAGACCGGACACGAGGCGGTACCCGAGGCATGCGGCTCCTGCTCGTCGAGGACAATGAACGGTTGCTGGGCCTGACCCGGGACGCGCTGGCGCGCGCCGGATATGAGGCCGACGGCGTCACCACGGCCGCGGATGCCAGGACGGCGCTTGGCTCGATCGCCTATTCCGTCGTGGTGCTCGACCTGGGGCTGCCGGACCAGGACGGCCTCGCCCTGCTGAAGCAGATCCGGGCGTCCGGCAATACGGTGCCAATCCTGATCCTGACCGCGCGCAGCGGCGTCGAGGAACGCGTGCGCGGACTCGATGCCGGCGCCGACGACTATCTCGTCAAGCCGTTCGCGCAGGAGGAGCTGCAGGCCCGGATCCGGGTGCTGCTGCGCCGTCCCGGCAGCCTGCTGGGACGCGCGCTGGACCTCGGCAACCTGCGTCTCGACAGCCTGTCACGGGAGGTGACGATCAACGGCACGCCGCTGTCCGTGTCCCCGCGTGAGGCGGCGGTGCTGGAGATCCTGCTGCGCCGCGCCGGGCGGGTGGTGCCGAAGAAGGTTGTCGAGGACCATCTGTTCGGACTGGCCGGGGAGTTCAGCTCGAATGCGGTGGAAGTCTACGTCCACAGGCTGCGCAAGCAGTTGACGGAAGCGGGCGCCGATGTCGAGATCCACACGATCCGTGGCATCGGCTATCTGCTGGCGTGCTCCGCCCGATGATCCGGTTCGGGTCGATCCGGCAGCGGCTGATCACGATGCATGTCATCGCGGTCCTCGCCGCCACCGTTGTGCTGCCGCTGGCCTTGTACTGGCGGATCGAGACGACCGCGCGCAATCTGCATGAGCGGGCGTTGCGCGAGCAGGCCGCGCAGATCGCGCAATACCTGCACCGGCAGGCGGACGGACACTGGACGCTCGTTCTGCCGGAGCAACTCCGTCATCTTTACTCCGCAGGCTATGAACGTTACGGGTACGCCATCCTTTCCGCATCGGGCCAGGTGCTGTTCTCCAACAACGGCGTCAACCAGCCGCTGTCGCGCATCAAGTACCTGGACGACCGTCTGGCGTATTTCGAGCGTCAGGTGGAGCAGTCGCACCTGTTTGGCGCCACAGTGCCAATCCGCGTCGACGGCGAAACCGTGTGGGTGCAGGTGTCCGAGGACGAGGCGCACCGGGACGTGCTGATCGACGACGTGGTCGCCACCTTCCTGCCGCACGTCGCCTGGGTCGTCGTGCCGATCCTGCTCGCGTTGCTGGGCGTCGATCTGCTGATTTTCCACAGGGCACTGCATCCGCTGGAAGAGGCATCGTTACTGGCGCAACAGATTGGTCCCGCACGCACGGAGCTGCGTCTGCCCGAAGCCCGCATGCCGCGCGACATAGTGCCGCTGGTGCGGGCCGTGAACGAAGCGCTGGATCGGCTGGAAGCCGGGTTCACGATGCAACGCGACTTCATAGCCGATGCTGCGCACGAATTGCGCACGCCGCTGGCAATCCTGCGCGCTCAGGTCGAAGCCATCGATGATCGTGGCGCAGCCGCGGCATTGCTGAGCGACATCGAGGGCATGGCGCGCATCGTCAACCAGCTTATCGACGTCGCCGAATCCGATACGTTGACGATCACGCCCGATGACGTGGCAGATCTGCATGCGGTGGCCGTGGAGGTTGCCGCATTCATGGCACCGGTTGCGGTTGCGGCAGGAAAGAGCCTCGCGGTCACCGGCGATACGGCGCCGGTCTGGGTCGAAGGCAAGGCCGGGGCCTTGTTCCCGGCGATCCGTAATCTGGTGGAGAACGCGATCATCCATACCGCCGCCGGGACCACCGTGGACATCGCGGTGGCGCCGGATGGCAGGATCAGCGTACACGATGAGGGGCCGGGGATACCGGCCGAATGGCGAGACCTGATCTTCCAGCGGTTCTGGCGAGGGGATCGGAGACGTACCGGCGGGGCTGGCCTGGGCCTCTCGATTGTAGCCCGGGTCGTAAAGGTGCATGGAGGTAGTGTTGAAGTTGCAGACGCGCCGAAGCGGGGTTCGATATTTTCAATCAAGCTGAGATCCGCCGCAGGGGCTGGCAATGTCGCAGTGAGCCCGGACCCATAACGCTGCGCATCGATGTGGCGGTTGTCGTGCTGCCGCAATTGATGAGAAGGGAGGCCGTCGAGAATGTGGGGGTACAAGCCAGGCAGCTGCTGGCCGAGTTGCAGCGCCATCTCGTTCAGACGCAGACGGAGGAGTACTGCCGCAGCCGGCGTCGCTGCCCGCGATGCGGCGCGCAGCGCCCGCCGCTCCGCCCGCGTCAGCAACTCGCTCTCGACCGTCGCCAGCACCGCCGTGAAGCCGCCGTCCTGCTCCAGCCGTTCCAGGTCGGCCAGGCAGTCGCCGCCGGCCAGGTTCACGAAGATCAGCGCCAGCATCATCTGCAGGTCCAGCCAGCCCTGCGGGCCGACCACCGGCACGAACTGGCGGATCGCTGCGACCATCCCGCTGGCACGGATCAGATCGAGATACAGCGGTCGTCCTCTCAGGGAGGTCAGGCCAGCGCTGCCCGGCTCGGCCTCATACTGGAAGTTCAGCACACCTTGCGGCAGCATTCGTCATCCCGTTGGGGATCGTCCATGATCAGCAAATCCAGACGATCTCCCTGATTCTTCACGGCCAACGGGGAACCGGCAGTTTTTTGGTGCGGGATTGCGGCAAACGGCGCTCGTGACCCCCCAGCAATGCAATCACGGGTCTCACGAAAGCCGGTATCGCGTCCGTCGCCGCGGAGATCTGCGCCCGCCACAAACCGGGCACTGCCGATGCCGGGCAGGCGCCGCATCGCCTGCCCGGCGACCATCACCGGGGCGTTGCCGTCTGACGCAGGGCCTGGCTTATCGGGACGTTTCTATCAGATGATGGCAGTACCCTGCCGATTGGCCGGACAGGTGGCTGGGTTCAAACATCCCGACCAAGCCGGGTGCCCCCTTGCCTTCCGCTGCCGAAAGCAACGCTTCTGCCCTGCCGGCAATCCTGGTAGCTTATTAACATAGTCCGATCGATGGAGATTTCGTCATATCGTCGCAGGACGTTGCCACTCTGTCCAGCAAGTTCCAGATCTCGATCCCGAAGGCCGTTCGGTCCGCACGGAACTGGCAGCCGCGTCAGAAGTTCGCGTTCATTCCCAGGGACGGGGGGGTCATGCTCGTGCCGGTACCGCAGTGGAAGGAACTCGCCGGCTCGATGCCCGAGGCGAACACCGAAGACTACAGGGAGCGGAATGAGCGCTTCTGATGCGAGTCGTCGATACGTCCGCACGGCCGACGCCATCGTCTATGCGACCGCCCGGGCATATGAGGCCGACCTGTTGACCTGCGACCGGCATTTCGAAAACCTGCCTGGCGTGTGGTATCGCCCGAAGCCGGCGGGTTGAGCGGTTCCCAACGGCGGTCGTCCGGAGTGCAGAAGCGGTTCCCAGCCGTGGAATTCGTCAACGGTCAGCAGAGGCCGGCGCAGGGCCTGGCTTATGGGGATGGTCTTATGCCAGCGGTCCGGACCAGCATGACCGCTTCTGACGCGCGTCGTCGCTACGTCTGCCCGGGTTGAATGCCTCAAAGGCTCTCAACCTGGCGAACGGAGGCACCAGACAGCCATCATGGCTTGCAACCCATTCAACCGCCCCTCCTGGCCGCTGGCGTTTTCCCTCCAACTCTGGCAGGTGTCCGGCATGATCGAATCATCCGCTGCGGCAGTCCCTCGCCCATGAAAGCCGGCATCGTCATCTTCCCGGGCATCAACCGGGAGCGCGACATGGCGATCGCGCTGGAAGCCTCCTTCGGCACCGCGCCGAGGGTGATCTGGCACAAGGACACCAACGTCGCCGGCCTCGACCTCGTCGTCATCCCCGGCGGCTTCAGCTTCGGCGACTACCTGCGCTGCGGCGCCATGGCGGCGCACTCGCCGATCATGCGGGCGGTGAAGGCGCATGCCGAGCGCGGCGGCTACGTGCTGGGGGTGTGCAACGGGTTCCAGATCCTGACCGAAACCGGCCTGCTGCCCGGCGCGCTGCTGCGCAACGCCTCGCTGCGCTTCCTGTCGATGGACTGCCACCTGCGGGTCGAGCGCGCCGACACGGTCTTCACCAACCAGTACCAGCCCGGCCAGACCTTCCGCGCCGTCATGGCGCACGGCGACGGCAACTATTTCGCCGACAAGGACACGCTCGACCGGCTGGAGGGCGAGCGGCTGATCGCCTTCCGCTATACCACCAAGGCGGGCGAGGTCACGCCGGAGGTCAACCTCAACGGCAGCGCCCGCTCGATCGCCGGCATCTTCAGCCCGAATTTGCGCGTCCTCGGCCTGATGCCGCACCCCGAGGACCTGGTCGATCCGCTGATGGGCGGCACAGATGGAAAGCCGCTGTTCGACGCGCTGGCGGCGGCTTAGTCCTCTCCCCGTCGCGGTCCGCGAAGGCGGACCATCCACGCCTTGCGGTGCCGATTGCGGCAAAGGCATGGATAGCGGCCCGGAGCCTGTGCCCGGGCTTGTCCCCGGGTAGCCGCCGTGACGATCGGTGCAGATCGCTCCACCCGAATTCGTGTCTCAACCGACCTGCGGTCTGCTGTAGGCGTCCCGCCAGCCATGGCCCATCGGGATCGTACTCTGCTATAGGGCGCTCATGTCAGCAGCCTTGCAATTGCCGGATCCGATGACGCTGGAGGCGTTCCTCGTTTGGGACGCCCCCGATGGCGCGCGATGGCAACTGGTCGATGGGGTTCCGGTGGCGATGGCGCCCGCCAGCCCCGTCCATGCCAGCATTCAGACCGAACTCGCCCGGCTCATCGGCAATCACCTGGCGCAGCAGGGCGGCCAATGCCGTGCCTACATCGCGCCGGGAATCCGCCTCGGCCGCAACGCCGATCGCAATTTCCGCATTCCGGACCTCGGCGTCTCGTGCACGCCGCTCGCGCGCGGGGAGATGATGCTGCCCGATCCCGTGCTGCTGGTGGAAATCCTGTCGCCCGGCAACGCGGCGGAAACCTGGACGAACGTTTGGGCCTACACGACGATTTCCAGCGTGCGGGAAATCCTGGTCATCCGCACCGACCTCATCGGCGCGCAATTGCTGCGCCGCGATCCGGACGGTTCCTGGCCGCCCGTGCCATCCGAGGTTGACCCCGGTGCCCTGAGCCTCCAAAGCATCGGCCTCGAAACCACGCTGTCCCCCCTTTACGCCGGAACCTGGCTTCTTGATCATGCGAACCGCAGTAACTGAGGACCTCGCCCGCAGCTTCGGCCTGAGCGGAGAGGAGTACAACCGCGTGCTGGCCATCATGGGCCGCACGCCGACGCTGACCGAGCTCGGCATCTTCAGCGTGATGTGGTCGGAGCATTGCAGCTACAAATCCTCCCGCGTCTGGCTGAAGCAACTGCCGACCAAGGCGCCGTGGGTGATCCACGGGCCGGGGGAGAATGCCGGCGTCGTCGATATCGGCGACGGGCTGGCCGCCATCTTCAAGATGGAGAGCCACAACCACCCCAGCTTCATCGAGCCCTACCAGGGCGCCGCCACCGGCGTCGGCGGCATCCTGCGCGACGTGTTCACCATGGGCGCGCGGCCGATCGCCACCCTGAACGCGCTGCGGTTCGGCCGGCCGGAGAACCCGCGGACGAAGCGGGTCGTCGATGGCGTGGTGCGCGGCATCGGCGGCTACGGCAACTGCGTCGGCGTCCCCACCGTCGGCGGCGAGGTCAACTTCCACGCCTCCTATGACGGCAACCCGCTGGTCAACGCCATGACCGTCGGCATCGCCCGCAAGGACCGCATCTTCCTCTCGGCCGCCGCCGGAATCGGCAACCCGGTGGTCTATGTCGGCTCCAAGACCGGCCGCGACGGCATCCATGGCGCGACCATGGCCTCCACCGAGTTCTCCGCCGACTCGGAAGACAAGCGCCCCACTGTCCAGGTCGGCGATCCGTTCACGGAAAAGCTGCTGATCGAGGCCTGCCTGGAACTAATGGCCACCGACGCCATCGTCGGCATTCAGGACATGGGCGCCGCCGGCCTGACCAGCAGCGCGGTCGAGATGGCCGGCAAGGGCGGCGTCGGCATCGAGCTCGACCTCGACCAGGTCCCGGCCCGCGAGACCGGCATGACGGCATATGAATTCATGCTGTCGGAAAGCCAGGAGCGGATGCTGATGGTGCTCCGCCCCGACCGCGAGCAGATGGCGCGCGACATCTTCCACAAATGGGACCTGGATTTCGCCATCGTCGGCCGCATCACCGACACCGGCCGCATCACCGTGCGGCACCGCGGCACCGTGGAAGCCGACATCCCGCTGGCGCCGCTGAACGACCAGGCGCCGCTCTACACAAGGCCGACCGTCGATACCCCGAAGCAGGAGAAGCTGAACCCGGCGCGGATCGAGGACCGCTACGGCCTCGCCAGGGCGCTGGAGAAGCTCGTCGGCTGCCCCGACCTGTGTTCGCGCGCCTGGGTCTGGGACCAGTACGACAGCACCGTCGGCGGCCAGACCGTGAAGCGGCCGGGCGCAGCGGATGCCGCGGTCGTCAAGCTGGAAGGGCTGACGCGGGCGCTGGCGCTGACCACCGACTGCACGCCGCGCTACTGCATGGCGGACCCCGAAATGGGCGGCGCCCAGGCGGTGGCCGAGGCCTGGCGCAACCTGACCGCCGTCGGCGCCCGTCCGCTTGCCATCACCGACAACATGAACTTCGGCAACCCGGAAAAGCCGGAGATCATGGGCCAGTTCGCCGCCGCCATCCGCGGCATGGTCGCGGCCTGCGAGACGCTGGATTTCCCCGTCGTCTCCGGCAACGTCAGCCTGTACAATGAAACCGAGGGCCGCGGCATCCTGCCGACTCCGGCCATCGGCGGCCTTGGCGTGCTGGATGACGTCGCACTTGCGGTCGGCCTCGCCCTGCCGCCGTGGCTCGACATCATGCTCATCGGCAACACCGTCGGCTGGCTCGGCCAGTCGCTGTGGCTGCGGGAGATCGGCGGGCGCGAGGACGGGGCGCCGCCGCCGGTCGATCTGGCGGTGGAGCGCGCCAACGGCGACTTCGTCCGCACCCACATCCTGAACAGGACGATCCGCGCCTGCCATGACGTTTCGGACGGCGGCATCCTGGTCGCCCTGGCGGAAATGGCGATGGCCAGCGGCGTCGGCGCCCGGCTGATGACCCACCCGCCGGGCATCCCAGGCCATGCGTTCTGGTTCGGCGAGGACCAGGGCCGCTACCTCGTCGCCGTGGCCGACTACGCCACCTTCGCCCGCGCCGCCGAATCCGCCGGCGTGCCGGCGATGCGGCTGGGCACCTCCGGCGGCCAGAATTTGACTCTTCCCGATGGTGGCTCGATATCCATTGCCGCATTGCGTAACGCGCACGGACGGTTCTTTCCGTCCTGGATGGACAACAGCACACAGAAGGAAACGCCCTGATGGCGATGGTGGCGAGCGAGATCGAGTCTCTGATCAAGGCGGCGCTGCCGGACGCGCAGGTGACGGTGGAAGACCTTGCCGGCGACGGCGACCATTACGCCGCCACCGTTGTCAGCGAGGCGTTCCGCGGCCTGTCCCGGGTACGGCAGCACCAAATCGTCTATGCAGCCCTGAGCGGTCGCATGGGCGGCGAGCTTCATGCCCTTGCATTACAGACCTCGGCACCCGAATAATGGTACCAGAAGGAGACCATTTGTATGGCTGACACGGTTGCACAGCGTATCCAGAACGACATCGCGCAGAACGACGTCTTTCTCTACATGAAGGGCACGCCGATGTTCCCGCAGTGCGGGTTCTCGGCGCGGGTGGTGCAGATCCTGACGCACATGGAAGTGCCGTTCCAGTCGGCCAATGTGCTCGAGGATCCGGAACTGCGCGACGGCATCAAGACGTTCTCGCAGTGGCCGACAATCCCGCAGCTCTACGTCAAGGGTGAGTTCGTCGGCGGCTGCGACATCGTCAGCGAGATGTTCCAGGCCGGTGAGCTGGAGACGCTGCTGAAGGACAAGGGCATCCCGGTCAAGGCGCAGGCCTGATCGCGCCGCGCCGTTAACCGGATCTTCACCCGGGCAGGGTAAGCCAGGCGAACCTGCCCGCTGGTGAGGTCCTGGTGCACATTACCGTCATCACTCCGGCTTATAATGCCGCGCCCTGGTTGCGTGACTGCATTGCGTCCGTCGTGGCGCAGACCCATCGGGACTGGTCGCTGGTGGTGGTGGACGACGGCTCCGCCGATGCCACCGCCGATATCCCGGACAATTTCCACGATTCGCGTATCAGCCTGATCCGGCAGGACCACGCCGGCGTCTCGGCCGCGCGGAACCGCGGGCTGACGGCCGCCGCGGGCGACGCCTGCCTGTTTCTCGACGCTGACGACCGGCTGGCCCCGGACGCGCTGGCTCGGCTGGCCGCGGCGCTCGGCGCGCATCCCGCGGCCGTGGCCGTGTCCGGCCCCTATGCCCGCGTCGCCGCGGATGGTGCGATCCGCCGGATGCGGCCGTCTCCGGGGGGATACCTGCTGGAGCGCCTGCTGGTCCGGAACCTGTTCGCCAATGGCGGTCATCTGCTGATCCGCTGGGCGGCGATCGAGGCGGCCGGCAGCTTTCGCAAGGATTTGTCCTATGGCGAGGACTGGGAATACTGGACCCGGCTGGCCTTGCAGGGCCCGTTCGCCACGCTGCGCCGCGGTTCGGCGCCGGTGCTGTTCGTGCGGGAAACGCCGGAGGGAGCATACTGGCGCATGGCGACCGATCCCGCCTGCTTCGCCGCCAGCGTCGATGCGGTCTATGCCAACGCTGCCATCCGTCAACGGCTCGGCGCCCATCGGCTGGGTGCGTTGCAGCGCCGGACGGAGGCTGAAATGGCCTGGACGATTGGCCGGGAACTGTTTCGTCATCAGCGGCGTCGCGACGGCTGGCGCTGGCTTGTCCGCTCTTTGCGGCAGGCGCCGACACTGAAGCGAGTCGTGCTTGCCGGCCTGTCCTGGACGCGAGCGGGTCCGTTTCGCGCATATCCGGCCGGCTAGGCGCACACGCTTACGGGAGTATGTCGATTTCGCGACATGGTATTCATCAATAAAACCCGATGCTTACCATCGGTTGCGGCGACGTGTAACATACCTATCGGGACTGTGATTGACAGTCCTCACGAATTCTGTGCCAACTTTCCCACAGCAATCGAATTTTGGCTGTCCTTGCTGCGCTTCCGTCCACTCGGGGCTTCAGAAGGTCCAAAGACCCGGTTGTCTACATGCATCGCGTGATTTTGCACGATGCCTGGACGGAGAAAGACGCAGACGATGTCAACCGGCACAGTAAAGTGGTTCAATACCACGAAAGGGTACGGATTCATCATGCCCCAGGACGGGGGTAAGGATGTATTCGTGCATATCACCGCCGTACAGGCCGCTGGCCTCCGGAGCCTGAACGAGGGCCAGCAAGTAAGTTTCGAGGTTGCGATGGAACGCGGAAAGGCCACCGCAACCAACCTGAAGCCGGTCTAGTTCGACCGGATTGATCTAGCTAAGCGATCGGCCGTTGGCTTGCCGATCGTCATTGGAGGAGGAAGACCATGGCCGTCGGTACGGTTAAATGGTTTAATGCAACGAAGGGGTACGGCTTCATCATGCCTCAGGACGGAGGCAAGGATGTCTTTGTCCACATCACAGCGGTACAGGCCGCTGGGCTCAAGGGCCTGAATGACGGCCAGAAGGTCAGCTACGAAGTGGCGATGGAACGGGGCAAGGCCGCCGCGACAAATCTGAAGCTGGCCTGACGCTCACCCCGGTTCGGAGGTCTGGCCAGGCCTGATGGGAGTGGCCAGACCGACGCTGGGGTGACTTCGTCTCCGCGTCCAGCTGGTGATTCATCGGCCATGAGGCTGTGCGAGGGTTCGAACGGCAGCGCGTCGCTAGGTTTTCTGGCGCTGCGCTGTACTCGCTGGCCCGGGCTGGCGGTACCTGCACGACAGCATGACGGGCTGGACCGGCACCGGCGGATGTCCGTGTGGTGTCGTCGTTACCAGCGTGGATGGTTCCTTGCTGTCCGGTTGCAGCCCGAGCCGAAATAATCGATCCACCGGAACCGGCGCACCGGCCCCGTCCATTTTCAGCCGTCGCGGTGCCGGCGCTGCCGATTGGCTAAGGAGACGCCCAAAAATAAGCGCGCCAATTCAACGGGGCGATATCCTCGCCAATGGCATGCTGAACCGTGCCGCGGTGGATCGCTTATTTTTGGGCGTCGCCTAACGCCGACGAATTGTAGCGCTTCGTTACAGAGAGACGTTCGATTTAACCGCGTCCCATCCTATATGACCTGACGATCCCAGGTCCTGAACAAACCGGCCGCCGTGGCCGGCGTGCCTGGATCGGGACATTTGGGGAAGCCTTGGACATGCGTCGCGTCTCTTCCGCCATCGGGCTCATATCGGTTCTGGCGCTTGGCGCCTGCGCAGTGCAGCCACCCCAGGGCCCTTCGGTGATGGCACTGCCGGGGAAAGGCAAGAGCTTTGAGGCCTTCCAGGCGGATGATGCGAACTGTCGCGGATACGCCCGTCAGCAGACCAGCGGCGCATCGGCCGCACAGGCGGCGAACAACAGCGCCGTTGGCAGCACGGCGATCGGCACGGTGCTGGGTGCAGGCCTTGGCGCCGCACTCGGAGCGCTTGGCGGCGCGGCCGGCGCCGGCGCCGCAATCGGCGGAGCGACGGGTCTGCTCGCTGGCGGTGCCGTTGGCGCCGGCAATGCCCAGGCCGCCGGCGGCAGTATCCAGGCACGCTATGACACGGCCTACACGCAGTGCATGTATGCCAAGGGCAATCCGGTCCAAAGCCCGCCCGGCGCCTATGCCGGCTATCCCTACAGCGGGGGCTATGTCCCGTACGCCTATGGCCCGGGCTACTACGGTCCGTCCGTCGCCGTTGGCGGAGGCTGGGGCTACGGCGGTGGCTGGGGTGGCTGGTAAGCCAGGGCGCCGGCTCGCGCGCCCCTACCCCATCAGCTTCCTGAGCGCCGCCGCGATCTGATCCCCGGACTGGTCCGCCCGCACCGGCGCCACGAAGCCGCCCTTCGGATCCATCAGGTACAGCACCGAGCTATGGTCCATCGCGTAGTCGTTGGGGCCAGGGCCGGTGCGGTGCTTGGCATAATACACCCGGTACTCCCGGGCCACCTTGGCAATCTCCTCCGGCGTCCCGGTCAGGCCGACAATGTTCGGCCCGAACGCCGCGGCATATTTTCCCACCACCGCCGGCGTGTCACGCGCCGGATCGACTGTAATGAACACGGTGCGGATCCTGGAGGCGGCCGGGCCGAGCTTGTCCATCGCATCGGCGACCGCCGTCAGGGTGGTCGGGCAGACATCGGGGCAGAACGTATAGCCGAAGTACACCAGCATATACTGGCCGCGGAAATCCCGGTCGGTGACCGTTTTGCCGCTGCCGTCCTGCAACGTGAACGGGCCGCCGACGCTCAGGCCGCCATTGCCCGCGCCACCGCTGAACCACATGAAGCCGCCCACCCCCAGCAGCAGCGCCGCCAGCACCAGCCCCAGGGCGGCATACAGCCCACCCCGGGGCGACGTCTTCGGATCAATGGTGGTGTTCATGAGCGCCTCCGCTGGCTGACATGGTCGATGGTGTGGCCGGACTGAGAATAATAGCCGCGATCAGATCGTCGCGCTGCGGCTGGCCGCCGCCGTCCGGGCGAAGCACGGCGCGCAGCCAGCCATTTCGATCTACCAAAAACTCCGTTCCGTCCAGATGTGCTGGCGGCAGGTCCGCCAGCACGGCATACGCCTGCCGCGCCGCCGGCTCGGCCGCAGCGCAGCCACCCGCGGCCGGCCGGGCATCCGGCTGCAATGTCACGCCGATCATGGCGACGCCCGCCGGTGGCGGCGGTGGCGGCGCATCCGCGGTCAGGTCAACAAGGTGGCCGCGCAGGTCCGCCAGGCTGGCGGCGTTGAGCCCATCGCACGTCAGCGCAAATCCAGGCGCAGGCACCGCGCGGCCGAGCAACGGCGCAGGCCGCCCCGCCAGGCCGGCATTGCGCGCGTGGACATAGTCGATCAAGGACCAGCGGTCGGCCGCCGCGAGTGACCAGGCAAAGCCGGGCATGACCACGTCGCCTTGCGGATTCTTCATACCGTGACTCAGCCACCAGAACAGGTCGCCGTCACGGTGCGCCCACAGATGCGGCATGGTCAGGTCCGCCGGCTTCACCGGCAGGCTGGCCGCGGCGGGCCCGTTCCCCTGGCCGCCGGGGCCATGGCAGGCCGCGCAATAGGGGCCATACAGCGCCTCGCCCCGGACAATGGCCGCGGCGGAAAATCCCGTCGGAGAGGTCTGGAAGCTGGTCGGCCAGGCCTCGACCGTCAGCAGGCCCAGCGACGGCCCGCGCAGCAGAACGAGGATCGCCAGCACCAGCACCGCCGGCAGCCGGAAGCGCTTCCGGATAATGGCCCCCAGCAGCAGCAGCGCGGCCACCCCAATCAGCGCGCCGCTGATGATGACCTCCCGCCGCACACCCGGGTCCTCGGTCACGCGATCCAGGCTGAAGCGCCAGGGGAACGGCCAGACCGGAGCCGCGTGTGTGGCCGGCGTGCTGGAGGCCATGAACGCGGCCGCGCCGACGATCGCCAGGCCGAGGCCGGTTTCGACGCACACCGACAGCAGCAGGTGCCGGCGTGCCGGCGTGGCGCCGACCGACAGGCGGTCGGTCAGCCACAGGCGGTTCAGCAGGGCCAGGACCAGAGCGCCCAGGAACAGCGTGATCTTCAGCAGGGCGAAGTGCCCATAGCGCGTGCCGAACAGGCGGGGCAGGCTGCCGATGAAGTCCATCCCCTGGAAGAAGCCGGTACCGGCCAGCACCAGGACGCAGGCGAGGCCCAGCGGCGTGAACCGCTCGCACACGGCGGCCGCCCGGGCCGGCTGCAGCGCGCGCACGCTGAGCCACAGCGGCAGCAGCGCGCCCAGCCACAGCCCCGCGGCCAGCAGATGAAACCCCTCCGACGCGACAAGGCTGTCCCCGAGCGTGCCCTCGGTCGCGCCGGCATGGCCGATCAGGCCCTGCAGGCCGAGGGCGGCGGCGGTCAGGACGAGGATGAGGAAGGTCCCGCGCAGCGTGTCCGGGCGGAACAGCACCGTGGCGGCCAGCAGCAGGCCGAGCCGGGCCAGCATCACCGTGCCGTAGTGCGTCCGCAGCGCCACCAACGGCAGCGCGTGCAGCACGTCCGGGATAGTCTCCGCGCCGGCCATGGCCATGGTCTGCAGGATGAACCAGCCGATCCCTGCCACGACCGCGATCACGCCGCTCGCCCGGCACAGGCGGTTCAGCCCGCGGCGCAACGACGGCGGCACCGCGGTTGCCGCCGGCAGTATCCATGCGACGAACCCGGCCGTGCCCAGCAGCGACAGCATCGCCGCCAGGTGCAGGCCGCGCAGCAGCGCCATGGTCGTGGCGAGGCCGGACATTCAGGGCTTCACGGTGAAGGTGAAATGTCCCTGCGTCTTGTGCGTGTCGATCGAGGTGACGTGCCAGTCCACGTGGTAGTCGCCCGGCGGCAGTTTTTTCAGGCTGACAACGAGCGTCCGCCCGTCATCCCTGACCGAGGGTTTCCCCTGGTCGACCTCCGTCCCGCTGCCGTTGGTGACATGGACGGTGCTGAACAGCGGCTCGACCGGCTCGGTATAGGTCAGCGTCAACGTCGAAGGGGATGACGGGACCTCGGACCCCACGGCGGGCGAGGCGCGGTCGAGGAAGGCGTGGGCAAAGGCCGCGGAGCTGACCAGGCAGATGGCGGCTGTCATGGGGATGAATAGTCTCATGGCGTCAGAACCAATGTGTGATGGGTGTGCCAAGGCTGTGCGGCAGCAGGTCGTCGAAGTAGAGATGGAACTGGGCGACGAACCCGACATGGGAGCCGGTGTTGCGGTTCCCGGGGATCAGCATCTCCGCCGTCAACGCATACTTCGAGGTCGTGTAGGCGACCCCGACGCCCCACAGATACTGCGTCACGTCCGTCGTCGGCGTGCTGGCGGGCGAGGACCACGACAGCTCGACCATCGGCGTCAGCCGGTTGACCCATCGCGGGAAGCCGTAGTCCTTCACCTCGCTCGACAGGTACAGCAGGGAGTACTGCAGCGTCAGCCCGCCGGCCCAGCCGTTGGAGAAGCCGTTGTTGAGCGGCGCACCCGTCTCGTCCACTTTCAGCTTCTTGTCGGCGATCGAATAGGCCAACTCCCCGGTCAGCGCGAACGGACGCAAAAAGCCGATCGGCAGGTCGCCGAAGCCTTTGCCGAAATAGAGCGTCGGGGCGGTCGCGCCGCTGTCGTCGTTGCCCAGCACCGCGCCGTTGCTGCCGTTGGCGCCGGTGCGCGCGAATTCCCTCTGGATGCCGAGCGACAGGACGAACTCGTGCGGCGCGTTGAGATAGACCTGGTCCTTCAGTGTCAGCACCAGGTTGTCCCACCCGTTCGCGGTCTTGTCGCCGGGGCGGGTCAACCAGGTGTAACCGCCGTTGATGGCGAAGCCGAAGGTCTCGGTGATGCGCTTGTCATATTCGAAGTCCAGCGCATACAGGTTTGGCACCGGATCGGAGCCCGGTTGCGGCAGGTAGCTGAAGGTCGGCAGGCTGGCCTCGTCCTCCATGAAGGGATCATCGATGATCAACGTGCTGACGAAGAGGTGGTCGCCGGCCCAGCCGTGGGCGTCGGCGTGGTTCGCAACCGCCGGAAGGCCGGCGGCAAGCGTTGCAAGCAGGTAAGGCCGTCTCATTGAAACGCTCCTGAATCAACAAGAACCGCCCCGCTGATGCGGGCCGGCTGGCTGGAATCAGGAGAAAACCGGCGGTGCCCGGGGTTGGGTGGCAGTCCGATAGCGCGGAGGCGGCGCGCGGGACGGCGGCGGCAGTTCCGCCCGCCGAACCTGCCACACTCGCGGCGGCACCAGGTAGGGCGGCGCCGGGACCGGGGGGATCTGCGGCTGCGCGGCGATGCAGTGGGAGCAGAGCAGGCAATCGAACAGATGCGACGGCAGCCTGGCCGGGGCGCCGCCCGTGTCATCCGCGCCATGGCACAGGATCGCGACATCGGCGATTTGCCGGAGCGGATCGGGACGCGGCACGCTGGCACCGGCGCCAAGCTGCACCACCAGCGCCAACAGCGCCGCGAACAGACCGTGCAGGTGGCAACGGCGGTTCGGCATCGCGCACTCTTACAGCGAGTCGCGACCCGGCTGGGTTAAACACTCTGTTTCAAAATGTTAAAGCGTGGGACGGTGTCTCCTCGCGTCATGGTGGCGCGGCCATGACGGCGTGGCAACAGCCGCGTCCCCCGCCCTATACCGCGGCCGGCTTCACATGCTCCTGCAAGCGCGGCATCAGCTCCACGAGGTTGCAGGGCCGATGGCGGATGTCGAGCTGGGACACCAGGATGTCGTCCCAGCCGTCCTTCACCGCGCCGGTGCTGCCCGGCAGGGCGAACAGGTAGGTGCCCTTCGCGACGCCGCCGACGGCACGCGACTGCATCGTCGAGGTGCCGATCTTCTGGTAGCTGAGCATGCGGAACAGCTCGCCGAAGCCCTCGATGCGCTTTTCCAGCACGCGGTCGAACGCCTCGGGCGTGACGTCGCGGCCGGTGATGCCGGTGCCGCCGGTGGTGATCACCACGTCGATCGCCGCATCGTCGATCCAGCGCCGCAGCACCGCCTCGATCGCCGCGGCGTCGTCCTTCTCGATGGCGCGGGCGGCCAGGCGGTGGCCGGCCTTGGCGATCCGCTCGGCCAGCGCGTCGCCCGAGGTGTCGTCCGCGGCGGTGCGGGTGTCGGACACCGTCAGCACGGCGATGCTGACCGGGATGAACGGACGGGTTTCGTCAATGCGAGCCATGCAACGTGCCTCCGGCGAAGTGTGGCCGCGCCGGTGTCAGTGCAACCCGGCGCTGACGGCCATAGCCATCTTGCTATGCGGGTCCAGCGGCGTGAAGCGGGGAAATTCGTCGGCTGCCAGGGCGTCCAGGCTGGGCGCCTGGCGATGCAGCCGGGCGGCGTAGAGCCAGGAATACAGTAGGACGTGCGGCACGAAGGCGCGCGTCTCGGGAACAGGGATGGCTTCGATGAACAGCAACGGATCGCCGTCGTCATGCACATCCTGCGCCCAGCGCACGAAGTTGCCCGGACCGCAGTTGTAACTGGCCAGCACCCGGATCAGATCGTTGCCGATACCATCGACCTGGGCCAGGTACGACACGTAACGCTGTCCGATCGCCAGGTTCGCCGCCGGCTCGTGCAACTGGTCCGCGGTCAGCATGGAGTTACCGGTGATATATTGTGCCGTTTCCGGCATGATCTGCATCAGTCCGCGCGCGCCCGTCGGCGATATCGCTGCGGGATTGAAATTGGATTCCTGGCGGGTCAGCGCGTAGACCAGTGATGGATCGACACGAAATCCGCCGGCCGGCCGCAGCCTGGGCAACGGAAACCGCATTTCCTCATGCCGCATGCCGTCCTCGGTCTGCAGCACTCCCGCCAGTTGCGCGGCGAAATCGGTCAATCCGGTCGCCGATGCAACCATCAGCAACGACTGGCCGAACGCGCTGTCCGATTCCGCCTGCGGGCCGAGGGTCCGCAATTCCACCTCCGCACGCTCGGGCTGGCCGATCTGGAGGAAGGCGAAGGCGCGCTGGCCCTGTGGCGTGGCGGCGACGGCATCGACGTCGGCCTGGCTGAGCAACCGGCCGCTGGGCAGGATGCCGGTGTCCATCCCCAGGATGCGGCGCGCCAGCAGGCCGTGCAGCGTCAGGCGCTGCTCGGCCGCGGCGTGCAACCATTTCAGCATGGCCGCGGCGTCATGCATCTTGCGGTTGGCGCGCGACGCCCAGAACGCCGATGCCGCGCGCAGATGCGGCGATGCGATGGCCGCCTCGGCGCCGCCCTCGAACAGGGTCCTGGCGACATCGAGACGATCAAGCCGCCACGCGGCCAGGCCGCCAATATAATAGGCGAGGCTGACCTGGTTCCGTGGCGTGACGCTGGCCAACGCGGCCTGGGCGATCCACAGCGCCATGGCGTCCTCGTTGCGGGTGAACGCCACCTGGGCAACCTCGGCGCGCAATTGCGCGGCGTAGGACGCGGAGATCCGGCGCCGCGCGCTGATGGCGCGCAGGGCGGCTGTCATGTTGCCGCGTTGCGCATGATCCAGAACGATCCGCTCCAGGCCCGGATCGCGAACAAAATCGTTACCCGGCAAATCAATATCTTCCGGCGCCGATTCCGGCTCGCTGTCACGCTTCAGGGTCGTAACGTCAGGCGCGGGCGGCAGCGTGGCGCCCTTCGGCAGCTTGATCCGCAGAAGCGCGTAAATGGCAGGCGCCTCGGGAAGATCATGAAAACGCGCCAGCCAGTCCGACAATTCGGGAACCGATGACTTATAGTAACGACCAAGATAGCGGTCGGCCAGGATACTGCCAAGCAGCAGCGGATCCTGGAGATCGGCCGTAGCCTTGATGGCAGCCGAGATCTTTCCTCGCCGCTGCAAGGCAAAAATACGTTGTAGGTCCGCAGCGTCGCCCGCGCGTAACGGCTTCGGAATAACCGCCTCCGTCACGCCGGCATGCGACATGCGCGGCACCGCCCACGCGGCCTCCTCGGCGCGTGATTCATGAGTAGCAACCGTCCCTATACCATTCCCCGATCCGGACGATTGTCCATGCGCAGGAGAAACGTACACTCCCGCAATGATCGCCGCCCCCGCAAGGATCGCGCGGGCTCCAGGATGGCGGGAGAGCGTATGACCGATCCCTCGCATGCGGTTTCGCTAGCCGCTAGGGCCGTGAGACGCAACCCCGGCAGCCGAGACGTTCCGCAGCTAGTGAGATCACAAACGCGAATCCGCCGTTTCCTCGCGGGTCCTTGGGTCACGATCGCGTTTGTTCTTCATCAAGGGTGTGTCGTAACTGCCGCAGTCCGACCCAGGCGTCCTTACGTAAAGGCGGAGTCTTCAGCATCTCCGCCAGGCCCGGCAGGGCGAGCGTCGGCAGCGCGTGGGGTAGTCCGGGGATGGTGGCCTCGGTCCAGCCGCGCGGCGGCCGCCGGCGGTTGGTCCCCGGCGCCAGCAGCGACCGGGCCGCGGTGGGGCCGAACAGCACCAGCCGCCGCGGCCGCAACAGGCCGATCAGACGGTGCAGGAAGGGCAGGCAGACCGCCAGCTCGCCGGCGTTGACGGGCCGGCCGCCCGGCGGGCGCCAGGGCAGCAATGGTGTCAGCATCAGATGGTTCCGGTCCAGGCGGATACTGGCCAGCATTTGATCCAGCAAGGCGCCTTCGGGGCCGGCGAAGGGGTGGCCGCCGCGGTCTTCCTCGCGGCCCGGCGGCTCGCCGATGATCAGGGTGGGGCTGGACGGGTCACCCTCGGCGAACACCGTGTTGCTGGCGGTGTCGCGCAGGGCGCATCCGTCGAACGCGGCGACGGCGGCGCGCAGGTCTTCCAGGGTCGCGGCACGGCCTGCCACGGCCAGCGCCCGCTCGGCCGAGGTCCCGGGCGGCGGCGCGGCGGGGGGCGCGGCGGGGCGGAGAACCGGTTCCGGCCGCTCGACCGGCGATGGCTCGAGCGGCCGGAACCGGTCGATCGGGTCCGGGGCGATCGCCTCGTCGGCGCCCCATTCCAGTTGCAGGCACAGCAGGGCGTAGGCGTCATCCAAGCAGGGCCGCCCGGAACCGGTCGCGTTCGATGTGGGGCACAAGGTTCTTCTTGCCCTCGTGAGTCGCCGGGCCTTCCTTGACCCGCAGCAGGATGAAGGTCAGGCCGTTCCCTTCCCGCAGCAGCCGCCGGCCTTCCGCCATGTCGGCCTCGGTGTTGACCACATGCACCACCGGGAAGCCGGCGCCGGTGGCGATGACGTCGAGCCGGACGCCCAGGCCAGTGTGGCTGTCCTGGTTGCCGGTCTCGCCGTAGTGGCCGTTGTCGACACAGATGATCGCCAGATTCGGCGGATTCTGCAAGGCGATCGTCGCCAGGGCGCCGACGTTCATCAGCAACTCGCCGTCGCCGGTCGCCACCAGCACGCGCCGCTTCGGCTGCGCCAAAGCCAGGCCGAGGCCCATCATCGGCGCCGCCCCCATCGCGCCGGCGAGGCCGAACAGGCGGGGTGACTCGTGGGTCAGCGCCGACATCTCCCACGCCGTGCCGGCGAGGCCGGCGATCATCAGGAAATCGTCCGGGTTTTCGATCAGCGCCGGCACCGCCTGGCGGCGGTCGAGCACCGCGTCCGGCAGCGTGGCCGTCTGCAGCTTGTTCAGTTTCGCCATGACCGCCTCCCGCCTAGAATTTCTTGGCGCCAATCAGGCGCTGGGTCAGCAGGACGGCAACCTGCTGATTGCACTGATAGGCCATGGTGATGGCGGCGGTGACCGCCTCGATCGCGTCCTGCGGCGTCTCGGCGCGCAGGACGATGACGCCCATGGCCTTCAGCACCGGCTCGACCGCCTGGCCCATGGCGTACTGCCAGGGGTTGCCCTCGCCGTATTCGCCACGCATCGAGACGAGCGTCAGGAACGGAAAGCGCCCGCCCTGGGTGAGGGACAACATGTTGATACAGTTGCCCACACCCGAGGATTGCATCAGCAGTACCGCTCGACTACCCCCGAGATCGGCGCCGGCGAGCATGGCGACGCCTTCCTCCTCGGTCGTCAGCGGCACGGAGTGGACGTCCGGGTCCGCCAGCGAGCGGTTGATCAGCACCTTGTGGCCGGCATCCGGCACATAGGCGAACTGCGTGACCCCGTTGCCACGCAGCAGGTCATACAGGGCATCGGGCCAGTTTTCCCGGGTGAGCGTTTCCGCCATGCTTGTTCCTTATTGCGTCACCAGCCGGCAGCCGCCCTTGTCGAGCGGCCGGAATGCCTCGGACCCGGGTATCCGCGCCATCAGCTTGTAGACGTCCCAGCGTGATGCCGACTCCCCGGGTGCCTTGACGCGGAAAGTATACATGTCGTGGACCGCCCGGCCATCCTGGCGGACGGTCACGGTGCCGAACAGGGCGTCCTGTATCGGTTGCTTGCGCATCTGCGCGACCACTTTCTCGCCCTCGATCGTGTTGGCCGCCTTGACCGCGTTCAGGTAGGCCAGCACCGAGGAATACACGCCCGCCTGGTTTTCCGTCGGCATCCGGCCGTTGAAGCGCTGGGCGAAGCGGCGGGAGAACGCGCGGGTGGCGTTGTTCAGGTCCCAGTAGAACGCCTCGGTCACCGTCATTCCCTGCGCCGCGCGCAGGCCGATGGAGTCGACGTCGGTGATCTGGGTGAACAGGCCGGCGAGGGTCTGCTTCTTCGTCATGCCGAACTCGGCGGCCTGCTTCACGGCATTGATCAAATCGGCGCCCGTGTCGGCCAGGCCGATGACCTTCGCCCCGGACGCCTGCGCCTGCACCAGATAAGAGGAGAAGTCGGTCGTGCCGATCGGGTGGCGCGAGGTGCCGAGGACCTTGCCGCCCAGCGCCGTCAGGGTGGCCGCGGTATCATGCACCAGCGCGGCGCCGAGGGCGTAGTCGAAGGCGATGAAGTACCAGGTGTTGCCGCCCCGCTCCGCCATGACGCGCGCCATCGTGTTGCCGAGCGCGTAGGTGTCCATCGTCCACTGCACCGTCGTCGGCTGGCAGTACTTCCCGGTCAGGTCCGACGTGCCGACGTTGGTGGCGAGGAAGGTGCGGTGCTTCTCGGCCATCACCTGGTTCACCGCCAGCCCGACGCCGGAGTTCACCGCATCGGCGACGGTGGCGACGTTGTCGCGGTCCACCCACTCCCGCGCGATCTGGGCGCCGAGGTCCGGCTTGTTCTGGTGATCCGCCTGCAGGATCTGCACGCGGAAGCCGCCGCCCTGGGCCGCGAACTCCTCGGCCGCCATCTGCGCCGCGACGACCGAGCCCTTGCCCGACTGATCAGCGAACGGGCCGTTCATGTCGTTCATGATGCCGATCTTGACGACGTCGGGAATCTGGGCCCGGGCGGAGAGGCCCGGGGCGAGCAGGATGGTAGCCAGGGCCAGGCGGCGCAACCAGTTCATGAACGGCTCCCCTTATTGTTTCGTCCGCTCAGGTTACAGGAGGCCGCACCGGACGCAAAACCGTTCAATCGGGGTGCGGAACCCACAGGCGATGATTTGTAGCGAACCGCAGGCAGGTTGGGACGAAGAGACCGGCACGTGTGGCCGCGTCCCTTTCGTCATGGCCGGGCGTGTCCCGGCCATCTGCGCTTCGACGGCTGGGGGTAGATGGCCGGGACACACCCTACGGGATGCACAGACCTCTGAAACGATTAGGCGATATCCTTTGTTATCAACTGGTTAGGGGAGGTTTTTGTATATACAGAAACCTTTGGCCCACCCACTGATAACAAGAGACTTTTTCAGATAACCGGAGGTCGTTTCAGAGATGTGTGTATGCGATAGGGACACGCCCGGCCATGACGATGAGGGACGTGCCGATGTCCCAGCCTACCTGCGATCTGCTGTAGCGCCTATGGGTGCGGATCCGGCCTGCCGGCAAAGCAGGACGCCAGCACCTGGGCGAAGGCGCGGGCGCGGTGGCTGATCGCGTGCTTCTGGTCCGGCTCCATCTCGCCGAAGGTCTGGTGGTCGCCGGCGGGCACGAAGATCGGGTCGTAGCCGAAGCCCTTCGCCCCTCGCGGCGGCCAGGTCACGGCGCCGTCGATGCGGCCGAGGAAGGTTTCGGTGTGGCCGTCGGGCCAGGCGAGGCAGAGCGCGGCGATGAACCAGGCGCGGCGGTCCCTGCGGTCGCCGAGCCTGTCCTTCACCATCCCCATGGCGACGTCGAAGTCCTTGGCCTGTCCGGCCCAGCGCGCCGAGAACACCCCGGGCTGGCCGCCGAGCGCGGCGACGCAGAAGCCGGAATCGTCCGACAGCGCCGGCAGGCCGCTGCCCTCCGCCGCCGCCAGCGCCTTGATGCGGGCGTTGCCGGCGAAGTCGGGCGCGGTTTCCGCCGGCTCCGGCAGGCCGAGCGCGCCGGCGGAAACCAGTTCCACGCTGTGCGGGCGCAGCAGCGCCGTGATCTCGCGCAGCTTGCCGCGGTTGTGGCTGGCCAGCACGAGCGTCTGGCCGGGAGCGATCCTGCGCGCCATCAGTCCCCCAGCGCCTGGCGCTGCAGCGCGAACAGCGCGGCGGTGCCCTTGCGGGCGAGGTTGAGCAGTTCCTGGAACTGCGCCTCGTTGAACGCGGTCTTTTCCGCCGTCGCCTGGATTTCGACGATGCCGCCGCCATCGGTCAGCACGAAGTTGGAGTCGGCGTCG
The DNA here is from genome assembly GCF_002937115.1 of Rhodopila globiformis. Lineage (GTDB taxonomy): Bacteria > Pseudomonadota > Alphaproteobacteria > Acetobacterales > Acetobacteraceae > Rhodopila > Rhodopila globiformis. Next base: position 8,832 of record NZ_NHRY01000270.1, on the reverse strand, counting down.
GCGCTGGAGTCCTCGGCGTAGTCCAGGTCCAGCACCGCGTCGCCGCCGGCGATGCCGCAGGAGACGGCGGCGACCTGGCCCGTCAGCGGCACGGTCTTGAGCACGTTCATCTTCACCAGGTGGCGGAACGCCAGCGCCAGCGCCACCCAGGCGCCGGTGATGGCGGCGCAGCGGGTACCGCCGTCGGCGTTCAGCACGTCGCAGTCGAGGGTGATGGACATTTCGCCCATCGCCGCCCGGTCCACCACCGCGCGCAGGCTGCGGCCGATCAGGCGTTGGATTTCCTGGGTGCGGCCGGACTGCTTGCCGCGGGCGGCTTCGCGGTCGCCGCGGGTGTGGGTGGCGCGGGGCAACATGCCATACTCGGCGGTGACCCAGCCGAGGCCGGTGTTGCGCAGGAACGGCGGCACCCGCGCCTCCACGCTGGCGGCGCAGAGGACTTCGGTGCCGCCCATGCGGATCAGGCAGGATCCTTCGGCGTGGCGGGCGAAGCCGGTGGTGAGGGAGACTTCGCGGAGTTGGTCGGCGGTGCGGCCGGATGGGCGCATGGGTGGGTGTCCTTGGGCTCGAAATCCGGCGGACCATACAGGGTGGGAGAGTGGTTGCAACGGTTGGGTTGGAGTGGGGGAGACTCCGGCGTCGCGGATGGTAGCGACGGCCCGGGACTTCAACCGACCGAAACAGGCTTGCGGAAGGCCCGTTACAGACATGGCTGTTACGGGCCTGCGGCCTGCACTGTTTTCAGATGCGCGTGCAGAACCGACAGCGGACAGGGCGCGTCCGGCGGCACCACCGCCGGCCAGGACGCGACGCCGGGCAGCTGTCCGGGATTGCGCAGCACGAGTTCCGTCTTCAGGAACGGATTGCCGAACCGCGAGACGAGCAAGTGCCACATATGGTGCGTGGGATTGAGCGGCCACTTATGAAGCAACGCGGCTGCCTGGTCATTCGGCAGCTGTGTCAGGCCGTTCAGCCTCGCATTTGACGCCTCGAGCCGAGCCCGCTCTGTCGGATCGGCGACAGCAGCCTGTACCAGCCGATCGTAGCCGAACACCGCGGCGACACGATGCCCGCGCTTGCGCATGCACCGCGCCAGGCGAATCTCGGTCAACTGGACCAGCAGCCATTTCGAGTGGCTGATATGGACAGCCTCCAGGAAGCGCATGAGATCAGAGACCGCGTCTTTGCCATGGGCAAGCAACAGATAGCTTTGCAGGTGGGAACCGCCCTGCCGGCTCTCTGTCAGCCCGAACAATCCGTGCCCGGCCGCCCGCATGGTATCGATGACAGGTTCCAGTGCGTGAATCGGGCCCAGGACGCTGTCATTCATCAGGATCAGTTCTTCGATGGCAGGCCAGCGCCTCCGAACCTCCGGCATCAGGTCGTGCCAGGCGCCGAAATCACGGCCGAAGTTCTCCCGTTTCACAACCAAGGCACAAAGGCGGCGCACGGCCTGCCAGTCATCCTCGGGAATGTGATTGGCCATGGAGACGAATACGACAGAGAAACCAAACTGGCCGAGCAGCGAAAGCTGGCAGCGGACCATCTCGGACACGAGGCCGCTGGCCGAGTAGTGAACATAGAGCGCGATCCGGGTCACCGCGCTGGCGGGCTGCACGCCCAGTTCCTGACGGACCAAAGCCGACGTTTCGCGCCGCACGTGACGGATCAGGTCGTGCGGCAAGGCGCGGAGTACTTCCCATAGAACGTCAACGCCACGACGGAAGAGCCGCTTCCACGTGCCTGATGTCGCATAGCCATGGACAAGGCGCCGTGATCCAGGCGATTGCTCGTGAAGGTTGGTCAGGAGAAGTGGTTCGATCAAGGCGGCACCATGAGACAACGAAGCGGGTGAGTGAATTGATAGATCATATGTGCCATGGGCGATACGGCGCGGTGAACTGCCAACCTTAGTTCCGATGGCCCTTGCGGCCGACTACCCCTATGCTGATCTGCCCGGCTTGGTCTGTGATGGCAAACCGCCACATTTTTATGGGACGGGTTTAACTGGTCGCTTGCGTGCGATGTCTCGCTTCGCAGCCTTGAAGCAACGTCGCCCCGCCTCTTTGCGTGCGCGCTCGCTCGCAGGGTGCTCCTCGTCAACAGTCTAAAGTTCGCCACCCGGCCACGCTGGCGCCGCGACGGCGGTCAAGGAGCTGGCTGAGCACACCAGGGCGAACGACAACGTCAGCGCCATGGCGCCCACACAGCTTGACCAGACAGTTTTGCCAAGTTAAAAGTCACCCCAACTGTATTATAAACGTAGTCAGAGAGGTAGCTTCTTGTATTGAGCCCAGTAATCAACAGGGTCTATGCACAGATACCACAGTATCGATAACTTGGGGCAACAAGCATTATCGCAGTGCTAATTCATTCTGCTTGGCCCAGAGAAAATTTGCAGGAACATTCGGCAACAGGCCTTTGGCTATGTTGCGCTGACCTACCGAGTTTGACTCCTTGATTCGAATCAGATGAACGGTCTCTGGTACGATCAAGTGTGCTATTCGCGCCGCAAGTGTGGCCAGATTCCACGACCAATCTTCCACCCCAACGCCTCTTTGAGCATCTGTCGCAGGATATGGAAATCGCATGTGCAGTTCCTTTGCGGCAAAGACATTTGCCGTCCATACGTTATCGAGAACGAGCCCCCTTCCATCAAAACTGTCACTCGTGCTGGCCTCGTGCGTGGCCAGGAATGACGCAGCATCAGGATGCGCCGTGGCATCCAAGACGGTTCTGTCGAAATCAGCTTCCGAAAAGTAGTAGAGCCAAGCCGGATGCCAGATGATCTTTTCGGGAGCATCTGATGCCTGTGCCAACGCATAGGCTCTGCATAACCATTCTGCGCCCCATAAGTCGTCTCCATCAAAGAACGCGAGAAAGCGGCCATTGGCACGTTCCACGGCGGCATTACGCGATAGACCAAGATCGCCAAAATTGACCTCTTCTACATTATCTAGCCAGTCAGAGAACGTATTTACAACGTGACGAGTCGTATAATCGGGACGATCGAGCACCGCTTGGGTCTGAATCTTGATGCCATGCCGGCGCGCCGCTCCAACCATAAATCTGAACGACTCCAGCGCCGGAATGGCAAAGGCACCTTCATTGTGAAAGACTACCGTGGCGGTAATATCAGGCATTTGGCTCATGGGTGCAGAATAGCCTTGCTACATTGCGGCGGAAGGTTTCTGGCCCATGGCGACTAGAGGCTTGCTCATAGGCTGCATTTACCATAGATACAATATCATCAGGTGACTTCATTGTCAAACCAGCGAGCGCGTCTGCAAAACTCCGACTTGATGATTGCTTATCCGGCTCGATAAAGATGGCTGCGCTATCGTCGAACGTTTCATCCAAGCCTCCAACACGAGTTAAAACAAGTGGGATTGCTTTCTGCGCCATTTCCAGTACGACATTTGGCATTCCCTCGAACATGCTGGTGAAAATAAAGGCGTCATACAGTGCACAATCTATAGTGCCTACGTTATTGAGAAACCCATTGTGCTTAATATTATCGCTCCGTAAGCCTAGTTCTTCCAGCGGCCTGTCCGCCGGCCCGAAAATGTGGAACTCATCTCCACTGCGGAGGGTTGCTACTTCATTCAGCAGTTTTAGGCCCTTGAAATACTCTATTCGCGAGATCCACAGCCACCTCTTGCAGGGTTGAACCGAGGCAGCACGAAGACGGCGGGCAAACAACCGTTCATCCCACTCCTCCCGGGTTGCCAATTCGCTCATCGGCGGCAAGATTGCGATTCTGCATTGTGGAAGCGCTGCGAACGAGTTGCGCAAAATCCTCGCAGTACGACCATTATCGGTAAGAGCCGTTGCAAACGGCAGGGTAGACCTTGGGTAGCGCCATCCATACGGTGCACCAAGGGCGTTCGGGCTCAAGCCAAAAAATGCGCAAAATAACTTAGACTTCTGAGAAAGACCACGGCCATAGCGAGACACCATCTCCAAGCCGACTTGGCTGTTTATAACAAGAATGACATCTGGCGCTATGCCATTCAGGATCCTAGCTAGCGCCGCTTCATGCCTCCCAACCGATGGACAGAAGCTGCGCCAGAAAACGATTTGTGCCTTACGCAACGGAGCCAGTATACTAAGGGGTTGCCATTTCGCGGCAGCGGCTTCCGTTTGATCCGTTACCAACACAAGGGTTGGCCATAGGCCAGCAGCCTCAAAAGCCTCTACGATCGCCGACGCATACTTTTCAACTCCTCCAATAACAAGAAATGGTAATAAGATAACCGCGCGAGGACGTTGCGATATTACGCCGAGAAGCCTCGTTATATCGATACCGTGACGGCTCAGCAAGTCTGCAAAATTATAGCGTCGCAAAGTTCGTATGGCATGGAAGCCCGGCGCAAAGACCGCCGCGTCAAACTGCCCCTGCTCAAGTATTTGATCAACAACGCGCTGTGGCAGGAAAGTGGGTCTTACTGCAACAAATTTTCCACGATACCGGAACAGCTCCCAGGTTTTCTGGTCAGCTAGCGCCGCTGTTTGCCCTAAAAGAACTTCAAGATCCGGCGACAGACGGCGCCCTTCCAGACACCCGTGGTTCAACCAGTGCTCAACGGGGTCCGCACAGGCCTTAGCTACGTCCGGATTACGGGACAGGTAGTCGGCCTTGTCAATGTTGCGCTCTACGAACGCCCTAAATTTCGCACTTTCCTGGTCTTCGGGGGTCAGCCACCTTTGGCACCTGGTTGAGTATCCAAGTCTTTCCGCACAACGCTTGATTATTTTACGGAGCATAAGACCACCAACTGAACTTGTGTCAGGTCGATCCCCGAACATGCTTGGACGCCGACTCTTCAGGGCAGGAGTTTGACGATCAGCAGGATCGTTGGTGTCAATCAACCCCTATGATCCAGCGAATTCCTGCGAACCCCTGTAAGTTCGCGCCATTGCCCCTTCTAAACAGAAAGCCCCGGCACTCGTCGGCGATTGCATCTCCATATCGCGTGGCAAGCCCCTCGCATAGTGCTTCAACCTCATATTCTTCGAATACATAACGGTAAAGGATGTCCTTCTTCAGGAATGGGAATAACCCTGATAATGCACCGCCAAACGTGAACAGATGAGCTTGGTTGGCCTTCCGCAGTATTCCGTTCTTGCCGAAGCCTTGTCGATCCATGGTGCGCAAATAACGGGGAATGACTTTGGCCAGATCGGTTCTTAGGCCGTCGGTCGCGCTGCAGAGCGCGCTCCAGAACGTGCTGTCAAAGAGCACTTTAGGCTTGTATCCGGCCCTAAGCAATGCCCGGGAGAGCCCAATCTCGCCACGGCTAATCAGGTAGGCACGGTTATTGAGCGGCATCATCGCAGCAGACCATTTGCGAAAAGCGTCGCCATTGATGATAGCAATCGACAATTCGAAGCACCACGATGCAACGTAGTACTCAACATGATGATTTTCCGTAATGCCGATCCAGTCGTCCTTCTGTTCGGCGAACATTGCGAATACTGCTTCGTGTCCAGGCAAGTATATTACCGAATCGTTTAAGAACATAATCCTGGCATCAGCAGCTAAGTAGCCTTTTGCTTGTATAAGTCGCAGCCCTCGCAGATATGCTCCGAAGTCCCGGCCAACATTATGATTTTCCACCGCGAATGCCACCCCATCCGGGTAGCTCTGGTCCACCGCAAACGATCGATTGTTCAGCAATGCCACGGCGTAGCCCGACCGTGCCAGGCCGTTGATGACGCGATAATGGTTATGGCCGAGGCGTTCGGCGAATATCACGAAGATCGCCAACCGGCTGTAACAGGCTCCGGCTGCTGGCTCCAGCAAGCATCGAACCTCCGGCGTCACCGGCCGTCGCAGGCGAAATGTCCAGCAGTCTTTGGCAATAAGGGTTTCTCGCAGCAGGTCCAGCGCTCGCGCATAGAGAAACACGGTGAGGCGGTTCCTTAATAGCCTCCGCAGGCGCCGTGCAAACGTTATATCGCCGCGAACAAGCCAGAGCGCGAGAAGTGCGTCCTCCGCCCATGTCTGCCGCCGAAAGCCGGGAGTCTCAAGCAAGCTCAGCCTTGCACGTAATGTGCCTGCATATCCGCTCCGGATCTGTTGCGTCTGACGCAGGGCTTCCGGGGAGAGTTGCGCCTCGTTCTTCATGAGCGCGTCGAGGTGCGAGGTGAATTGTGCGTTGTGCGCGGCGGGACCCCGTGCCAGCACGCCCATCAATCGCCGAAACTGCGCCCTTAGTGCACCGACGCTACCGGCACCAGGCTGGCGATATGGAACGTCCGGCGTATTGTCGAAGAGAGTTGTCCCTCCGATTGCGGCAACGAAAAGACAGGCCCACCAGTCATGCAGCGAACTGCGCGGCTTCTTCGATGCATAGAGCGCGCGGGCCGCACTCTGGTTCATGACGATGGTGCAGCCGGTGCCAATGTTTTGCAGCAGCAGGCCAGGGAAACCCGGCTGGCGGCATAGCCCCGGCGAAAAGCCGATCGGCGGTAGCGCCTCGTCGACCAGGGTCTGGCGCCCACAGTAGATTGCCGGCCGCATAGGATCGACCGTCCTCAGCTGTTCCAGTGCCTGCTGAAGTTTCCCCGGTAGCCACACATCGTCCTGATCGGCAAAGGCTACCGCTGGCGCATCCAGAGCCTCGCCGAGCAGGCTCATGTAGCTGTCAAAGATGCCGAGTTGGTCGCCCGGTGCGCCCGCGTGAACAACTTGCCCCGGCGCGAGGTGCCGGGAAAATTCTTCCATTATGGCTGCCGTGGAATCCGTCGATCCGTCATCCCGCCAGATCAGCTTCCACCGCAGGTCAGCCTGATTGCGAAAACCGTCAAGTTGCTCCCGGAGAAACCTTGCGCCTTTGAAGGTGGCCAGGATGATGGCCACGTCAGGCCGATACCCTGCGGCAGCGGCCTTTTGTTCAGGCGGAAGGTCGGCACACGCAAGCTCACTGACTATCACTACCCTCAGCTCCCCCGGTCGATTGGGGGTTAGTAATAGTCTTGATACCAGTACTATTCAACAGCCGGACGACAAGGCTGAAGGGCGGCCTGCCCGCGCCGACGGCAGAAGCGGCCAATCCGCTTGGTCAATATCTTCGCTATGGGTTCGTCGCCCCCCTACCGAGACGCCGCCTCCCCCCGCATCCGCGCCTGGAAATACTCCCACGTCGCCTCCCGCTGCGCCGGAGTCAGATGCGGCACCCCCTTCTGCGCCAGGAACTGGTCGAACCCCGCCTCCAGCGCATCGGACGACGCCACCGCCTGCCCCGGCGGGTGCGCCGCCAGCCAATCGACCGCCGGCTTGAACCGGACCCACCCCGGCTGGGTGGAAGCCAGGTTGACGTCATGCCACCTCGGATGGTGCGGCGGCTTCAGCAACTCGGGGAACTTGCTGAAGAACGTGTCCACGAACACCGTCAGGTGCTGATAGCGTGGCGCGTTCGGCGGCCAGCCGAAGCACGCCAGCACCACGCCCACGCCGATGGTGTTCACCGTCTCGCCCTCGGGAATCAGGGTCGGGTAGTCGGCATGGGTGAAGGTGCCGCCGGGCACATAGATCTTCTCCAGCGCCTCGTTCGACGGCACCGACAGGAAGTGCAGCCCGGTGCCCGCCGGCTGGGTGCTGAACAGCCGGCCCGGCTTGCCGATGACATAGACATTGGCCGCGATCTCGCCGTGGCGCAGCTTGTTCTGGCCGATCCCGGGCTCCTCGGAGCGCAGATCGGGATGGATGCCCAGGCCGGCGAATACCGCCCGCGAGGTCAGGTTGGTGCCGGAGCCCTCGACGTCGATGTTGACCGGCTTGCCGTTCAGGTCCGCCAGGGTCTTGATGTCCGCCCGGGCGCAGACGTGCATGTCTTCGTCATACAGCTTACATATATACTGTATCTTCTGCAGCTCCCCCGGATACAGGTTGACCTCGCGGGCATGGATCAGGGAGTCGGCGGCGATCAGCGCCAGGTCCACGCCCGGCAGGTGCAGCAGGTCGCCGATGTTCTGCAACGAGCCCTTCCCGACGATCGGCACCACCCGCATGGTGCCGGAGTTGATCACCGAGGTCAGGTCGGTGGCGATGCGCATGAAGGTGCCGTCGATCTCGCCGCCCATGATGCCGATGGTGAACGGCGGCGGCGCGGCGGCGCCGGCCAGCAGGGCCGTGGCCGGCAAGGCAGTCAACAGGAAGCGGCGTTGCATGGTCACCTCGTGGTCGTCATCAGGGCTTGCAGCAGGGGCTTGGCGTCCGGGTCTCCCAGTTCGGCGGCGCGCTGGTACCACTGCCGGGCCAGGGCCGGATTGGGATCGATGCCGCCCACGGTGATGCGGTCCAGCACCGCCGGATCGTACATGCGGCCCAGGTCGCGGGCGGCGGCGGCGTGGCCACGCGCGGCCGCGGCGGCATAGAAGCGCCGGGCGCCGGAGATGTCGCCCTGCGCTTCCGCCGCCTTGCCGCGGGCATACAGCTCATCGGCATGCTGGTCCGGCGGCCGGGGCGTCAGCCGATGCGGTGGTGCCGGGGTCGCCAGGGCGGTGGCGGCACCGGCGGGTGGCGGAGCCGCGGCAGGCGGCAAAGCCACGACCGCGGGTTCCTTCCGTGGCGGCGGTGCGGCGGCGGGTGGCGGAGCCGCGGCAGGCGGCAAAGCCACGACCGCGGGTTCCTTCTGTGGCGGCGGTGCGGCGGCGGCCGGCGGTGGAGCCGCGCCAAGCGGCGGTGCCACGATCGCGGGTTCCTTCTGCCGCGGCGGAATCGCAGCCGGCGGCGGTGCGGTCGCCGGCGGAAGAGCCGCAACCGCCGGCTCCTCAGGGTGCGGCGGGGCAACGGCCGGCGGAGTCTCCGCCGCGGGGGCCGGTGCG
>NZ_NHRY01000269.1 GCF_002937115.1 Rhodopila globiformis | reverse complement strand
TCAGCGCCACCAGATGGCTCTTGGCGGAAAAGCCGCGCACTTTGGCGGCCTGCGCCGGTTCGGCGCTCAACTCTGCGAAGCGCTCCCACGGCACGTACTGCAGGAGTTGATACAACACAGTATCCTGTGGGCGCACGGCATGATCCTCCCTGGCTTGGGACACGTTGCTCAACGGTCGGAGCCAAGGATATCAATGCCGTGCACCGGCGAACAGCGGGATAGCAAGAAACGTACCGGACAGCCGTGGGACACGCCCGGCCATGACGGAGGGGCAACGGGCCTCGCCCATTTTCATCCATCGTGGTGGCCGCGGGCGGGCTGGGGGACTGTGGCGAATTCTACACGCCCTCAACAAGAAGAACGCCGACAGTCAGCCGCTGCCGAACCAGCGAAAGCCCTGGCCCATGTGCAGCCCTGCACGCCCGCAAGCGTCACCGGCGGATCGCTGCGTCTGTTGCGACGGAATCCTGTTTTCTCCGTCCCTCTGCCATCATCCCCGCCCCACCTCCGGCGCGCCCGAACCCACTCCCTCACTCTCAGCCGGCATGCGATCCGGCCCGATATATAGGTCCGGCCAGCGCCGCCGCACCAGCGGCCCCTTCTCGTCATACGCCAGGCAGGTGTTCAGGATCCGCATCCCGCCGCCCCATTTCTCGGTAATGCGCTTGTCCAGCGCGTCGCTGCCCTGCCTGTTCGGGTGCTCGCCCTCGGCCTGCAGTTCCCGCCGCGCCTTCGACGGATTGATGGTCTGGAACGCCGTCGTCGCCACCTGCTGCAACAATTCCCGCAGATGGGTGCAGCCGATCACCCCGCCCACCAGCTTGTTTGCCTCCCGCACGAAGCCGCCCTTGATTTGCAACCCGACCAGGCGAGCAAAGTTGGGCGCCGCGTCCGGACACGTCGTATAAGGTGTCCTGTCGCTCACCGCCTCAACCGAAAGGATATGCATGCTCTCATCGACGGTGACGCGGATCCACAGGTCATGCAGCGGCTCCCCCGGCTCGATTGTGCCACGGTCGACGTTAGCCAGGCCGTAGCTCTTGCAGTCGGTCAGGTGCGCCTCGATGTCGTACAGCCCGTCGTGCCGGCGGTAGCCGTTGATCTCGATGGCACGCGTGTGCAGGCGCTCGCGGTCTGCGGGCTGGCTCAAAGGCATAGGCGACTCCTCCGGGTGGGATCGGCGCTTATTGCGGCGCAACATCGCCATATGGCAGCCCGCACGGGCTTTGCCAAGCGCCGCAACGGATCAGCCCGGTGGCATTGTCATCGAACCGTACGAATTCCGGTTGACGCGCCAGGGAATCGGCGCATTTTGCCGCGCGGCGCAAAGCCTGGAAAAAAATGTGCCAGATGTCGTGACTGCCGGTTACCGGATTGATCCAGATCATGGGGTCGCACTGGATGATTGGGGATGAAGGTCGGGAATCTTATTCAACGGATTGGCTAACCGAAGGCTACTGACGGATGAAAGTGTTCACGGACCACTGCCGCCGCTCGCTTGAATCGATCAAGGAGCAAGGACGGTACCGCACCTTTACGGCCTTGCAGAAACGGGTGGACAGCTTCCCGTACTATGTCCGGCCCGACGGGTCCCGTATCCTGGTGTGGTCGTCGAATGACTATATCGCCATGGGCAACCACCCCGTCGCCGTGGCGGCGGCCTGCGAGGCAGCCCGGGTCATGGGCACCGGCGCCGGCGGCACCCGCAACATCAGCGGCACCTCCCCGGTGCACGACGAACTGGAAGCCGAACTCGCCAGCCTGCACGGCAAGGAAGCGGGACTGATCTTCACCTCCGGTTACGTCTCCAACCAGGCGACGCTGTCCACGATCCTGAACACCCTGCCCTGCGGCCCCGCCCACTCCTGGCAGTGCTTCTCCGACGCCAAGAATCACGCGTCAATGATCGCCGGCATCAAGGGCTCGCGGGCGGTGGTCAGCATCTTCCGCCACAACGACCTGGATCACCTGGAATCCCTGCTGCGCGCCGCGCCGGCCGAGGCGCCGAAACTGATCGCCTTTGAGTCCGTCTATTCGATGGACGCCGACATCGCCCCCCTCGCCGGGATCTGCGACCTCGCCGAGAAATACGGCGCCATGACCTACCTCGACGAGGTGCATGCCGTCGGCATGTACGGCCCGCACGGCGGCGGCGTGTCGGAACGCGATGGCGTGGCGCACCGGATCGACATCATCGAGGGCACTCTCGGCAAGGCCATCGGCGCCCACGGCGGCTACGTCACCGGCGATGCCGACGTCATCGACTTCATCCGCTCCACCGCGTCGGGCTTCATCTTCACCACCTCGATCCCGCCGATGACCGCGGCGGCGGCGCTGGCCAGCATCCGCCACATCCGCCAGGACCACGCCCGCCGCGCGAAGCTGTTCGAGCGCGCCGAGACGCTGAAGGCGATGTTCGACGCCGCCGGCCTGCCGCGCATCCCCTCGGTCAGCCACATCGTGCCGCTGCATATCGGCGAGGCGTCGCTGTGCAAGGCGGTCAGCCAGCGGCTGTTCGACGAGTTCGGCATGTATGCCACGCCGATCAACTACCCGACGGTGCCGCGCGGCGAGGAGCGCTTGCGTTTCACCCCCGGCCCGCTGCATACGGACGAGATGATGACGGCGCTGATTGATGCGCTGTCCAAAATAATTCCGCTGGAACGTCGCCGCGCCGCGTAGGCTTGGGTTTACCTTAATGCATCGTAACGTTCCCGGCCTTGAGCCGGGAACCGTCATGCCATATGGGAGCCTCGCCGGCCACAATGACTGGAAAAGGCCCTTGATGCATGATCACTGAGCTTGGCCATTTCGCGCTGATCCTGGCGTTGTTCGTCGCGATCGTCCAATCAACCGTGCCGCTGATTGGCGCCGCGCGCCGCCATCTCGGCTGGATGGCGGTGGCGCGGTCCTGCGCGCTGATCGAGTTCGGGCTGATCGCGCTGGCCATGCTGTCGCTGATCCACGCCTACGTCACCTCCGACTTCACGGTGATCAACGTCATCCAGAACAGCCATACCGACAAGCCGCTGCTGTACAAGATCACCGGTGTCTGGGGCAACCACGAGGGCTCGATGCTCCTGTGGGTGTTCATGCTGTCGCTGTGCTCCGCGGCGGTGGCGACGTTCTCCGACAACCTGCCGCCGGCGCTGCGGGCGCGGGTGCTGTCGGTGCAGGGCATGATCGGCGTTGGTTTCCTGCTGTTCATTCTTTTCACCTCCAATCCGTTCCTGCGCACCTTCCCCGCCGCGCCGAACGGCCAGGGCATGAATCCGGTGCTGCAGGACCCGGGCCTGGCGTTCCATCCGCCGTTCCTTTACCTGGGCTATGTCGGCTTCTCGGTCGCCTTCTCCTTCGCCGTCGCGGCGCTGATCGAGGGCCGGGTGGATGCCGCCTGGGCGCGCTGGGTGCGGCCGTGGACCCTGGCCTCGTGGTGCTTCCTGACGATCGGCATCGCCATGGGCTCGTGGTGGTCGTACTACACGCTGGGCTGGGGCGGCTGGTGGTTCTGGGATCCGGTCGAGAATGCCTCGTTCATGCCCTGGCTGGTCGGCACGGCGCTGATCCATTCCTCCATCGTGGTGGAGAAGCGGGATACGCTGAAGACCTGGACCATCCTGCTGTGCATCATTACCTTCTCGCTCTCTTTGGTCGGCACATTCCTGGTGCGTTCGGGGGTGCTGACCTCGGTGCACGCCTTCGCCACCGACCCGTCGCGTGGCATGTTCATCCTGCTGCTGCTGGTGGTGGCCATCGGCGGGTCGCTGACGCTGTATGCGGTGCGGGCGCCGGCGCTGAAGGGCGGCGGGCTGTTCGCGCCGATTTCGCGTGAAGGCTCGCTGGTGCTGAACAACCTGCTGTTGTCCTGCGGGTGCGCCACGGTGTTCCTGGGCACGCTGTATCCGCTGTTCCTCGACGCGATGGGCGGGCCGAAGCTGTCGGTCGGGTTTCCGTTCTTCAACCGCAGCTTTGTGCCGATGATGATCCCGATGCTGCTGGCCGTCGGCGTCGGTCCGTTGCTGGCCTGGAAGCGCGGCGACCTGCTGGGGGCGCTGCAGCGGCTGTGGGCGGCCTACATCGCCACCGGCCTGGTCGTTCTGGCCGCCTTTTACGTCACACATGGCGGGCCGGTCATGGCGGTGTTCGGGCTGGGCCTGTCGGCCTGGCTGTTCACCGCGGTGCTGACCGAACTCGCCGAGCGGGTGCGGCTGTTCCGCATCCCCGCCGCCGACAGCCTGCGGCGGGCGGTGCATCTGCCGCGGTCCGCCTACGGCATGACGCTTGCGCATCTCGGCCTTGCTATCTCGGTCGCCGGATTCTCGGCCTCGGCATTCGACCGGGAGGCGATCGAGATTGTCAAGCCCGGCGGCAGCATTTCGCTCGCCGGCTATCAGGTGACGCTGGAGCATGTCGATCGCCTGCCGGGGCCAAATTATATCGCTGACGATGCGACGATCCGGGTGACCCGCGACGGCAACCTGATCCGGTACATGCACCCCGAGCGGCGCTATTTCCCGGTGCAGAAGCAGACCACAAGCGAAACGTCAATCCGCACCAACCTGCTGGCGGATCTTTATGTCGCGCTGGGCGAATCCGATACGAAAGGCGACTGGACGGTCCGGGTCTACTGGAAGCCGCTGGTGCCGTGGATCTGGATAGGAGCGGTGGTCATGGCGTTCGGTGGCATGGTGAGCCTGAGCGACCGCCGTTGGCGCGTCGGTGTCGCAAGCCGTGCCCGGCGGGTCGAGCCGCGGGTCCTTCCGGTGGCTGGCGAGTAGCCTATGAAGCGGATTTTCTTCATCCTGCCGCTGGTACTTTTCTTCGTCCTGGTCGGCTATTTCGTGATCTCGCTGCAGCCCGGGCACGACACCCACGTGCTGCCGTCGGCAATGCTCGAAAAGCCGGCGCCGGCGTTCGACCTCCCCGGCCTGGACAACAGCGGGCCGCTGACCATGGCCGGGCTGAAGGGCCATGTCGTGGTCATCAATTTCTTCGCCTCCTGGTGCGTGCCGTGCCGCATCGAGCATCCGCTGCTGCTGCGCCTGGCGCAGGAGAACCATCTGCCGCTGTATGGCATCGCGTACAAGGACACGCCGGCCAACATCAAGCGCCTGCTGGACACCTTCGGCGATCCCTACCGGCGCATCGGCATGGACCAGGAGGGCCATGCCGGCCTGAACTTCGGCGTTTACGGCGTGCCGGAGACCTATGTCATCGATGCCAACGGTATCATCCGCAAGCGGTTCGTCGGCCCGTTGACGCCCGAGACGGTGGACAAGGAACTGATGCCGCTACTGAAACAGCTTGAGCCGTCAACATGAAAGCCCTGTTGCTGAGCCTGGCCCTGGCACTGTCGGCGATGACCGCCGCCCATGCCGTGGAGCCGGGTGAACGCCTGGCCAACCCGGTGCTGGAGGCGCGCGCCCGCGTCATCAGCAGCGAACTGCGCTGCCTGGTCTGCCAGAACGAATCCATTGACGAATCCGGCGCCGATCTGGCGCATGACATCCGGATGCTGGTGCGTGAGCGGCTGGTTGCCGGCGACACCAATGCGCAGACCATCCAGGCGGTGGTCAATCGCTACGGCCAGTTCGTGCTGTTGAAACCGCCGGTCGAGCCGGCAACCTATCTGCTGTGGTTCGGGCCGCCGGGGCTGGTGGCGCTCGGGCTGGTGGGCACGGCGTTCTGGCTGCGGCGCCGCTATGTGTCGCCGGTGGCCGTGGCGCCGCTGAACGCCGAGGAACGCCGCCGGCTGGAAAGATTATTACAGGATAACGAGGGTTGATCCTTCCCTTCTTGTTGGCACTGCTGGCGTTCGTCGCCCTGCTGCCATTGCTGGTGCCGCTGCTGCGCGGGGCGCGGCCGGTGCCGGCGCGGGCCAATTTCGACCAGGCGGTTTACCGCGACCAGTTGCAGGAACTCGACCGCGACATCGCCCGCGGCCTGCTGACGGAAACCGACGCCGAGACGGCGCGGCTGGAAATCCAGCGCCGGCTGCTGGCGGCCGAGCAGACCCCGGCCCCGCCGGCGCGCCTGGCCCGCAGCCCGCTGCTGGCGGTTGCCGTTTTCCTCGTCGTCGGCCTCGGCTCCGTCGGCCTGTACCTGTGGCTGGGCTCGCCGGAGGTGCCGGACGTGCCGTACGCCTCGCGGCCCGCCTCCGAGGTCGCCGGCGGCGACGAGGCGGGCATGCAGAAGGCGGTGGCCGAACTGGCGGCGAAGCTGAAGCAGAACCCGTCCGACCCGCAGGGCTGGCTGCTGTATGGCCGCAGCCTGGGGATGCTGAACCAGTGGGACAAGGCCGAGGATGCCTATCGCCACGCCATCGACCTGGGCGCCAACAGCCCCGAGGTGCTGGCGGACCATGCCGAAATGATGGTCATGGCGGCCAGCGGGACGGTGACGCCGGCGGCCGAGGCGGCGTTCAACCAGATCCTGAAGGTCGATCCCGGCAACGGCATGGCACGGTTCTACCTGGCGCTGGCACGCGCGCAGGCCGGCGAGCCGCGCAAGGCGATCGACGGCTGGCAGGCGCTGCTGGCCGAGATGCCTTCGGATTCCCCGGCACGCCAGACCGTCGCACAGCAGATTGCCCAGGCGGCGAAGGCGGCCGGGATCCCGATGCCGGAACTGGCCAAGGGCACGGCCGAACCCACGCCCGACCAGGTGGCACCAAACCAGCCTGCCCCGGGGCCGGGCGCGAAGGCCATGGCGGATGCCGCCAGGATGTCGCCCGAGCAGCGCGAAGCGATGATCCGCGGCATGGTCGGGAAGCTGGCGGCGCAGCAGGAAGCCGATCCCACCAACCTGGAGGGCTGGCTGCGCCTGGGCAAAGCCTATGCCGTGCTGCATGAGCCGGACAAGGCCGCCGACGCCTATGACAAGGCGGCGGCGCTGAAGCCGGACGACGACGCCATCCCGCTGCAGGCGGCGCGGGCGCTCCTGGCCGAACTGAGGCCGCCGGCGCGGATCCCGCCCCGGGTCGTCGGCTGGCTGAAGCAGGTCGAGGCGCACGATCCAAAGCAGCCGGTGGCGCTTTGGTACCTCGGCCTGGCGGCGGCGCAGGACTCCCGGCCCGACGATGCGCGGCGCTACTGGCAGGCCCTGCACGCCCAGCTGCCGGCGGACGGCGAGGACGCCAAGATGGTGCAGACCGCGCTGGATGCGCTGCCGGCGCACTGAGGCGAGGCCGGACGGGACAGAAGCCGCAAGCCCATCATCCTGTTGGCGCTTGCGGTCCGATGATCAGGCGCTGACGTGGTTCCCCACCACGCTGCGCAGTGGCGTCACCTCTGCCACACGCGACCGTACGATTGGCCCGTGTCCTGCGCCGGCATGGCCGGCCTCGGTGGTGGCGTTGCGGAAGTAGTTGAGGATGAAGACGCGGATCGCGCTGGTACGGCCCCCCGTGTGGCCGGCGGCCTCGACATGGCGCACCAGGGTGCTCATGTCCTGCGATTCGCGTTCGCAGATTTCGTTCAGCGCGTCCCACAGTTCCGGCTCCAGCCGCATGCTGGTCCGGCCGCGCTCGGCGACGACGTTTCGGTTGACAAGACGACTGACGGGCATGGCCACCTCCTGATTGCCGGGCGGGAGGTAATCAGAAGGATATTAACAGAAGGTTCACAGCGCGCAGAAAATGTTGGTTTTTTTGGCACGCGATGGCAGGCGGGGGATACGGCGGACGGCGGCCGCCTCGCCAAGGGCAGCGCGTGGGCGATACCTGCGTGTGGACTGATGATGCGGTCTTGTCACACGGATGTGGCGTTGACGACGATGTCCTGCGCCTCGGCCGCGCTGACGCCAGCATGATGGGCGATGATGGCCGCAAGGGCCTGCGTCCGGAGGGCCCAGCCATTCTCGCGGAAGCCCAGGACGGTGACGCCGGATGGCTGGTGGTCATCCTGACTGTAGCGAAGGACGACATCATCCGGGCCGTCTTCACCCATCCCCGGGCGCGGCTCCCCAATCGGGACGTAAAGCACGTCCGCATCCTGATCGTAGTCGGCGGTCAGTGACGCGATGTGATCCTGAGCGACGGCGACCATATGACCTGTCCAGCGGTGATTCTACGTCCGGCGTGATACAATGCCGCACAGAGTGACGCTCGCCAGGCCAGGAACCGGCGTCCGGGCAACGAAAAGCGGCGTTCGAGGCGGATCCGTCAGGCTTGGCCCTGCTGCTGTGGCGAATATCGGCCGCCGGGTATGGGGCTGGCACGAAAGCCCCCAGCCGCTGCTTTCTGCCAGCGCCGGATTAAGAACCGGTTAACGCCTCCTACACCGGCAGCGGCGCCGCCTTCATCCGCTCCATGCTGAAGCGGCTGCTGACGTTGCGCAGCGGCACGGCGGCGATCAACTTGCGGTAGAACTGGTCGTAGGCGGCGATGTCGGGCACCACGACATGCAGCAGGTAATCGACGTCGCCGCTCATGCGCCAGGCATCGACGATCTCCGGCGTGTTCTCGATCACCGTGGCGAAGCGGGCCAGCCAGTCGCTGGAATGGTCTGCCGTCTCCACCGCGACGAACACCGACACCGGCAAGCCCACCTTGTCTGGGTCCAGGACCGCGACGCGGCGCCGGATGATGCCGTCCTGCTCCATCCGCCGGATGCGCTTCCAGCACGGGGTCGGCGTCAGCCCGACCTTGGCGGCGATGTCGGCAAGGGACAGCGAGGCATCGACCGAAAGCAACCGGAGGATCTCCCGGTCCAGGCGATCGATATCCTTGTCGGCACTCATTCGGGGGCAGCCTTTCCCTCAGGCCGGCGAGCCGGCGCGATTCGTCTGAGAGACCCTTTAAAGCCTTCCCCCGGAGAAGAAAATCATCCAATTGCCTTGCAGGGGGACAAACAGGAGAATTTATTTCCCCGTCTCCGCCGCATGCTCCGCCGGCGTGCGCAAGGTCAGCGCCAGGGCGTGCAGGCCGCCCTGCTCGGCCGTGCCAAATTCGGCCGAAATGGCGCTGTGCACGGCGCGGGAGCGGGCCACACGGCTGACGCCCTGGAAGGCGGCGCTGACCAGCAGGACGCTGTAGTGGGTCTCGCCGCCGGGTTGGGCACCGGCATGCCCGGCGTGGCGGGCGCTGTCGTCCTGGATATCGAGCACCGTCGGCGCGAATGCCCGGCTCAGGGCTGCGTTCAGCCGATCGGCGCGGGAGGGGGCTGGTTCGGTCATGCTGGTGTTATCCCGCTTTGGTGCGTGGACGCCAAGTCAATCATGCTGTGGCGATCACTGTGCCGGCGACTCCAGGACCGCGGATCCGCCAAGGGACCGGCCGCAGTGCCGAGCGATGCTGCCGCTGTCGGCGCTGCCCGTTGCGGTGCGGGTGCCGCCGGGCGCGGCCCCGGATGGGTTGCGCCGAATAGCGGCGGTACTGCAACAACGAAAGGCACCGGCGTCGTTTCCGGCGTTGCATTGCCGTCCCGTTGTTATTCCATACTGTTACTATTATGTATCGGTTGCGCATCCGGGCGACCGCGGCCACAAGGTCGTGAGAGTCCCTATCGACGACATGCAATCCCGCACTATGATCCGTCGTGGCCAATAATAAGATAGACGACGAGGCTCAACAAACCTTAAGCCACGCGCCATATACTTGGTGGATCGGTACCACGTGGGAGGAAGACGTGAACTGTCCGAGGTGCAATCGCCAGTCCCCGCCGGATTCCCTGGTCTGCGTCGCATGCGGCTTCGCCTTCCAATCGGCGAACAGCGCCAGGCAACTGCGAAACGTCGGGGACTCGATCAACCGGTCGGAGCGCCGTCCCGCGACCGCGGTGTTCTGCGATCTTATCGACTCGGTCGGCTTGTCCGTCAAGCTCGACCCGGAAGATCTCATGCAGACACTGGAACGCTATCATATCGTCTGCGATAACATCGTCGCGGACCGCGGCGGCTTTCTCGCGCAGTTTATGGGCGACGGCGTGCTGGCCTATTTCGGCTATCCCCACGCCCACGAGGACGATGCAGCCACGGCCGTATATGCGGCCTTCGATATACTCGACGCCGTGCGGACGATGGATGCGGACGCCGAAATGCCGTTGCAGATCCGCATTGGGATTGCCACCGGCCTGGTGACCGTGCGCGACCGCGTCAGCCGCGCCAACCGCCGCATGGCGGAAATCACTGGGCGAATCCCCAACCTCGCCGCCCGGCTGCAGTCCGTCGCGCAGCCGGGCACGATCATGATATCCGATGAAACCAGGCGCGTCACCCGCGGGCTGTTCAACTACGAGGATGCCGGCAGCCTGTCGCTGAAAGGCTTCACACAGCCGGTTCGCGCCTGGCGGGTCACCGGGCCGGATACGGCCATCAGCCGCTTCCATGCCCGCCTGCAGGGCGAACCCACGCCGTTCGTCGGCCGGCAGCCGGAACTCGGCAAATTGTTGCGGATCTGGCGCAGAATGCTTGCCGGAGAAGGCCAGGTCGTCCAGGTCATCGGCGACGCCGGGATCGGCAAGTCGCGGCTGGCGGAATGTTTCGATCACGAACTCGCCGGCGATCCCGCGCCGCGCATCCGCTGGTTCGGCTCCCCGCAGCACGAGGACAGCCCGTTCCATCCGGTCATCGAGCAATTCACCCGCGCGGCCAGGATCGGCGCCAAGGACCCGCCGCCGATCGCGATCGAAAAGCTGACCCGCCTGCTGAGCCATCCCCAGCCGCCGGAGCCGATGACGCTGGCGATCTTCGCGGCCCTGTTGTCGATCCCCGGCGCCGTTACGTCGCCGCTGGACGCGATGACGCCGGGAAAGCGCAAGGAACTGACGCTGGCCGCCCTGGTTGCGGAGTTGGTACGGTTAAGCGACGCCGGACCGTTCATCCTGTTCGTCGAGGATGCGCACTGGATCGATGCCTCGACTCTGGAACTGCTGGACCTGATCGTCCGCAACCTGCCCGCCCAGCGTTGCCTGGTCTTCGTGACCGCCCGGCCGGAATTCAAGGCGCGGTGGACATCGTTCCGGTTCGTCACCACACTGGGCCTGGACCGGCTTGATGCGGCAGGCGCCGGTGAGATTTGCGCCCATGTCGCCGCCGGCACGCTGCCGCCGGAACTGGTGGCGCAGGTGATAGAACGTTCCGATGGCATTCCGTTTTATCTGGAGGAACTGACGCGGTCCGTCGTCGAATCGCGGGAAGCGACCGGCCCGGCTTCGATCGACGGCGCCGAACCGGATGTAATACCCTTGTCGCTACACGACTCGCTGGTGGCGCGCCTGGATCGCCTCGGACCGGCCCGGCGCATCGCCAGCATCGGCGCGGTGATCGGGCGGCAGTTCAGCTACGAATTGCTGTTCGCCGTTGCGGCGTGGCCGGAGCAGATGCTGCGCTCGGCCCTCGGCGTGCTGAAGCGATCCGGCGTCGTCAGGCAAGCCGGCAACCCGCCGGCGAGCACCTATCTGTTCCGGCATGCGCTGATGCGCGACGCCGCCCACGACTCGATCATCAAGTCCGAGCGGCAGAACCTGCACGGCCAGGTGGCCGCGACGCTGGAGGCCAGGTTCCCCGAGGTGCGGGACAGCCAGCCGGAGGTGCTCGCCTATCACCTGTCGCAGACCGCAACGCCGGTGGCTGCCCTGCCATACTGGATCGCGGCCGGCCGGCGCGCCGCGGCACGGGCGGCAAACCGCGAGGCGATCGAACACTACAACGAAGCCCTCAAGCTGATCGACCTGCTGCCCGACGAAACCACGCGGCTTCAGCAGGAGCTTTCCTGCCTCATCCCGCTCGCCCTCAGCCTGTCGGCCCGGCACGGCTACGCAGCGGATGAGGTGCGCGACGTCTTGATGCGCGCCCGTGCCATCTGCAGCTGGATGGGCGACACCGCGCCATTGTTCCCGGTGCTGCACGGACTGTGCAAGCTCTGGACGGTGCGGGGCGATGCGGTCGCCGCCGAGGAACTGGCGCGAACCTGCGTCAGGATCGGCGAGCAATCGGGGCACATCCCCTATATTGTCGAAGCGGATGCATCGCTGGCGTTCATTCTGCGGTTGACCGGGCAACTGGGCGACGAACTGCTGTTCCGTATCGATCGGGCAGTTCGGCTGTACGAGCAGAACGAGGCAGCCTGCAGCGTCGTCGCGAGCGAAGCGAACGCGAAGACGTCGGCATTGATCGTGGCGCCCATTACGCGCTTCCTCCGCGGCGATGATCTCGGTGCCGAAACGTCGGCGCAAGCACTGTCAGCCTGGGTGCAGTCGCTCAACCGCCCGTTCGACCAGGCCATTGCCAGCACGTTCCTGGCCAGTTACGCGATCTCGCGAAAAGACTATGGCCGGGCGAAGCACGAGGCAGAGCGCGCCATCCAGGTCTCGGAATCCTGCGGCTTCGGTACCTGGCTGTTGAGCGCGCGGGCGCATCTGGCAATTGCCCTCGGCCATCTCGGCCAGGTCCGGCAGGCCCGAGACCTGCTGCTCGCCGCGCTTGCCGACTGGAAAAAGGCCGGCTGCTCGACGCTCAGCGGGTTCTTCACCAGCCACCTGGCTCTGTTCTATGCCGAAACGGATCGGCACGATGAAGCGCTGCGGATGGCGGATGCGTCGATCGACCTGATCATCCGGTATCATGACTTCGCTTATCTTGCGGGCGCGCACCTGGTGCGGGCCAGGGTCCTGGCCCGGGCAAGGGCGCCCGACCGGGCGCGCGTGGCGTCGGAACTGAGGATGGCACTGTCGATCGCGCGTTCCCAGGGCGCAGTGCCGACCGAGGCCGAGGCACTTGCGGAACTGGCGGCCTTGTCCATGCCGGAAGCACAGATGGCGGATTGAAAAGAACACCCCGGGCACAAGAAGAATTAACAATGAAACGGCCGTCGCCTGGACGGCGGCAAGAGGATCGGGATGCGGCGTGACGAATCCATCAAGGTTGCCATCATCGGCGGTGGCTGTGCCTCGATAACGACGGCCTTTGAGCTGACACGGCCGCACCATCGCGGAAAATACCAGGTCACGATCTACCAGGTCGGCTGGCGCCTGGGCGGCAAGGGGGCGTCCGGTCGTGGGCCGGCCAGCCGCATCGAAGAGCATGGGCTGCATATCTGGCTTGGCTACTATGAAAACGCATTCCGGCTGCTGCGCGAATGCTACGCCGAACTGGGCCGCGATCCGGCCGTGTGTCCCATTGCCGGCTGGCGCGATGCGTTCTTCCCGGAACCGCATATTGGCTTGACGGAATGGTCCCGGTCGGGAAACTGGCTTGAGTGGCTCGCCTATTTTCCTCCGGCTGACGGGTTGCCCGGCGACCCGGTGGCGCTGAACAGTCCGTTCACGTTACGGAGCTATCTTGCGCGCACGGTCGCAATGCTCCGGTTGCTGTTGTTCCACACGCGAACACGTTATGCGCCCGGCGATCCCGCCGGAAACACTGGCCCGGACTTGCCCGGCTGGCTACCGGAGCAGGGCGAGCCGCCACCGGCAACCGTAAAGACCGTGATCGCAACCATGACGCGGCTGCTGCGGATCGGGGTTCTGTCCAGCGCGGCCGCGATCAGCGAGGCGCTGGGCGTGCTGACCGTTGCGCTGAGGTCATTGCCGGCCTTTCCGGAACGACTTGTCGGAAACCTGATGGAAGCCGTGGTATCCGCCATACGCGGCCGCCTGGAGAGTTTCGTTACCGAGCAGGACGGACTATGCTACAAATGGGAAGTCATCGACCTCGTACTGGCATTCCTGGTGGGCGCGGTGCGCTTCCGCCTGATGACCGACCCGAGAGGGCTGAGCGCCATCGACCAGTACGACAGCCGCGAGTGGCTGCGCATGAACGGGGCGTCGGAACGGTCGCTGAATTCGGCCTTCGTGCGCGGGCTGTACGACCTGGCAATGGCCTACGAGGACGGCGACCCAACCCGCCCGGGCCTCGCCGCGGGACAGGCCCTGCGCGGCTCGATGCGGTTGTTCTTCACCTATCGCGGTGCCATTTTCTGGAAGCTCCGGTCCGGCATGGGCGACTGCGTGTTCGCCCCGTATTATGAAGTGCTCAAGCGGCGCGGCGTTCGTTTCGAATTCTTCCACCGGTTGACGGATGTGAAGCTTGCGCCGGTCGAATCGCTTGGCTTTGGCGAGTGTCCCTATGTCGAGGCACTCGAATTCGACGTACAGGCCGAGATCGCCGGTGGCGGGGAATACCAGCCGCTGGTCGACGTCAAGCGCGTGCCGTGCTGGCCGTCCACGCCCGATTTCTCGCAACTGGTTGACGGAGAGCGCCTGCGGCAGGAGGGCTGGCGATTCGAGTCCCATTGGGAACGACGCCGCAGCCGCGCCAGGACGCTGCGCGTTACAGAGGACTTCGATTTCGTCGTCCTGGGCGTCAGCGTCGGCGTGATTCCGTTCGTCTGCCGGGACATCCTGGAACGCGACGCGCGGTGGCGGAGCATGGTTGCCAACGTCAAGACCGTGGCGACCCAGGCATTCCAGGTCTGGATGACCGAGGATATGGCGGCCCTGGGCTGGACCGAAGCGCCGGTGACACTGTCCGCCTTCACCAAGCCGTTCGATACCTGGGCCGACATGGGGCACGTCATTCCCGAGGAGAACTGGCGCTCGCCGCCGCGGTCCGTCGCCTATTTCTGCAACGTGCTGGCGGACCCCGCCGCTCCATCGGACGCGGACGCACCGGGCTACGAAGCGTCGTGCCATGACGAAGTGCGGCGGAATGCCATCGACTTCCTGAACCGGCAGGTCCACCACCTCTGGCCAAATGCGCTGGCGTGGTCAGGCGGTTTCCGTTGGGATCTGCTTCTCGACCCCGATGAGTCGCCGTCGGATCCCGGGTCCGCCGTCGCCGGCGAACGCCGCTTTTCCTCCCAGTACTGGACAGCGAACGTGAATCCGTCCGACCGCTATGTTCTTATGCTGCCGGGAACGCTTCGCTGCCGGATTTCTCCACTGGACAATACTTATGACAACCTGACGATCGCCGGCGACTGGACGGATTGCGGCTACAACGCCGGCTGCGTGGAGGCCGCGGTCATGTCGGGACGCCTTGCGGCCCATGCGATTTCGCTGTGGCCGCCACTGGAGGATATCACCGGCTACGACCATCCGTAGGAGTCATCGCGTATTCCGCGATGATACTGACGGCAACCCGTGACGCAATTGCATCAGGACACACAAATCTCATGATGAGCGGGTGATATCCAAAAAATGAGTAGGCGAAACCGGCCTGGATAACAGAGAATTCCCGTGTTTCGCGCGAAGGTAGGGGGGAGCCTCGCGATGTGCCACCGATGCAGAATCGTACCGCCCCGGCATCAGGATGTCCGGTTCGGAGCCAGAACCAATCGCCGTTCGGCCACGAGGCATTGTCGTGGACAAGCCTGAACGGCTCCACCGTCCGGAACTGGATCGCGACGAACCGCGCCGCGATTTCATGAGCTATATCCGGACTCATGGGCTGGGCGGCGAAAAAACCGCCGCCGCGCCCGAGCAGGACGACGGAGCGCCGATCGAGGCCACGGTCGCGCATGGCGTGAAGCTGGGATACAGCGTCATCGACGAGCAGATCCGGCAAGGCGAGAAACTCGCCGCGCGGCTCCGGCAGGTCAGTGGCAAGCCCGGCGCGATGCCGCCGGCCGAACTCAGCACGCTGATCGAGCGGGCGCTCAACATCTACAAGGACATGGGCGCGCTGGCGGTCGCCGCGATGGAGACATTGGTGCGCAGCCCGCTGCTCCAGCCCGGCGTCACCCGCGCCTGGCAGGCATCGCCTGACGCCGCCGCCGCAACGACAACAGGCGGCGCCACGAATTTCCGTTTCGAACTTGCCGCCAATCGCCGCACGCAGGTCAGGCTGGACATCCGGCCGCAGGGCGCGACGTTCATGCCGCTGGTGCACAGCCTGCATGCCGCCACGCCGTCGGCGCCGCCGCTGACGGCGGTTCGTTTCCACCTGGACCCGGCGACGGCCTCGCCGGTCCTGCACCTAGACGTTCCGGACGGCCAGCCGGCCGGCGTCTATTCCGGCGTCGTCGTTGACAGCGCAACCAATGAACCGTGCGGAACGTTATCCGTGCGGATCATGTCCTGACATGGCCTGAAGGTCGGACATCATGGACCACGTTGTCGCCCCGGATGTGGTTCGTGAAACCCTCGCCGAGTATGGCGCAATGACCCGGGCCGCGATGCAGGCATATTTCCCGGCCGCGGAACCCGGCCCGCACCTGTACGATCTGCTGGCGGACTATCCGCGTCGCGGCGGCAAGATGATGCGGTCCAGCCTGTGCATTGCCACCGCCCGGGTGTTCGGCGCCAGCATAGACGACGCCCTGCTTTCGGCGGTGGCGATCGAGCTGATGCACAACGCCCTGCTCATTCACGACGATATCGAGGATGAAAGCGAGCAGCGCCGCGACAGCCCCACGCTGCATGCCCTGCACGGCATACCACTGGCGCTGAACACCGGCGATGCCCTGGCGCTGCTGAGCATGCGCCCGCTGTTCGATAATTTCGGGCGCATCGGACCAAGGCTGGCGCTGTCCATCGTGCGGGAAACCGAGCGCATGGCCTGGGAATCCGCCGAGGGCCAGGCAATGGAACTGGGTTGGCGGCGCGACAACTGCCACAACCTGACCGATGCGGATTACCTGACAATGGTGCTGAAAAAGACCTGCTGGCTCGCATCGATTCACCCAGGCCGCATCGGCGCAATGATCGGCACGCGCGACAGCATCGATCTCGAGCCTTTCATCCGCTTCGGATTTTTCCTTGGGGCAGCGTTCCAGATCCAGGACGACCTGCTGAACCTGGTTCCCGACGAAACCTATGGCAAGGAGCCGAACGGCGACATCTTCGAGGGCAAGCGCACGCTGATGCTGAATCATGTCTATCGGCTGTCTCCGCCGCCGCAACGCAGGATCCTGGCCGAACTGCTGGATTCCGCCCGCGCGGTGCGCACCGCGGAGCAGGTCGCCTGGATCCGCGCGTTGATGGAGGAATACGGGTCCATCGCCTATGCCCGCGGCATCGCCCATGGCCTGGCAGGCGCGGCCTTGCACGAATATGCGCGAATCTTCGACTGCCTGCCGGACTCGCGCGACAGGCAGTTCATCAGGGGCCTGACGCACTGGATATTCCATCGTGCCTGACGCCGTGCCGCAGGATCCGGCTGATCCGGTCTTGCCAACAGGAGGGGAGGAACCGAATGCCGCTCTACCTCAAGCCCAGGTATATCGATCCGGTCGGTGACCTGGTCCAGGATGGCGTATACTTCGGGCCGCCGATGTTGTTTCGCGAGGTCACCGCCCGTGTTTTCCCGCTGAAGGCGAACATGGCGCGGCTGACGCAGTTCTGCGACGAGTACCTGAACATGGATATTCCGGATTCCATTGTTCATTTCACGCCGGCGCTGCCATACGTCTATTTCGCCGTGCTGAACTATGGCGGCATGTCGATGACGTCCCATCAGGCGCAGAGCCTCGGCTGGGTGGCGCAGCACGAGGTGCTGTTCGCCGTTCCGCTGCAGCGCTGGCAAAGGCAGAACGGCAAGCTGGTGTTCCAGGACTGGGCCAGCGTCTCGCCATTCATCTTCGTCGATGCCCCGATGTCGCTGACCACCGGCCGCGAGGTCTACGGCTGGCCGAAGGCGCTGGCGCGCATCGACGCCGACACGCCGCTGTGGACGACCCATCCGCGCGCGCCGACGCGGCTGTTGCGCATGAGCACGCAAATCCCTGGCGCGGCCCGTGCAGCCGGCGACGACGGGATGCAGGTGCTGGTCGAGGTGGATCGCGCGCCTGCCGCGTCCTATGCGGAATTTCCCGCCGACGTGAACTGTCCATGGTCGGTCACGGCGATTGTTCCCAACATGCTGCGCAGTTCGCTTTCGTTGCTTGGCGATGCCACCGACATCCTGGCCGGGCTGCGCATCCGGGGCTTTCCGCCCGGCCGCAACCTGCTGGCGTTGTTCGATATGAGCGCGAAAGCGACCTCGCTCGCCAACAACATGCTGTCGGGATTGCTGTTGCCGTCGCTCGGCGGCTCCGGCGAGGCGGCGGCCGGCCCGCGCGGCTCGGCCAACGCGGTGGGCGTGAAGACCTACATGGACGTGCCGAAGCTGTTCACCCAGAACATCACCCTGAAGCAGTTCCGCGATCCCGAAAAACCGCATCTGTCCTGCTACACGGCCCTGGTGGATTCCGCCATGGGCGTCGATCGGCTCAACGGCAGCGGCCTGCTGGGGGACTGGGATCTGCTGCGGGCCGATCCCTCCGGCGGATATTCGATTCGTATCCATCGTTATATCGCCCAGCCGATCGTCGAGTCGCTGGGGATCGAGGTGGGGGTCACCGACCTGAACGTTCCCGACGGCACCGTGACAACGCTGAAGCCGAGCTTTCCGTTCTGGATGAACGTTGACCTGTTCTACGGAGCCGGCGAGGTGATCTGTTCCCGCACCAATCAGATGGGACAGTTGACCGAACAGCGGACAGTCAACAAATGGATCGATGACCGCGCGTGGAAGGCCAGTGGCCGCCGCCACCTTCCGGGCAGCGTGGAATGGGAACCGATGCAGGCCGAGGCCGCGGCGGCGGCACGCTTCGGCCGGGCGGGTTTCGCCCAGCAGGCGCCCAACGTGTTCAGCACCGCGCTGGGCGGGGCGACGCAGCCCGTGGCGGGACCGTTCCATTTCCCTGAAATAACGCTTCAGGTCTATCCGCTGCTGGCGGACAGGGAAAGGCTCGATCATCTGATCGAAACGTACTGGAACCGGCCGTTCGCCGGGGCGCCCCAGAGCATGGGAGAGAAGCTCAAACTCGAAACCTGCGGAAGCTATGTCTACATGGTCGTGGCGTCGAACCGCAGCGAGCGCGGGACGAACTGGGCCGGCAGCAACAGTCTCGACTGGTGGCCGCGCTATGAAGTGGCCTTCTGCGTGCCGGTCAAGTGGTACAGGAACGAGGAGCTGATCAGTCTCGGCATCGTCGAGCCGTTCGTCTATGCCGACGGCACCCGTGCGGTCATCACCGATCGCGAGGTCAACGGCCGGAACACCGTGATGGCGACGATCGAAAGTCCGAAGGATGCCTGGATGTCGCCGAAGGGCCCCGCCGCCGATCGGCGATTCCTGCATGTCAAGACCGCGATTTATCCGGATGTCACCACGAATCCCGAGGAACGGCCCCGCACCTTGCTGGAGATCGACGAGCATGACGTGCTGGAGCCCGGCGATGACGAGGGATGGCGCGGCCTGGGGAACAGCTGGGGACGCAAGCTTGTCAACGATCTCAGGCGCAAGGCGCGGCTGGCGTCGAGCCAGCATAAGCACGTGAAGAACGTCAAGGCGCTGGCGCTGGAGCTTCTTGCGCACCGCGTGCCGGTAAACCGCATTACGATGAAGCAGTATCGTGATGCCGACGACATGAACCGCGCCTGCTACCAGGCGGCGGTGCACACGGAACGATCAATCACCCGGATCTATGACATGCGCGAGATCGAGCAGCGTGTCCATGTCCGGGTGCATCGGATACCGGGGCATCCGATCGTCGAGCTGCTCGGCCTCAAGGACAAGAGCGTTGATTCCAGAAATGGCGACGTCATTTTCAATTTGCAGCCGATCCGGCCGTTCTGGATGCATGTTTCGATAAAGGAAGAACTGGGGACGATCATCGGCCGGGCGCTGTGCGCCGTGGAGCCGGACTCCGCGTTTCTGCGCGATGGCGGCCGCCCATCGGCCACTGTCTGGGACATGACGCATCCCTGGTTCAGGCCAACGGGCTGGCCTCCGTCCGAGAGCCACAGGGTCAGGGAACGGCTGGCGCGGGGTCCGTTCTTCTATCCCTCCGGACGAACCTGCGTCGGCCCGGCGCTGGTCGATGACCTGGCGGATGGCAACGGCCAGAATCTGCGGGACCAGGCCGACCGCTGGCTGCGCAAGTCCCTGACCAACGACCTGGCGCTGATGACGCTGGCCGTGGAACATCTGGATCAGCACCACCAGAACGCAGTCGATGCCGAGGTGCGAAAATTCGACGAGCACCTGCACGCTCTGTTCAAGGACCTCCGGGCCGCATCCAGGGAGCAGGCCGCATTCACGGTGTCCCCGTTCCGGGCGTTTTGCGACGCCCTGCCGGTCGATCTCATGGTCGCATTGGCCCGGGCGATCGAGAAAGCTTTCAAGGAGTCACGTTCAGCACCGCTCCAACTGCCGGACTTCCCGCTGCGGGCCGCCCGTGAGGACATGCCGGAGGACGCATTTGCCAGACCCGATGTGGGCGATCTGGACTGGCAGGACAACGACCCCATAACGAAACTGAAATGCCTTGTGGCGTGGGTCATGGAACCCCCGCCGGAACAGGACCTGACCTGGCCGGAATTCGTTTCTGAGGCGACGAAGGAAAGCGTGCAGGAGATCCAGCAGGCGCTGCACGAAATAAACCGTTTCGATGTCAATCGACGGAAATTGCTGGAAATGACCTTGCCGTCCAGCGTGACGGAACCGCTGAACGCCCTGCTGCTGGCGGGCCGAGGCAAGAAGATCAGCTTCCTTGCCCTGCGGCGCCGGCACGACATCGAACAGATCGACGCCGGGCGGCTTCACACGCCGGTCGGAATCGATCCGACCGTCAGGCTCACTGCGATTGCACGAAGGCTGGACGTTATCGTCGACGACTGGATCAACCCCGGCCGGTGGTACCGCCTGTCCCGGGCGGATGCCGCGGCGTCGATGAAGCAGCTGGACGACATCCAGGTCGTCGTCGAGAGCATCCTCAGCGACGAATGGGAAAATTACGGCCCCTATCTGCGTACCAGGCTGCAGCATGATTCAAAGGACCCTCGGGTCATGCACTTCGGCCCGCGCTACCGGGAAAAGCCCGATCACTGCTTCCCCACCGAATCCGTCGGGCCGCTGGGAGCGCCAGGCCATCCCTGGGGCAGGCAACATGGACTCGCGCGCTGGCCCGGCATGGAGCACGACGAATGCGACGCCCCGGTCTTCGTGACCCGCGGGAAGCCGGGGCCGTGACCGCCGGCGGCCGCCGGCGCCCGATCCGCCCCGGCCATGGCTGACCGCCTGCTGATCTATGGCGCCGGCGGCTACACTGGCCGGCTGCTGTCGGCGCGCGCCAGGATGCGCGGGCTCGACCCGATCGTTGCCGGAAGAAACCGCACCCGCATCGAGCCGCTCGCGCAGTCGCTGGGGCTGGCCAGCCGGGTCGTTGCGCTCGACGATCCACGCGCCGTCGACGCCGCCCTGGCGGATGCCGCCGTCGTGGTCAACGCCGCCGGGCCGTTCGAAGCAACGGCGCGCCCGCTTGCCGAGGCGTGCCTGCGCACCGGAACGCACTACCTGGACGTTGCCGGCGAACTCCCGGTCCTGCGCTACCTGGGCAGCCTCGATGCGCATGCGGAACAGGCAGGCATCATGATCATGCCGGGCGCCGGCTTCGTGGTCGCGGCGGCGGATTGCCTGGCCGCGCATGTGGCTGCCCGCCTGCCGGGTGCCCTGTACCTCCGGCTGGGCTTTTCCCGCGGCGACGTCATTTCGCGCGGCAGCTTCACCTCCATGCTCGGCATGGTCAGCGGCTTCGTGCCCGTCCGCCGCAACGGTGTGCTGCGGTCCGTGCCGGCCGGCAGCCTGGAACGGGCATTCGACTTCGGCAGCGGCGCCTCGATCTGCACGGCGATGCCGTGGCCGGACGTGTTCACCGCCTGGTTCACCACCGGGATTCCGAACATCGAAGCCTACCTGGAAGCCGGCATCCTCGGCCGCACGGCCTATCAACTGGTTTCACTGGCCGCGGAACCGCTGCGGCTTCCGCCTGTGCAAAGCCTGCTGGCCCTGGCGGCCAGGGCGTGGCCGGCAGGGCCGTCGGAGACGATGCGGGCGGCCACGCCGAAGGTGATCGTCGCGGAGGCCGAGGATGCCTACCGCCGCGTCGTGCGGGCACGGCTGCATACGCCGAACGTCTATACGTTCACGTACTATTCTGTCGTGGCGATTGCAGAACGTGTTCTCGCCGGCCAGGCGCGCCCCGGTTTCCGGACCCCGGCGGGCGCCTACGGAGCCGATTTCATCCAGGGATTCGACGGCGTGCGGCGGGAGGATCTGATGAGCCACGCATAAGGTCATGTGGACTCGCCGACGCCAGTCGCCGCTCTGTCGTCATGGCCGGGACGAGCCGCATAGGCGCTGACATAACGGCCGTCCCCCGAAGCCTCAGAACAGCCGAAGGATCAGGTGGCCGCCTGATTCGCCCGTCAACGCATCGACCACCGCGCCGGTGTAAACGCCGGGCGGCTGGTCGTCGGGAACCTCGATCCGCAAGGCCGACGGCTGCTGCATGCCGCCGGGGATAAATGTGATCCCGGTCAGTGGATCGCTTTTCCGATCAACGGCATGCAGGGCATGGACAGCAGGCGCGAACGCCCACGGCACCGTCATATAGAGGTCCAGCATGCCCTCGGCCGCACGCTTCGAGACCACTTCGAAGGCAAGATTTCCAGGCGACGGCGTGGCCGCCGCGGATTGTGCAGCCGCCTCCGGCGAGCCGGACGAGGGATAGCTGATGCACGCCACCATGCGCCGTGCAACCGCCGAGGCCAGGTCGATCGCGGCGTTGCCAGCCCCCTGGTACAGCGCAATGAGGCGTTCCAGCGTCGCATCGACCTGCGGCCGCCCCGGCCCGGGTGCAGCGCTGTCGCCACCGGGTGCCGACGAAACCTGCGGCGGCACGACCGTCCACCTGCCAGGATCTGGACTACCCCCGCTGAAAACATATCGCACCCTGGATGCCGGGTGCGAGGCGGTCGATTTTGGACGCCCGGTATTTGCAGCAAAGGACATCGGCAGAATCCCTCACTTCTTGCTCCGGAGAGCCTATGAACAGGACGGTGTCAAATATGCGCCTCAATCGGCAAATAAATCATTTGAAAGCACGCCGGACCGGCCAAGGCTTCGCTACACTTGGTATCCCGCCCGCCAATTTCCACTCGGCCCTGCCGATCGGCTGCTTATGGTTGCGTACAGCGGGCAGACCGCCTGTCCGGGCAACAGCGCGTTACCGTCAGGCCAGGGCCGGCTTCGGGCCGCGCCGGGCCAGCACCACGCGATCGGCCGAGCGGCCGAAGAAATGCGCGCCGGAGCCGCCCTCGGCCAGCACGTCCAGGAACGTCTCCGGCGCGGTGACGCGGATGCCACCGATGACGTCCACCCCGCGGCGCAGCAGCGGCTCGGGCAGCAGCCCGACGGTTGGGCCAACCACCACGACCCGGGCGTCCGGCCTGCACATCCGCAGCAGGTCGTCGAGCGTATTGGTCAGCAGCGTGCTGCCGGTCAGCAGCACCACGTCGCCGCCCGGGATCACGTCCGCGGCATCGGCGGCGGGGCGGTAATGCGGCATTTCCTCGGGCTTCAGCATCGCCGTGCTGAGTTCCAGCACCGTATAGGGCTGGCGCTTCTGCTTCAGCGCCCGCAGGAACGGGATGAAGGCGCCGACAAGCACGACCTGCTCCTCGGGCTGGATCGCGGCGGCATCGAAACCATCGACGTTCACCCGCAGGTCCACCCCCGGATGCGGACGACGCTGCCACAGCACCTCGGCCAGCGCGTTCAGCGTGGCGATGCCAACGGCGCGGGCCAGCAGGTTGGGCGACAGGGCATACTCCAGCAGGTCGGAGGCGGGGCGGCCGCGGAGCGTGCCGGGGAACGGCATCACCTGCTCGCCCATCGGGCAACAGGCTTCGTGCACCGCGGTTTTCGCCGGCGTGTGGCAGGCGCCGGCGGTGCCGCAATCCAGCGACACGCCGGTGAAGTAAAGGCCAACGACGGCGCGCGACACGCGGATGGCATCCAGCTCCGCGCCAAGCGAGTCGCGCACCGCGACGATCGCCTCATGCAGGATCAGGTCATGCGCCATGGCCCAAACTCCTTATGCCTGAGCGGAGACTACACCATTTGCTTCAGGGTCGCGTCCTTCAGCACGAAGTGGTGGAACAGCGCCGCCGCTATGTGCAGGCCGATCAGCGTCAGCACGATCAGCGGCATGGCGCCGCCGTGCAGCACTTTGAAGATGGCATTGACGCCCGGCATGTTGCCGGTCACCGAGGGGATCGTGTAGCCGAAGAAGCTGACCGCATAGCCATGCGTCATCACGCGCAGGAAGCCGGTCACCGGCAGCAGCAGCGTGACCAGCAGCAGCAGCTTCTGCATGCCGACGGCGGCCAGGCGCGCGATGCCCCGGCTGAGCGGCTCGGGCGGCGTCTGGCGGGCCAGCAGGCGAAGCAGCGACAGCCCGAACACCAGCAGGCCGAGCGACATGTGCGCCTTGATCCAGTACAGGGCGGCAGGGGAGTTCTCCGCAGCGCCCTGGTGCAGGAACATGGTGATGAACATCCCGGCCATCAGCACGGCGATGGTCCAGTGGAACGTCCGGGCCAGCAGCGTGTAGCGGGCCGGGGCGGGGACGGAGACAGCAATACTCACGGAAATAATGCTCCGTAGGATGGAACGAGGCCGGCCAGCCGGGGCCGCCGCCAGGATGGTGGCAGCGGGATCACGATGCCCCGGCTTCGCGGCAGGTGGTTGTCAGACGGCTTCGTGTTCCGCGTGGTCGTGGTCGTCCGCGCAGTCGCCACCGCACTTGCAGCCGGCCATCGGCAGCAGCGTGCCGGCGTCGCGGCGCACCAGGAAGTCCTTGATCGCCTCGGCCGGGTCCACCTTGTCGGTGGTGACGGCCAGGATGCCGCGGGCGGCCATCACCTGGGCGAAATGGTTGGCGAAGCCGGCCGAAATCAGCACCTCGCAGCCGTCGATCGGGTGGCTGCCGGCGCCGCCGGTTTCGTGGAACGACTGTTCGGGCGACAGGTCGTGGCGGGCGACCTCGACCGGCTCGGCGCCCGGCTGGACATCATAGACCAGGAAGCGGCGGGCGCGGCCGGCATGGCCGGTGACGACTCGGAAGTTCTGGCTGGTGACAGCGATTTTCATGGCGGAGGCAAGTCCTCGGGATGGGCGCGCCGGTGTGGCGACGATGTATTGCGATATATCGTGCGTTACGTTGTATCAGGTTTGCCGCGAACTGCAAGCCAATCGTGCGGTCCGGCGCCTGGTGTATCCCCCGGACTGCCGCCGCGCCTCCGGACGGAAGCGTCAGCGCCGCAGGCGCAGCCAGCGCGGGGTGCGCTGGGCGTAAGCCGTCCAGGCGGCGCCAAAGCGGGCGGCCAGGTGGGCCTCCTCGCGCCGGATCGCCAGACGCGACACCAGCCACGCGGTGACGATGGCCATCGGCACGAACCACAGGACGTTGAACGCAATCCCGGCGCCGGCGATCAGCAGCGTGTTGCCGAGGTAGATCGGGTTGCGCGACAGGGCGAACGGCCCTGTGGTCACCAGCGCCGTGGCGGCACGGTGCGGCTGGATGTTGGCGCGATGCCGGTGCATCACCGCCATGGCCGACACGTCGAGCGCGACGCCGATAACCATCGTGGCGGCGCCGAGCCAGCGCAGGGCCGGCGGCAGCGTCAGGCCGGGCGGAAAGACGTGTTGCAGCACCACCGCCACACAGGCGACGCCGGCGAAGATCATCGGCGGCCAGGGAATGCGGTTGGGCCGCTCGTACCAGCGGCCGGTCATGCGCGGCCCCCGGTCGCCGCGCGGCGGCGGGGCGGGTTCGGTTCTCGCAGTGATCGCATACCGTGGCTCCGGCGCGCTGCATGCGACAAGGACGGTTGCCTGCAGCGCCGACGCAGGGCGCCGCCGGTCAGTGGCCGGCCGATCCCCGGCGTCCGCCGCGACGTGCGACGAACGCAGGGAGGCACGGCCCTAGATCTGGACGACGCTGCCCAGCTCGAAATCGACGTTCGGCGGATTCTCGCCGATGCGCACGGTCTCGTCGGCGACGAAGTGGTACGGCGGCACCGGCAGGTTGTACGGCGCCGGCACGGCCTGGAAGACCCGGCCGGCCAGGTCATACTTGGAACCGTGGCAATGGCAGAAATAGCCGCCCGGCCAGTTCTCGATCGGCTCGGCCGGGTCCGGCTTCGACACCAGGCTGGGCACGCAGCCGAGATGGGTGCAGATCGCCACCAGCACGGCGAATTCCTCCTTGACGCTGCGGTGCCAGTTCATCGCGTAGGAGGGCTGCTGGTGGACCTGGGAATTCGCGTCCCGCAGCCGGGCGAGCTGCACCGGATCCTGCAACCGCGCCAGCGCAGCCTTGCTGCGGCGCATGAGGAAGATCGGGGTGCCGCGCCACATCACGATGATCTGCTGGCCCTCCTGGATCTTGCTGAGATCGACGTCGATCGGCACGCCGGCAGCCAGCGTGTCCTTGGACGGGTTCATGCTGTCGATGAACGGCCAGGCGACGGCGCCGATACCGATCGCGGCACCGGCCAGCGCCGTCAGACCAAGGATGTCGCGGCGGGAGGAGTCGATCGCGGACTGGATGGGCGGGGCGGCTGCGGACATGGCAGGACCTTTCAGGCTGGAGGACGCAAAAATTCTGGCGGACGGCGTTGCGGCCGCGGCTCACTTAACGATATATCTTATCATATAGTGTATAACATCCGGTCAGGCAATGGCAGGAGTTGCCGATGAGCGCAGGGACCGATCCGGCCAGCAGCATCCCCGCAGCCGCGCTTCCGGCCGCGCTGCCGCGCCTGAACGAGCCGGCCATCCCATTCCGTGTCCGTACCACCCATGGCGAGCGCAGCCTGGCCGACTATCGTGGCCGCTGGCTGCTGCTGTTCGCGCATCCGGCCGACTTCACCCCGGTCTGCACCTCGGAATTCATCGCGCTGGCGAAGCTGCACGACCGGTTCCAGGCGCTGGGCTGCGACCTGCTGGGCCTGTCGGTGGACAGCCTGTTCGCCCACCTGGCCTGGGTACGCAGCATCCGCGAGTCGTTCGGCATCGAAATCCCCTTTGCCATCGCCGAGGACCCGTCGATGGCTGTCGCCGCCGCCTATGGCATGATCCACCCCGCCGACGCCAGTACCGCAACGGTGCGGGCGACATTTCTGATCGACCCGGCCGGTATCCTGCGCCTGCTGACCTATTACCCGACCGCCATCGGCCGCAGCGCGCCGGAGATGCTGCGCACGGTGGCGGCGCTGCAGCAGGCCGATGCCGCCGGCCTGTCCACGCCCGGCGACTGGCAACCCGGGCAGGACGCGTTGCTGCCCCCGCCTCTTACCGTCGCCGAGGCGGATGCCCGCGCCCGCGACGGCGCGCCCGCCTGGTACTACCAGTCCCGCCCGGTGGCGCCATGAGCCGCCCAAGGGGGAGCCATCCGGGAGAAGCATGCGACCCGTGGGCGGCGGCCGCGCTGTTCCGCGCCCTGGCGCATCCGATGCGCGTGCGCATTCTGTGCCGCCTGCTTGAGGGCGAGGTCTCGGTCGCCGGGCTGGAAACCGAACTCGGACTGCGGCAGCCAAGCCTGTCGCAGCAGCTTGGGCAGTTGCGCGACGCCGGCATCGTGGCCACGCGCCGGGAGGCGAAGTCGGTATACTACAGCCTGGCGGACAAGCGGGTGCGCATCCTTATTGAAGCGTTGCGCGCGGCCGCGCCCGCCGCACGGACCGGATTCGCCGTGCCCGTCACCGCGGCGAAGCCCCGGCCGCCCGCGCCGCGCCCGGCGGCCGCCCGCGCCGGCAGCGCCGAGTGCGGCGTCTTCGCCGTCGTCGGGCGGTCAACGCGCGATTGAATGCCAGGCCAGCCGGGCTACGGATGGCTCAGTCCATGCCGGCGGACGGAACCGCGGCAAGCCACCGGCAACCTTCCGCACGCCGTACGTTTCGTCTGGACACATGCCGGTTCGCGCGCCAACACTGGGCCGCGTCGGACCGGACCCGCGCCGGTCAGCAACACCGATAGGAGCCTTCACATGAAACTGTCCGCTCGCAACCAGATCGCCGGCACCATCAAGACCGTGAAGCCAGGCGCCACGACGACCCATGTGACCATCGAGGTCTCGCCGACGGTCACCATCACCGCCTCGATCACCAACGAAGCCGCCGAGGAACTGCAACTGAAGGTCGGCCAGACCGCGACGGCCGTCATAAAGGCCTCGGACGTGATGGTCGGCGTCTGATCGCGCTCGACATCCCGGTCCGGTGCCGTCCGCAGTCCGGACACTTGCCGCCGTAGCGGCGGGCGCGCTGGCACAGCATCGCGGCCACGATCTGCGACCGGGAAACAGCAGGCGGCCGGTCGGCGTGGGTACTGACGCCGTCGTCACGGGTTGGAGTGCGCTTTCGGCCCGCCCGGCCGCGGTGTGCAGTGCGGTCGCGCGGCCGCCTGCGCGGCGCTGGCCGGGGCGATCGGGCGCCCTGCCCCGGTCATGCGCCTTCATGAACACGCCCGGTTGCCATCAGGCCACGGCGTCATATATTGCTGAACATAGCGATGTTGGCGCAACAAGCCGGCCTTGCCAAGCGGAAATACTGCCGATAGCGGCCGGCGCCGCCGGTTGCGGTCCGGACCGTGGCAGCGTTACCATCCGGCCCGGCACGGGCTTCGAGGATCCAACTGGCAGGCGCGGCTGATCCTGCCGTCCGATCCGGCGTTCCAGGCAGGCAGACTTGCTGAACGAAGGAGGCGGCTGATGAAATTCGGTATCCACAATCCATCCTGGATCTTCGGTTCTGATCCGGCGGAGGCCTTCGAAGGCGCCAGGGCCAAGGCGCAATGGGCGGAAAACCACGGCTTTACCTGGTTCTCGGTGATGGACCACCTGATCCAGATCCCGCCGGTCGGCGCGGCGGACGAGCCCTTCATCGAGGGCTGGACGGCGCTGTCCGCCCTGGCGGCGGTGACAAGCCGCATCCGCCTGGCGACGCTCGCCACCTCGGTGGCCTATCGCAATCCGGCGCACCTGGCCAAGATCGCCGCCGGCATCGACCTGATCAGCCGGGGGCGGCTGACGCTGGGCATCGGCGCCGGCTGGTTCGAAACCGAATACCGCCAGTATGGCTGGGATTTCCCCACCCGCCCGGCGGTACGCATCCGGCAGATGGAGGAAGCCGTGCGGCTGATCCTGGCGCTGTGGTCCAACCCGCGGACGGATTTCCGCGGCACGTATTTCCACGCCGAGGCGGCGATCCTGGAGCCGAAGCCGGTGCAGAAGCCGCACCCGCCGATCATGATCGCCGGCGGGGGCGAGCAACTGACCTTGCGCGCCGTGGCCCGCCTGGGCGACGCCTGCAACGTGTTCGGCGATCCGGCGGAAGCGGGCCGGAAGTTCGCCATCCTGCGGCAGCACTGCGAGGCGGAAGGGCGGAACTACGACACGATCGAGAAAACCTGCCTAGTCAGCCTGTTGCTGGCCCGTGACGACGCGGCTCTGGCGGCGAAGCGCGCCCGGCTGGCCGCGGGCAGCCCGTTCCGCGGCGTCGCCGCCACGCCGTCTGAAGTCACCGAGCTGGTGGGCCGCTACCATGATGCCGGGGCACAGCTGCTGATCAGCAGCGCATACCGGAACGATGCGGAGACGCACGAACTGCTGGCGTCTGACGTCATGCCGCATTTCGCGTAGCGCGATTGGCGCCAACATGGCGGATAAGAAACGGCAACCTCCGGCGCCGGCTGACGTCACCGTCCCGGCCCCGCTTCAGCCAGGTAGCGGCGGAGCCAGTCCCGCGCCGAATTCGCAACCATCTCCAGCGCGCCCGGTTCCTCGAACAGGTGCGTCGCGCCCGGAATGACTTCCAGCCGGCAATGGCACTTCATCCGGCGCATCGCCTGCTGGTTCAGGTCCAGCACGGCCGGATCCGCCCCGCCGACGATCAGCAGTGTCGGCGCGCTGACCTTGGCAAGGGCCTCGCCCGCCAGGTCCGGACGGCCGCCGCGGCTGACGACGGCCCGCACGTCCCGCCGCCCGGCCGCCGCCACCAGGGCCGCGGCACCGCCCGTGCTGGCGCCGAACAGGCCGATCGGCAGGCCGCGCGTGGCGGGGAATGCGCCGGCCCACGCCACGGCCGCGTTCAGCCGATCGGCGAGCAGCGGGATGTCGAAGACGTTGTTTCGTTGCGCGGCTTCGTGCTCGGTCAACAGGTCGAACAGCAGCGTCGCCAGCCCAGCCTGCTGCAGCACCCCGGCGACCATGGTGTTGCGCGGGCTGAGCCGGGAACTGCCGCTGCCGTGGGCGAACAACACGATCCCCTTCGGATCGGGCGGCAGGCCAAGCAGGCCTTCGTTCCCGTGTGGCGGCAGTATCACCGAGGTGGTGTGGCGCTGCGGCATTGTCGTGACCCTCGATTCTGATCGTGCCAATCCTGATCCCGCGAAACCTTGGCCCGCGGGCGGCGGCCGGCAAGGCTGATGGCCATCATGTCGCCGGCGCGACGCCTGGCTGTTGAGGGAAATCAAGCGCGGCGCAGGATTTTCCGCCGGCAGCCCCCCGTCAGGCGGCAGCCGGAGCCGGACGAGGCACGCCGGCTGCAAACGCGAGGTGGTGGGTCAGCGCGGGATAGTCGGTGCGGTCGCCGAACGCCCAAAGCAGCCATCCGAATTCATAGCTCCGCATCTCCTCCGTCAGCCGCAGACCGCCGATCGGCGGGTGGCCGCCGTGTGCGACGGAGGCAGGCAGGGCCAACCGGAGCAACCGCGCCATGCGGTGGCCGTGAAAACCCCGGCGCGCCTGAGACCGGTAGATGAGTTGCAGCGACGGAACCAGCATGGAGATGCCCATCTCGTTATTGCCGAAAATCCAAGCGAACCCGCGCTCGATCGCCGCGCGGGCGCCGGGGAGGCCATGGTCGTTTGCATGATGCAATATCGCCGGCGCCATGCCGTGCTGATGCACCGAATACACCTCGTACCGGTCCAGCACCGTCTGCCGCCGCGGGTCGTAGAACCATGGCCATTCGCCATGAGGCCCTTGCAATGCCAGCAGCTTCGCGACGCACGCATTGGCAGCGGCGAGCGCCGCCGCATCGCCGGTGGCTTCGCTGAACTGGTACAGCGCCAGTGTCGCATAGACCTGCGTCGCGAAGGACGCGATGGCGTGGCGCGGCCCCTTGCCGCTGTCGCGGAACAGGGCCCCGGGCCCCTTGAAGCGCGCGAGCAGCAGGTCGCGCAAACCCGCCGCGAGCGGCATCCACGTGCGATCGTAACGAAGCTGCGCCACGGCGCCCGACAGCGTCAGCCCCAGGTCCTGCGCGGTCCAGCCGGACAGCGCATCGACATCCGCCGCCAGCGGCCGCAGCGTGTCGGCCGCGACCGCGGGAACGTCCAGCCCGAGCGCGGCGGCCGCCCACAGCGCCATGCCGGGCGCGCCGTTGCGCATCGGATGCTTCGGCATTGCCGTGCACAGCGACCTGAGCAGCGACGGCACGTCATAGGGCTCGGCCGCCAGCGCGCCGCGAACGCGGGCAAGGCCGAGCAGGACGTTGATCGAGTAATAAATGTCGCTGTGCGGCCGCGATTCGTTCGGCACCGCGCGGCCGTCCAGATGATACTTGTGCGACCACCGTCCTGCCTCGGGCATCCAGCAGCGGCGCAGCCCGGCCAGCGCGTAGCGGACCAGCGGACTGGCAGGCGCCGCCGGATCTTCCCGTTCATCCAGGTGCTGTCGGTCTGCGCACATACGATTGTTCCCTGTGCCCGGCGTAACCAGCAGGCGGATCAGAATGTTTTCTTCACACCAACGATGACGAGATTGGACGGCTGCTGCTGGACCAGCCCGCTGAAGTACGGCTGGCTGCTGTAGCTGTACTGCAGCAGAGCGTTCAGCTTGGTCGTGACCGGATAGATCAGGCTGGCGCTGGCGATCAGCGCATTCTGGGTCGGCCCGCGCACGCCCGGGGTCAGCGCCAACTGGTTCGTCGTTCCATACTGGAAATAGGTTGAGGTGGTGAATCGATCAGCGAACTGGTGCACCCAGTTGATCGCGCCGTAGACGGCGGTTATGGTCTGCGCCCCCGCGGTCAACGGGGTGGGTGCGGAAAGCTGGTAGTCCCTCAGCCAACCAACGGTCAGCGACAGGGTATCATGATCCCGCAGCCACGTCCCGGTGAGCGTACCGCGCTTCTCCTGCGCCAGGTAGGTTTGCACGCCGTAGAAGTTGTTGACGAGCAGCAGCGGGGCCCCGGTCCGCGGGTCGACGCGATTGCCGAACGGGTCCAGCACCGAGGAATTCAACGCATCCTGGAACTGTTCCTGGTCGGTGGTGACGCCTTCCGAATAGCGGAGGTAGATCCGCGTGCGGTTCGTCGGGGCAAGCACGCCGTCGATCCGGGGCGCCGTTACGCCATCCCTGCGGCCGTACCGGATAGTCAACGAGCTGTCGGCGTTGGGCGTCAGGCGGACGCCAGCATCCCACTGCGGACCGGTGAAATTGAAGTTGGGAAAGCCGCTGTAGTGAATGTCCTCGTAGCCGCCGCCGGCCAGCGCGATGACGCTGCGGGTGATAGCGTAGCCGAACTCCATGTCGCCTTCCCGCCGATACGCGCCGTCCAGCACGCCGGTGCCGCTGGACTGCATGGCTGACGCAAGGCCGCTGATGCTGACCCGGTCGAGGTTCGGCCCCGACGTGACCGAAACATACTCGCGTTGGGCCGTCGAGTTCTGGTTGATCGACTGGATCGAGGCCAGCGGCAACCCTGCCGTGGACAGCAGGTTTTGCGCCGAATAGGACAGGATGCCGCCAACCTCGACCGTCGCCCAGTCGTCGAACTGCTGAACCAGGTAGGGGCGCGCGGCGTAGGTCTGGACCTGTATCTCGTTCGACTTGCTGAGAACGAACATATTGCTCGGCCCGGAGCCGGGGATGCCGGACTGCACCGTACCGAAGCCGCGCAGGTCCAGGAACAGGCGCTCGGGCACCAGGGTCGCCGTCGCGTCGGCGTTGAA
Source organism: Rhodopila globiformis (assembly GCF_002937115.1). GTDB lineage: Bacteria > Pseudomonadota > Alphaproteobacteria > Acetobacterales > Acetobacteraceae > Rhodopila > Rhodopila globiformis. The sequence continues at coordinate 94,847 of NZ_NHRY01000269.1, read as the reverse complement.
GTTCTGCCCCACCCGATTCTGGTCGCCGTTCTGGGTGAAGAATTCCACAACCGGCGTGTAGGTAACGACCGTGTGGAAGACGGAGGTGTCGCCGTTCGCAGTCAGGCCCGGTTGGACCGCGGTCACGAAGGAACTCTGGTTCGTGCCGAGGATATGATCGGTCCATTCCTGGTTGACCGCAATCTGCGGCGTGAAGGTCCATCCCAGTGGCGGCGCGGTTTTCTTCGACGCCGCGGTGTCGAGACGGTCAATCTGCTGGCGCAACGCATCGGGCGTGGCGTTCGTGCCGGTATCGGGCAGAACCGATGGCATCCCGATCTGCGGCGTCCATCCGAGATCGGGCGGCAGCAACTGGGCGACAGCCGGATGGCACAGCCCGGCGCCCAGCACGGCCGCAATCCCCACGGCCGGACGGGAACGCGTCAGGGCGGCGCGGCAACGCCTTTTGGCAGGATGACGGAAACCCCTGTCAGCCGGCGGGATCATTCACCATGGCCCCGGCGCGGCAGCCGGCGCCCGCATGGCGGCAGGTCTGGCAACGCCGCCTGCCCGCTGGTCAAAACCAGCTCTCCGGAATGATGAGCGTGTCACCCGGCTGCATCGCCACGTTCTGGCTGATGTCGCCGTCCTTCAGCAGGCTTGCCAGGTGGACGTGGATGGTTTCCCGCTTGCCGTCGATCCGCCGGACGATGATGGCGCGGTTGCCGGCGGCATTGCGCGTCAGGCCCTTGGTCTGGATCATGACGTCGAGCACGGTCATGTTGTCGCGGTACGGGATTGCCTGTGGCTCGACGGCCTCGCCGATGACGCGGACCTGGCGGTTCAGCGGGCCGACGAACTTGCGGACGATCACCGTAACGTTCGGATCCTTGATGTACGGCTTGAGCCGCGCTTCGAGATCCTTGGCCAGCTTGCTGGGCGTTTTGCCGGCGGCGACGACTTCCGGAACCAGGGGCATCGAAATGCGGCCGTCGGGACGGACCGGAACATCGAGGCTGAGTTGCGGCGAGTCATAGACGAAGATGTACAGGTTGTCGCCTGCCCCGATCACGTAGGTGTCGGCATTGTCCGGCGCGGGCGACCGGGAGCCGTCGCTTGCGGCCGTCGCTGCACCGTTGGCCGCCATCCGGGTGGACTGCATCCCCGGCACTGTCGAAGCGGAGTCCGAGCAGCCGGAAAGCAACGCCAGCGCCATAAACCAGATGCCCGAGCGTGGGATAAATTCCGTCAGACCAAGGCGGGCGAAGCGGAACACGCGCGGCATAAGTGCGTCCCCAGAAGCATTCGACGTCTTTTCAGGACCCGCAAGCTAGGTCCAAGCCCGAGTCGGAGCAAACGCTTTCGTCCAAAAACGAACGGTCTGGCGTTCAAATTTGATTTTGTGCCCCGTTCATCGAACGGCAACGCAACTCACGCCTTTTGGATATGCACACGAAAATGTTGATGTTTGTCGCTGGTGGTTTCGAATACGCTCAAAGTCATGGCCAGCACTCATCGTATATGGTCTGGCCCTTGCCTGAGCCAATGGTGTCGTGTGGGACAGGTTCCAATGGCCCAGGCACTGCGTCGGTTCCGCTTCATGATGTCCAGGGAACTCGCTGATGGAAGCGATGGGAGACCCAGATGCAGATGGCGATGACAGCAGTTCCCATCAATCCAGGTCTGGCGTCGCACAGCCCCCGTGGAAAATTCGTCGCGGCGGCCTGATCCTCCGCACGCTGTGCGTCGCCGGCCTGGACCAGGCGGTCGCCCTGGTCGTTTCGATCTCATGCTATTCGACGTTCGCCCATGAGCCGGCGCTTGCAAGCGTGAAGCCGGTTGCATGTCTTGCCTGGCTGCCGGCGTGCCTGTTCGCCTGCTTCCTCGAGCGCGGCCTGTACGCCGCCATCGCGATCAACGGCCAGCGTCCGGACTGGAGAAACATAGTATTTGCCTGGATACAGACAGTCGCTTTGACAATCCTTCTGGTATCTGTGCCGGCGGTATCCTGGGGCGGCACGACGCGGCTGCACGCCGCCCTGGCACAGCCCCTGGTCGGGGCCGGCGTGCTGGCATGGCTGTTGGCGGGAAGCGCCGGCGTGGCCGCCGCACGTGCGCTTGCCGCGCGGATAAAGTGGGGCGTGGTGTTACTGAACCGCACCGTAATCATCGGCGATAGCGCCTCGATACAGGATCTGACGACACGGATCCGGATTGCCGAGCCCGTGCGGTTCGATATCGTGGGGCTGTTCCGGATGGAAGGCGATGGAGCCGCCGACGCGTTGGCCGCGCCCGTGCCGCGGGAACTCCTGGCACTCGAGCGGATGATCCGCGACGATGCGGTGGACAGCGTTCTGGTGGCCCTGCCGTCATCAAGGGAAAGCGTGGCCGAGGCAATGGTTCAACGATTGTCCATGGCGCCGGTTGACGTCTTTCTCTATATCACACCCGCGCCGCGCGGGCCGGCAGCCGAACCTTTGGTCATCGTCACCTCTCTCGCACTCGGCGGGGGCTGATCCGGCTACCAGATGCCCCTGGTGTCAATAACGAATTTGTCGTTCAGCACCTCGCGGTCGATCTGCAGGAAGCTCATGTGATCCACCAGCAGCAGGACCAGGTTCGCCCGCTCCAGCGCATCGTCGAAGTCGTGAAGCTGCAGCCCCAGGTCCCGCAGATCCGCCGGCAGTTCCGCGATGTTCGGTTCCACCACCAGTAGTTCGCCGATCTGTTCTTCGGCCAGCTGTCGGACGATGGTGACGGCGGGGCTTTCACGTAGGTCGTCCACGTCCTTCTTGTAGGTCAACCCCAGGCAGGCAATGACCGGCCGCTTCAGCGCGGCCGCGCGGGCCGCCACGCGGGCACAGACATAGGCCGGCTTGCTGTCATTGATCAGCCGGGCACCGCGGATCAACCGTGCTTCGTCGGGGTTCGTTGCGACGATGAACCATGGATCGACGGCGATGCAGTGGCCGCCGACGCCAGGTCCCGGCTGCAGGATGTTGACGCGCGGATGCAGGTTGGCCAACCGGATGAGTTCCCAGACATTGATCTTCAGCCTGTCGCAAATGAAGGAAAGTTCATTGGCAAAGGCGATGTTCACGTCGCGAAAGGCGTTCTCGGTCAGCTTGGTCAGTTCCGCGGTGCGGGCATTGGTCAGCCGGCATTCGCCGCGCACCACGATGCGGTACAGGCCGAGCGCGGCGTGGGCGCACTTGCGGGTCATTCCCCCAATCACACGGGCATTGTTCACGACCTCGTCCAGGATGTTTCCCGGCAGCACGCGCTCGGGGCAATGCGCGATCTGCACCTGCGCGCGCTCGCCGCGCTGCGGCGGAAATGTCAGGTCGGGCCTGCTATCGGCAAAAATCGATGCCAACATCTCGGTCGTTCCCACCGGGGAGGTTGATTCAAGGATGACAAGGTTGCCCGGCGCCAGCACCGGGGCGATAGCCTTCGCGGCCTCCTCGACATAGCTGATGTCGGGTCTCGCTTCGGCGCCATGGCTCACCAGCGGGGTCGGCACGGCGATGATGAATGCGTCGCCCGGTTCCATTTCCAGGGTTGCCCGCAACTTGCCGCTTTCGACGACGCGGCGGACCAGGGCGTCGAGATTGGGTTCGCCGAAATGCGGACGTCCGCGATTTACGCTGTCCACGACGCGTGGATTGACATCGACGCCGACAATCTCGAGCCCATGGTCGGCGAACACGGCGGCAGTCGGCAGGCCGATGTAGCCCAGGCCGACCACAACGATGCGACTGTAATTACTCACTGAGAAGTGCCTCCACGATACGGCTTGATGCCCGGCCGTCTCCATAGGGGTTGTGCCTGACGCTCATGGCGGCATAGGCCGCTGCGTCATCCAACAGGCGGCTGGCGCGCGCGACCAGAAGATCGGTGTCGGTGCCGACAAGTTCGGCCGTGCCGGCGGCGACCGCCTCCGGCCGCTCGGTGGTGTCGCGCGTAACCAGGACCGGCTTCCCGAGCGACGGGGCCTCTTCCTGGATGCCGCCGGAGTCCGTAATGATCAGCGCCGCCCGGCGCATGGCGTTGACGAACGGGAGATAGTCCAGCGGTGGAATGAGATGAATGGAGGGATGGCCGCCGAGCACGGCATGGGCAGCGCGCTGCACGTTCGGATTCAGGTGGACAGGATAGACGATTTCCACGTCATTCCTGTGTGCAAGGCGCAGCAGCCCGCGCGCGACGCGTTCGATTCCGCCGTCGAAGTTCTCGCGCCGATGGGCGGTCACCAGGATCAGCCGCCTTCCGGGGCCCAGGGGCGGCAGCAGGCGATCCAGTGACGCCGCGCGGGCCGGATCGGCGTTGATGATCGCGACCGCCTCGAGCAACGCATCGATGACCGTGTTGCCGGTGACGACGATGCGGCCGGGCGCGACCCCTTCCCGCTCGAGGTTCCGGCGTGCCGCCTGGGTGGGCGGAAAATGCATGTCGGCGGTGACGGTGATCACCCGCCGGTTCAGTTCCTCCGGCCAGGGCGAATGCAGATTGCCGGTTCGCAGGCCGGCCTCCACGTGCCCGACCGGCACTCTGGCGTAGAACGCGGCAAGCGATGCCGCCATGGCCGTTGTCGTGTCGCCCTGAACCAGCACCCTGTCGGGGCGAAGGTCATGCAGGACGTCACCGAGCCGTTGCATGACAGAATTGGTTATGTAAGTGAGACCCTGGCCGTCTCGCATGAGGTTGAAGTCAAAGTCGGGATTGATGGCAAACACGTCGAGCACGTGGTCAAGCATCTGGCGATGCTGGGCGGTAACGCAAACGAGCGACCTGACGCCGGGGGTGGATGACAGGCGACGCACGAGCGGCGCCATCTTGATCGCCTCTGGTCGGGTGCCCAGTACGCTTAAAACAAGCATGGTTTTGGCCCATGCGCGGAGGCCGGGGGTGCAGCCGCCCCCGGCGCATCATGTGCCGCGAAAGTATTACTGTATTGGGAACCATGGCGTTCTTTGCCGATTCCCGGCGCACGCTGCCGACGGAATTTTGGGTGGTCCGGCCCTGTATGGTGCTGTTCGGGCCGCTCCAAGTCGTCCTTTTGGTGCTTCTTCAATTTTCTGGGTGCGGCACGGCCGCTGTTGATGAAACTTGACGGACAGTGAGCCAGTTTCGGGAAATGCTACGTAGCCCCCCGCAAAGGAAACAGAGAAGTGTACGCCCCTGCCACTGAAGATGCGTGTGCAAGGCGCCGCTCGTATCGCGAGATCAGAGTCTGGTTGTTCTTGCAACTTTTGTCAACTGCGACAGACTGCTTCAGTGCGCATAAACAATCAGGGTTGATGGCATCTTCGGCAGCTTGACTTTATTGGTCCCAGTATCGACGCCCTTGACGCTTGCCGTCGAAAATCAAAGCCAGGGCAGCCAATTGTCCGATCAGCAAGCCAGGTGGGCAATGGGCAAGGATTACACGAGGATGACAGTCGCGATAGACAAGGCGATCCAGCAGATGCGCGAACACTCGCTACGGATGGAAGCCCGTAACAAAGTGTAACTGTCAGTAAGTCAAATTGTTCGGAGCGGCTGCGCAGAGGGATCGCGTCTTCGTCCCCGCTGGCCGATGATATCCGCGCCCGGAGTTGGAGGGTCGTCGTCGCGGACTGCGCCTGGCGCACCAGTGCTGTTCCGGCGACGGCAGTCCTTTGATGGCCGCGTAACGCAGTGATGAAAGTATCGGAGGATTTTCGCTATGCAGTCCAGGACACCGACCGCTGCCTGGATGGGTTCCGCCTTCGCCATCGAACTGGTCCTGGCGATCGCCGTCCTTGCAGCACTCGGCGCGGGCGAGCGCGGCACCGATGTTGCCCTGCAGGCAACGGCGCGGTTTTCCTTCGTGCTGTTCTGGCTGGCCTATACCGGTGGCGCTCTTGCCAGTCTGGCGAGTCGTCCGCTCATTTGGCTGAAGCGGTCAGCCCGCAACTTCGGGCTCGCTTTCGCGTCCGCTCTTCAGGTGCATCTTGGTTTGGTTGCCTGGCTATGCTGGATCGGCGCGGCCCCATCCCGGGCCACCTTCCTGTTTTTTGGGACGGCGGCAATCTTCGTCTATTTACTTGCCTTGTTTTCGATCCAGCGGCTGCAGGCCTGCCTGAACCCGACGCTCTGGCGGCTGATCCGTGCCGTCGGCATGAATTTCATTGCCCTGGCTTTCCTTCGGGATTTTCTGTCCGCACCGCGCCACATGACCTTCGGGTATCTGGTGGGATACCTGCCCTTCGTGATCCTGGCCGTTGCTGGACCGTTGCTGCGGGGCCTGGCGTTCCTGCTGAATGGCAGGCCGCTCGTTCAGCTTCGGACGGCGCTGTCGTTTGGCGTCGGCCAGAACTGACGATGCACAGAGCGGCCGTTCCGGTAGCGTCGTGCCGAGCGAGTCGAGCGCGCCGCCCGGCTTCTGCCGTGCGGCACGCCCTGTCCCCGGCGAGCCCGCTCAGTGCGTGGTCGTGATCGCGAAGTTGACGGTGCCGTTGGAATACAGCGCGGAGACGCCCGAGCCATAGTGGGTGCCGTTGACGTCGACGCCGTTGACATAGAGGTTGCGATCGGTACTAGCCGTGCCGCCATAAGCGTCGTTGGTGAACTGCACCCCGATGGTGTGGTTGCCGGCGCCGAAGTTGCCAGAGAAGGTCAGGTCTTCCCAGGCCCCGGCGGCGTGCAAGGCCACCACCTGCTGCGGCGTCGTCACTGCCTTGCCGTCCACCAGCAACTTGAACTGGGCATTGCCCTTGTAGGCATCCTCGGACAGGTGCACGGTGACGGTATCGGCCGGGTCGCTCGCCGCCGCGACGCTGCCGCCCACGCTGAAGGTGTGCGTGCTGGCGGTATACAGCGCCGCGCTGGTGCCGCTCTCGGTCTGGCCGTTGACGGCGATCGCGTTGACATAGAGGTTGCGGTCGGTGCTGGCCGTGCCGCCATAGGCGTCATTGAGGAACTGGATCGCCACCTGGTGCGAGCCGGAGGCCCAGTTGCCGGTCAGGGTGAAGACGTTGCTGTCGCCGCTGGCATGCAGCGCCGAGGCGGTCATGGTGCCGCCGATCTGGGTGCCGTCCACCTTGACGATGAACTGGGCGTCGCCCTGGTAGGCGTCCTCCGAAACGTTCAGGGTGATCGTCGACGTGGTCGAGCCGCCCGACGCGGGCGGATCCACCACGAGGCCGTTCAGCGTCTGCAACGCCCCCGACAGGTTGACGGAACTGCCGGCGGCATCGGCAATGGCGGCGCCGTTGGGCAGGTTCGCCGCCGTGACGGCGAGCGCTTTCACGGCCGCGTCTGTTGCGCCGATGGTATAGTTGAACAGCAGCTTGCCGGTGCCCGACCCACCCGCGTAGGTTGCGGCGCCGCCGTCGTTGAGGCTGAGCGTGGGCGAGCCGGTCACGAATACGGGCTGGTCCATGGTCAGGGTCAGCGCGATCGTGGTGCCCGGGTTCTGCGTGCCACTGGCCGGAGAGGCCGAGACGCCGCAGACATCGGAGCCGGCAGTGCCGCCGGGGCTGGCGATCGTTGCGCCCGTTGCCATGTTGACGTTGCCGCAGAACGTCAGGTTGCTGCCGCTCGGCGGGTAGAACGGACCATAGGCGCCCCTGTAATCTATATAGTTGTTGTCAACGACCGCTCCGTTGATGGTGTTGCCCGAATTCTGGATCACCGCGATCGAGTAGGACATCGCCACAGAGGAACTGGCCTTGGCGACGATGGTGTTGTTCTCGATCATGGTGTTGTCCAGCGTCGAGCCGCTCTGCGCCTGCAACTGGACGCCCTGCATGCCGCTGGGATTGGGCTGGTAGATGGTGTTGTACGCCTCGACCGAGTTGTTGGAGGTGACGCCGACATACTGCACGGGATCGGGATGCGAACCGGGGCTGGTGCCGAGGTTGTCGAACACATTGTATTCGACGACCGTTGTCATCGTGCCCGAATTGAAATCGATCGCATCTTCCTGGGCGTTGAGGAAAGCATCGTATTTCGCCGTGAATGTCCCCGACCCGTCATAGTTGACCAGGGCCCAGTCCGCGCCGCTGGTACCGCTGCCGCCATCGATCGTGTTGTTCAGTACGGTGAGGTTGCCACTGCCCGACGCCGCATTGATCGGCACGTTGTTGTTGGCGCCGACGAGAAAGTGACAGTTCTTGATGACGACATTCGTTGCGCCGGGGGCGATGTCGACGCCCCAGCCGCCACCGCCGGTGAAGTCATAGCCGCTCAGCGTAACGTTGCTGCCGCTGATGGTGACGGTATGGCTTGCGGTATCCACCGATACGCCGGCCAAAGTGATGCTGGACGGATTCGCCAGGCTGGTCCCCGAGGGGACGCCGACAGCATAGTCGACGCCGGCAACTTTCCAGGCCGGACGGGCGGCATATCCGTTCAGCAGCGTCGGCAACAGCGGCGTACCGGCGGGAGCGCCGCTCGATCCATCGGCGTAACCCATGGGTTGGGTCGGCGCCGGCTGCGATGCGGTCGGATTGACGGCGAGGCCGGCGAAGCTGACAACGGCTCCGGCCAGATTGGCGGCGTTGCCGACGCTGTCCGTTACCGCCGCGCCGGCCGCAAGGTTGGTGCCCGCGATGCCCAGTGCGGATACGGCCTTGTCGGAATTGCCAACGGTATAATTGAAAGCAAGCGCGTTGGTGCCAGAGCCCCTGCTGTAGACTGCGGTGCCGCCGTCATTCAGCCCGAGCGTCGGCGTGCCCGTCACCATGAAGGGTTCGTCGAGATGGACCGTGAAAGTGATCGTTTTGCCTGGAACGAGGGTCCCGCCGGCCGCGGACGCGGTTACGCCGTAAACGTCGCTCAGCGTCGGCGAATAGCCGGCGGCATCGCCGTAGGTGTAGTAGCCCTGCGCGGTCGGGCTGGAGGAACTGGGTACCGGAACCCCCGCCCCCGTCACCATGTTGGTGACGTTCGACATCACCGTGGGGTTCGCCAGGTTGTCACCGTAATATCCGGTTGGGAACCACGGTGATCCGGTGTAGCCCATGACGCCGGTCGGATCGATATAGAGATCGTGGATGACGACATTCGACGCGGTGCCGCCCTCATCCGCGTAGAACCCCATGGTGAAGTTTGCGTTGGTGACGGCGGCTGTCTGGATCAGCGTGTCGTTGTTGACGGTGAGCCCGTTCATCACCGCCTTGGGCCCCTCGGCCAGCGGCACGAGCGCGCCGTTCCCGGCACCGGGTTGATTCACGTTCTGATAGACGGTGTTGAACCCGACATCGCTGCCGGCGGCGGTGTCGGTGTTGTACCACTGGATCGTGTCGGCGTGGGCGGTGTTGACGCCGATATTCTCGAACAGGTTGTACTGAATAAGGTCGGTCTGCGGCGTGGTGCTGGCGTTGAGATCGACCATATCGCCGCCGGAATTATGCATGTCGTTGTAGCGCATCGTCAGCGTGCCGGAGCTGGCGATGGTGATCGTGGTGCCCAGTTGCGCGGTCACGGGGACATTCGCGCCGTCAACGTCGTTGCCCAGGAAGCTGAAATTGCTGGCAGACTGGGTTGCATCGAGCACGGTGCCCATCGCGCCCTGGTTCGGTCCCACAACAAAATTGCTGTTCTCGACCGTGTCGCCGGCACCCTGGACGATGACTTCCCAACCGCCCGCAAGGCTGAAGTCGTAGCCGTTCAGCACCACATTGTTGCCGGAAACCGTGACGGTGTGGGCGGCCGTGTCGACGGAGACACCCGCCAGCGCGATCTGCGAGGGATTCTTCAACCCTGTGCCCGACGCGATGCCGACAGCGTAATCCACGCCAGCGACCTTCCAGGGCGGACGGACAGCGTAGCCGTTCAGGATCGTAGGCACGATCGGTACGCCTGCGGGGGCGCCGCTGGCTCCGTCGGTGTAGGCACTGCTCATGATGATGAATCCGCTTGACGCTTGGGAATGAGAGACGCGCTAATGGCGCCAACCTTGGCCATCCTTGAGGAAAATCTTGCGACCAGGCATCATTGATATTGGTCAGGCGGAACGTAATCAATCACGGATTTGTTATTTTAGCTGACAGTCTGTTTCGCTACTGTTTCTTGTCGCCAAGCGCGGGGCCGAGGCGTTGTGATTCTCTATACGGAACGTTTTGCGTCAGAAGGCAGGCGAACAATCGGCCCGTTTGTTTCCGTTTTAGCAACGAATGTGCCGATCCAGCCATGGCGGCCGCTTGTGGGCGCTTCTCCAAACCCCTGGTTGTTTCAATCGGAATGGGAACGTGGCCGAGCGCGTGCGTGGCGGAACGGGGTTCGACACGGGATCGTGCCATCCTCCGCCATGCTGATGCCCATCCCGGCAGGCGGCTACGGCGAGCCTGAACCGAAGACGCCGCCCGCTGCTTGTTGCCTAGCGCGTCAGGCGCCTTACGCCGAGTCGGTTGCCTGTAAAAGCCGGCACCGCCAGGCAGACGAGCGATCCGGCCATGGCCGCGACCATGCGGAGCGGGAGACCGGGATTCAGCAGCAGCACCGCCATTCCGATCAGCAACGGAATGACGGCCGCCCCCGCGAACTGTCGCACCAGCGCGGCCGATGACGCCGCGCAACGGTGCCGCAGCAGTAGGACCAGCGTCACCCACGAAAGGATTTCACCAATCAGGCCGCCAAGCGCCGCCGACTCGATCCCCGCACGAACGACAAGCGCCGCGATCGTGACCGGCAAGGCAACCGCCCCAACGAGGTTGGACAACATCAGGTCGCGTGTTTGTCCGATAGCAAGCCCCAGAACGTTCAGCGCACCGCGGCCGAGCCGCGCCAGGACCACGCCGGCCATGATGAGGAAGAACGTGTCGGAAACGGCATATCCGTCCCCGAACGCGAAACGAAGGAACGGCGACCCGATGCACGCGGCGACGACCGCGCCGGTGGCGGCCAGTGCGGCACCGACACGGCCAACCCGGCCCGCGAGCAATGGGAAAAGGCCTGATCGGTCCTGATGCCACGCGGCGGACAGACGCGGTTGCCACGCCGTGTTGGCCAGGCGCAGCAGAAGGGAAATCGGCTGGGCGAGGAGAGCCATGCTGAGGCTGTAGATGCCCAGCTCCACGACACCAAGCCAGGCGCCGATGACCATCCGGTCCAGCTGGTACGCGGCCGCCAGTGCCAGTCCGTTGCCCATCAGCGGCAGGCCGAAGCGAAGCGCCGCGCGGAACTGCCGAGAATCGAATGAGCAACGATATGGCACGCCAGGCGACAGCAGATGGCTGAGCAACACGCTGACAACCGCCTGGGTCGTGAGGCTCCAGAGCACCGCGGTGAAATCGCGCGCAAGCAGGGCGGCGGTGGTGGCTGCGATCAGTCCGGCCAGAGCGGCGAAGGCATCAGCGGCGGCGGCAGGCCAGAACCGGCCGGCACGCTGCACCTGGATGACGCCCAGATGCGATACGCCGCGCAGCAAAGGCACGATCGCAAGGAAGGAAAATCCGGTGGCATGGTCGCGCGCGCCAACCAGGGCGGCAGTCGGCAGCGCCAGCGCGAAGATGAAAACGGCACTGACGATGCCCCGCAGCAGGCTCAGGCTATGCACGGCGGCAAGCGCACTCCGTTCGCCGCCATGGGGCGAATAGATGATGTATCGATCGACACCGATGAAGCTGACCATTTCGGCCACGGCCCACAGCGTATTGACAGATGCAACGAGGCCGAATTCGGTAGCCCCGAGCAGCCGTGCGAGGATCAGGGTGCGCAGAAACTGAGCACCGACCTCCACAGCGAGACCGATACCCACCACGCTGCTGCCCGAAAGCAGGCCACGCCAGGGCGGACGTGGCGCGACGGCATCTGCGGTCGGGCCGAACGGGCGCATCGCGATAAATCAGCGACGCCAGGCCGGGAACTCGGTGCCGAGTGTATCCTTGATGGGCATCAGGCAACTCTCCGCATATAAGAGGAGCCAGGCTCCCTGTTGCAAGTTGTAAATAACGCAACACGCTTCAGCCTGCCGTAATGTTGGTGATGCATAAGATTCAGCGAGCTCAGGATTTCGCAAGCTACGTTGCGAAGAAGAAGCGATTCAGTTAGAGATTGCTCGTTGCAGAAACGCATGCCGATGGCCAGCCATTCAGGCAGATCGCGTCGCGAAGTGAGTATGTTACTGATAAGAACGTAAATGCCAACAGCCACGACGCGAACGATCTGGAGGTACTCAATCATCACTTTTCCACCCCGTCGTACCATCTGCGGCGATTCTATGAAGAGTACGTCATCCTCCTGAAACTCCAGCAGCAGCGATGGATCGAGATCCTCGCCCCTCGACGGGAGCACACTGGCACCGGTTGTCTCCAACCAGGGCATGTCGTAGGGCTCTGAGCACATGTGACGGTACCGGCATTTGCCGTACGCGCTGCGGTTCGCCTGACGGGCCTTTGCTGCAACCAACGTGGAATAGCCGCTCCCTGTTTCGTTGATACGACCCGGCCTGAGGAAGCGAACCATTTGATACCAACAGTCAGCATCGCCGGAGCCGAGATTGCCGTTGTACGTCGTAAAACGGCCCGGGCGCGCCGCTTTGGTCTCGATGAATGCAAGCTCATCCGCGAAATTGAGGTTTGCCAGGAACCCTAATTGTTGATTGATCTTCCGATCGATCCCTGGAAGCTGCCTAGCGAAGGAAGCTGGCTCCGGGCAGTTCCCGAAGTCGGACCGTGGCTCGTAATTGTGATTTCGGATCAGGAACACCGCCGTGCGCGGCAGACAGGCCCAGCATAATCGCAGCTTGCTCACGCACGTCCGGCGCATGCCTTTGCGCAGCAGGGCCGCGAGATAAACCCAGGGAACGAGCAATACGTCGATTGGCGCGCGACAAATAGTCTTATGACTTTTCACTGCGATTACTCAATTATCTGTCCCTGGAAACGCCGGCGCGTCGGGAAGCCAATTCCGTGGCAGGAGACCCAATCCGTTACCGCGAACCCAGCAGGCGTCCTGTCAGCATGTCCACATTGCCGCGGAAGGTCAGGTTCCGGCCACTCGGCGGGTAGAACGGGCCATAAGCGCCGCTGCAGTCGATGTAGTTGCCCTCCACGGTGACGCCGTTGATGACATTGCCTGGATTTTGGATCACGGCGATGGAATAGGACATCCTGACCGAGGTTCCGGCCTTCGCCACGATCGTGTTGTTTGCGATGCTCGTGTTGTTCATGGTCGAACCATTTTGGGCCTGCAACTGAACGCCCTGCATACCACTGGGATTGGGCTGGTAGATGGTGTTGAACGAAATCATAGAATTGTAAGACCGCACGCTGACATACTGCACCGAGTCGGGGTGGGAACCCGGGCGGGTGCCAAGATTTACGAACAGGTTGTACATCACGATGGTCCTCATTGATCCGGAATTGAAGTCGATCGCGTCTTCCGGGGCGTCCAGGAACACGTTGTATTTCGCGATGAAGCTACCGGACCCGTTGTAGTTGACCAGTGCCCAGACGCTGGCGCGGCCACCGCCGCCGGCGAAGGTATTGTTGACGACGGTAAGGCTACCGGCACCCGCGGCGACGTTGATTGGAATGACGTTGTTGATGCCGACAAGAAATCGGCTGTTCGTGATTCTCGTGTCGGTCACGCCAGGTTCAATGTAGCTCCCCCAGCCGCCGGCCGAGCCAAAGTCATAGCCGGTAAGCCTGACATGGCTCGCACTGACAACAACCGTGTGGCTGGCAACATCGACCACCACGCCAGGCGTCGAGATCGTGGCTGGATCCTTCAGTTCCATTCCCAATGGCACGCCCACGGCATAGTCAACGCCGGCAACTTTCCAGGGCGGCCTCGTCCCATATCCCCGCAGAAGGGTCGGCATCAGTGGGACCCCGGTGGGCGCATTGTCCGCTCCATCGACGTCCCGCCAATCCGCCGCATCCGCCGTTCCGGCCCTCTGACAGGTTGCCTCCAGCAACCCCAGCAGAACCACGAAAAGGCGAAGGTGCTGCACTGCAATCTCTCAAATAACTTCCGGATATGGAACGTAATCCTCCCGTGAAGCGCGATTGCGACGCTTAAGCCGGGAAATCGGCACGAGCCAGGCGTACGCGCCGGAAGCTTTCAGGAAGAACACCAGACGCCCGTCGCCCGGATTGACTGACACGCGCCCCCGAACGAAAGCGTCAGCCTGCGGATCAACCGGCTCCGGCTCAATCGTAAAGACGTGTGTATAGCCGACTTCCTGGCAGACCCGGATCAGGCCGCAATCATGGTCTCCGTAGGGGAAGGCGAAGAGCCTGACGTCCGTGCCAGTAATACCAGAGATAATATCGCGGGAGTCCGAAAGCTCCGCGCGGGCGGTTTCGGAAGATATCTCAGTGAAGCGCGGGTGGGTGACACCATGAGAACCGAGGACGACCAGCGGATCAAGCGATTGCTGCCTCAGTCGGGCGGCGGTAACGACAACTTCGTCGCAGCCGGCTTCGTTTTCCATCGGCCAACCGGGCCTGCGTCCGAGATTGCCGCAGGGGACGAATATCGTGCAGGGAAACTTGCGCGCCGAAAGTTGCGGAAGCGCATAATCGAACGTACTGACGAACGCATCATCGAAGGTGATCGCTACGGTCGGTGACGACAACGCAGTCGAGGTTCTAAAGTCGGCGGGAACGACCTTGGCCCAGCGGGCAAGGGAAGACATCTGTCGAGCGAAGGAATGCCGACTGTCGGCGGAAATTCCATGATAGTACAAAATCACCAGCGGCAAAGGCACGGCTACTCCCAGCATGCGCAGTACGATCCGTTGCGTGCGCGTCGCCACGAAATACAGGCAACTCAAAGCAAGTTTCACCCCGTCCTTCATTGCGGCGGAGATCCAAGCCAGGCTGCGTGTGCTTGCAACATCCGGTCCGGCCTGCCGCTCTCGCCCTTGACACCGGCGATCAGGCCCTGGATCGCAGGCTTGATCAGGCTCAGTCCGCCGCTCGTGCCATAGGCGGCAACGTGCGGAAATTGCATCAGAATTGTCCATGGCAGCCAGCGGGGATGGTGCGCCCGGACGAAGAGTATCCGGTTCCGGATTTCAAGATAGACTGCAAGGGGGGACAATCCCCCGCGGTAGCGGTTGGTTCCGATCGTCGTGCCGCCCCGGTGCAGGACAACGGAACGGTGGGCATAGCCCAGGGCACCGAGACGTTTCGCCCGCAAGCCCCAATCAAGATCTTCGAAGAACAAAAAGTAGCTTTCGTCCGGCAGGCCAATCTGCCCAAGCAGGCTTCGGGTCACATAGATAGACGCCCCGGATGGAGCGCCGAGGCGAAGCTCCAGGTCATCTTCATTGGGCTCGACGTCCCGTGGCGTATGGAAATCGACGGCCAGAGTGCGGGCGCTGAGATTCGACCACGCCAGGCCACGCGTGCGAACGACCTCGGGTCTTTCCGCCGAGATTATGCAGCTTCCGACCATGCCCCTGGCCCGCCTCGTGGAATGGTCGCGCAATTCGGCAAGAGCGGTCGGCGACGGCTCGGTATCGGGATTGACGATCCAAATAGCATCCCAGCCTGCGACTTTCAGCAAAGGCTGCGCCATCGCATTGATCGCGCCGGCATAGCCAAGGTTTTCGGCCATCTGAGCCACGTGGACCCTGGACCGAACTGTGCCATCCTGGCGGAGTAAATAAAATAGGTTGCACTCTACAATAAGCGGGGAGTCCAACACGCCGTCAGCGCCTGCTGGACAGGTACACACGCCGCGCCGCAACGTTTCGACCAGGGTCGCTGCTGCGGCCCGCCCGCCATTCTCCGCGACGAATATTTCAAATCCGGGCTCCTCCTCAGCCCGCGACAGAGCGGCAAGGCAGCCGACGATATCCCCCTCGTTGCGATAACCAACGACTATGACAGCAACGGGAACGTTCAGCTTTACCGTCAGGATATGCAGCTTTCGCAATATGTCTTGCCTTGAATACACCCGGACCGTATCGCCGGACAAGAACGCCGATGATGGACGTTCGCAGTCGTGACAACCCGGCCTGTTCAATTGCGGGGCAGCCCAACATCCGCAGGCCCCGTGGCTGCGGCCGGCAGGGAATTTCGCCACGCCAGCCATAGCATCCGCCGCGCCCGCCACAGGCGGAGGCGAAACAACACGGCAATGGCCCCCAGACGGGCGCGCGGACCAACAAGCCTTGATGTAAAGACCACTCGTCCGGCGTGCGGGACCGCTGACAAGGGCATGATAAGGGCCCGCAATGCAAACAGCGCACGCCCGCTGCGCCGCTCCCGCCACAGCAAGAAATGCTCGGCTTCCATTCGGGCCCAGCGTTGTTCGAGATCGTTCCAACTGCGTCTGGCCGGGTGACCAACCACCGCCCGCTCTGCATAGCCGATCCGATAACCCAGGGATCTTGCCCTGAATGACCAATCGACATCTTCGGCAACCCCGGTACGGAACCCGCCGACCTGGTCAAATACCGAGCGCGGGACGAACATGTTGCCGGTTCCGGTAAAGCCGACCTTCTGGATGTAACGGCGGAAATTGAAATTGAAGACACGCTCGTAAGCCTCGACCGGATTTGGCTTGTCTGCCCGGCGAGCAAAGGTGACCACCTCGCCCCCGACGAAGTCGTACCGCTGCAGGGCTGCCACGCCCTCCTGGATCCAATCTGGCTCCGGCACGCAATCGCTGTCGAGAAACGCCACGATCCTGCCGCAACTTGCTGCCACACCCGCGTTGCGCGCCGGCCCCGCGCCCTGGATGGGGGCCGCAATCACGACCGCGTTGGGAACCGTGGACTGGACAGCGTCGATTCCGCAGGCTGAATTGTTGTCTGCGACGACGATCTCTATGTCGTTGCGTGGCCATGTCTGTCTCTGTAATCTGGCGTAGCAGGTTTTCAGACCCACAAGGTCATTATAGTGCGGGATCACGACTGACACCAAGGGGCCATTGTCATCAGGGCCACGATGCTCACTCGTCATTTTGGATAAGCATCGACAGTGGTGCCTCCCTCCGTATTTCGGACTGGCCCGGCAGCAAATGTAGTCGACGGCTGCAGATACTGTCAATGCGCAGTCGCTCATTTTTGCGTTGCCGGATAGACCCGTTGATGCTGGCCTTCGCCGGCCGGAAGACCTCTCACGTTCGGCGGAACGCCGGCATATACGTCTTCGGTGTCATGGAGACCACGCCGCCTCGTCTGTATACTCCATCGGATACTGAAATTGAATCAGCATGGATCGCACTCGCATCTAATGATTACGTGCAGGCCGATCGGGACGGCGGACCTCTCTGGTATTGCGAGTCTCCTGCGTTGTGGCTTCCCGACCCGGGACATTCGCTACTGGTGTACTGGCTTACAGCGGCTTGGCACAATTCAACCCGCGGCTGGTTTCGTACAGTTCGGATACATGCTTGAAGCAGGCGGCGTCCCCGTAGGCGTGCTGCTGGTGATCTCCAGCCCCTCGATGCACGGCACCATCACCCGCTGCAACCTCTCAAGCTGGTACGTGATGCCTGAGTTTCGCGCGTATGCCCCGTTGATGGTCATGCGGGCGATTCGAAACCGATCGGCAACATATCTCAACGTGTCACCGGCTGAACAGACAATTCCGATCATATCGGCCCAGGGATTCATCAAGTTTAACTCGGGGGTTTTTGCTGCTCCGGTTTCGGTCGCGTCGGTCGGGAGTGGGATGCATCTGGCTTGGCTGCCACGGCACTGGGCACAAATCCCCACGATCCCGCCGGGCGCGATGCAACTGCTGACTGATCACCACCGCTTCGGTTGTGTCTGCCTCTGGCTGCAGGACGAAACCGGAGGACTTCCTTTCATATTCAGGCGGCGTCTTGTCACATGGGCCCGGATTCCGTCCGCCCAACTGATCTACTGCCCAACGCTTGAAGATCTTGAACGCCATGCCGGCTGCATTGGGCGCTTTCTTGCCCTGCACGGCATGCCGTTCCTGATGGTGGCGACGGATCGGCCTCTGCGTGGCGTTTCCGGCAGGCTGTTTCCCAACAGACAGCCGATGTACAGCAGGGGACCGCAACCCGGCCGCTCCAGCGACCTCACCTATACCGAGGCGGCGATATTCGGTTTCTGATGCACTCAACTCGACGGCGACGAACTTACACCCGCCTGGATCTGTCGTGCATGAAAAGTGCGGCGGCAAGAAGGCCCGCATAGGCAAGGTTCGTCGTCAGATAGCGGCGCCACAGCCTGCTCGGCTCCTGCAACGTCCGGTAGAGCCATTCGAAGCCGGTCCGCTGCCAGGAGACGGGTGCGCGCCGGACATGGCCCGACAGCACATCCAGCCCTCCGCCCACGCCCATTACGAACGGGACGCCAAGCCCGTCCCGATACTTCGCCATGAAACGTTCTTTTCGCGGGGTAGGCATCGCGACGAACAGGCAATCCGCGCCGCTCTGCTGGATCGATGCTGCGACCACGGCTTCGTCGGCTTCACTGTAGTAGCCGTGATGAAACCCGGCCAGTTGGAGTTCAGGATGTCGCCGCTTCAGTTCGGCGATGGCATCGGCAAGAACGCCGGGTGTCGCGCCCAGCAGATACGGGCGGAAGTGCTCGGCCGCGCAGAGCCCGAACAAGTTGTCCATCAGGTCCACGCCGGCCACCCGTTCCGGAATCCAGGCGCCAAGCAGGCGGGCGCCAACCACAATTCCCATTCCGTCGGCCCCCACAACATCAGCAGCCAGGACGTCGGCCCGCGATTCAGCGTCACCGCGCAACTTCACCAGTTTTGCAACATTCAGGGCGACATGCTGGACATGACATCGATTCTGCATGGCCCATCGTGCCACGGCAATTGTATCATTCATCGTCAATGGATGGAGCGGGATACCGAGGAAGCGAACGGGCCTGCAAAGCATTTCGCTAATGACTTCCGACCCGAAATTGGCAGCCGGCTCGTCAGCTAGCATGTCGCTAACCCTTTCCCAGGTCGGCATGACGTACGTCACAGGCACCGCTAGCCTCGTCGCTTCTTGACCCATGCATCTACGGCACCTCAGGCGATATCGATCGCGGTAGACTCGCGGAGATTGTAAGCTCGGCGCTGTTGAATTGCCGGTGACGACACGCCAAGCCACGTCACTCCTTCGTACAGCGCAGATATCGGTCAACACCATGTTGTCAGCATCGTCAGCCGGATGCGTTTCTGTGACGTACAGTCCACCATTGTTCAGGCGTAGTACCCATTGGGTCCCGCCAGAGAGCTATCGTGTTCTAAATATGTTTAAGAAAAACGGAGTGATTTGCCGGTCCAGCTGTGCCTGTCGTCTGCTCCGCGTGGCCTCCTTTCCTGGCGTCCGTCATGACTTTAGCGCTAATTATCCGACACCGACAATCATCCTTATCCAGGCTAACGGGAAGTTGACGCTTTTGTTCAACTCTTGGTTGATTTCTGCTTACTGCGTATGGACAAGTGCAAAAATTGCCTGTAAATCCCAGGAAATGCAGACATCGATGATTTACAGGGCAGCCGAGGCGCGGGCCCTGGCGGCAGGATCGCGGTGTCGGCGGCGATGGTGGAAAATCAGCGCTGTTACCGCCGTCTTTTATATTACAGTTTGCAATTGCCCGACTCCGGTTACAGCCAATCGCGGCGACAACAACGCGCCGGCGGCCCAGGCTCTCCTTGGCCAGCAACTGGCATACCGGAATCGTATCAAGGAATTGTGGAAGCTGAACATAGCGCGGGAGATGCGTGCGCATTACTGCGAAACTGCCACCGGAGAGGAGATTGGATGGCTGATATCGCCCATTCTCAACGGCCTTTACTATGGGTACCTGGCGACGGCGGATACGCGGTGGATAGACGGGCTGATCAGTTGCGCCAACGACTGGGTTCGCCGCGCCGTGGTCGAACCCGATGGCTATCCCGGATGGCCAAAGGTCGGGGCCGCCGGAACACCCGTCGATGATCTCGATAGTTATTATGCTGACAGCCTGCTTGGGGAAGCGATGGCACTGCGCCCGGTGGTCCTGCTGTCGTCGCTGATCACCAAAGATACGACGCTGCGGAATCGTTACGGATCGCAGGCGGCTGGCTACATCCGCCTTGCCGGGTCCATATTCAGGAAATGGCAGGATCGCGGAGCATGGCGGCCGGTTGCCGCTGGCTACATCAGCATCGTTCTGCCGTTCGGCATCGACCGTGCCACCGGCAGGTGGACGAACGGATATGCCAACAGGAATTCCCCGACGATCGGCTTTTCACACCCGGACAACAAAGCCAACCTGGTCGCGTCATGGTTGCTCGCGATGTTCGACGCGACCGGGAATCCCGAATATCGAACCCTGGCCGACAACTGGTTCCGGGTGATGAAATCACGCATGGTCGCCGCCGATGATGGCACATATCGTATTTGGAACTACTGGGAGCCCGCCGGCGCCTGGGACTATAACGCAGCCGGCCGTCCCAAGCATTGGATCGGCGTCCATCCGAATCCGGGGTATTACGACATCGATGTGACTGCCATCGTCGCAGCCTACGCCCACGGTCTTGAATTCAGCCACGATGATATCGATCGCCTGGTGAGAACCGATGCCGGGCAAACCACCGTCTGGCCGGCATTGGTGCCTTATGATCCGGGAATTAGACAGCGGTTTGAGCAAACCCTCGATCCGAGCAGCTGGGCAGGGCTGACGTTGGCACCGTGGTATCTGGCGCTGCTTGAACACCCGTTGCGCTGAGCGCGATCAGCAAGGCCGCCGCGCAGCCCGGTCGGCGGTTCCAGGTCCGGCGAGACAACGCGCGAGGCACGAACGAAAAGATCTCTGCCCAGGCCGGACACATCTGGAACGATCGCGTCCCGTTGGGTCTCAGGTGAGTGCGTCCAGCGCATAGTATTTGGCAATAGCCTGCGCATAGTGTTTGTCGCCGATATCGGTCTGCCTGTGCCTGTTCAGCACCACGCCGGCGATTTGAGCTCCCGCGGCCCGCAACGATTTCACTGCGCGTTCGGCGACATCTTTCGGTGTCTTCTGAGCGTCCACCACGAGAACCGTCGCATCGGCCGCACGGGCGATGCTCATGGCGTCGGACACGGCCAGGACCGGGGGGGTGTCCAAAATGATCACGTCGTAGGTCAGGGCAAGATCCTTGAGCAACATGGCGAAGCGTGCCGAGGCAATAAGATCGGGTCGAGGCACAATCGCGTTGCCGACCCCGAGAACCTCCAGGGATACATCACCGAGTTGTTGCGTATAGGTTACAGGTAGATTCTCGCCAGTCGCAAGGCCGATCAGCCCATCCTTGTTGGCGAGGTTGAACATGCCGGATAGCGACCCACGCCGCATGTCGGCATCGACGAGAATTACCCTCAGGCCGGTCTTCGCCGCCGATATCGCCAGCGCGGCCGCAAAGGTGGACTTGCCTTCAGCCGGCGCGGCGGAAGTTATCTGAACGATACGATTGCCGCCGATGTCGCCAAGCCGCAACAACGCCCGGGCAAGCCGGAGGCTTTCGGCAAAAGGCGACAAAGGGCGGCGGACCGAGTACTCAACGAGCGTTAATCGCTCGCGCTTGAGCCACAGATCCTTGCGGCCCAACGGCGGCACCGACGCAAGGACGGGGAGGCCCAGTTGCCGCTCGACGTCGCTGACGTGCGCAAATCTGTTCCTGAGCACCGGCGCGACGATTGCCAGGCCGACGCTGCACAGCAAGCCAAGCAAGACGCCGCACAAAGGGAACAGGACTGGTTTCGGCCAACTTGGATGCTCCGGAAGGTCCGCATCCGAAATTATCCGCGCCTCCGCCTCGTGGCGGTTTTGTTGTCTTTCCACCTCACGTCGGCGGTCGAAAAGCGAATCGTACAGGCCTTGGTTCGCGTCCACCTCTCGCTGAGCCTGCAGGAGTTGCATTCGCCCTTCCACGCCCGGGGCGGCGTATTCGGCCTGCATCGCCTGCTTCAGCTCTCGGGACAGCGCTTCCTGGCGGGCGACGGCGATCTTGTAGATACTGCAGATCGTTTCGCCAACCCTGGCCTGTTCCGCCGCTATCCGGCCCTGGATTGTTGCGAGGTCCCTACGAGCGCGCCGCAGTTCCGGAAAGGAGTCATTATAATGAGCAGACAAGGCGGCGATCTGGCGGGCGACATCGGCCTGCTTCAGCCGCAGTTGCTCGATCACGTTGGACTGGCCGCCTTCGGCCATTCCCTCAATGCTCTGACCGGACTGCCTGGCCTGTTCGGCCTGCACGCACTGGGAATGCCGCACCGCGATCTCTTGCTGGGCGTTCAGCAACTGGGTTCTCAGCGCGGCGACGGATGCCTCTTCCGGACTCAGCGTGTTGTTGGAGGCCGAACTTGCCAGACCCAGGTTCCGGCGCCATGCATCAAACTGACGATCCGCCAATCCACCGACTTCCAGGCCGTACTTCGTGCGAACCGCCTCGACCTTTCGCTCGCTGTCCTCAAGCTTCTGGCGAAGCTCGCTCAGACGGGCGTTCAGCCAGTCGGTATCCTGTTGCGCCGCCAAAATTTTCGTGTCGATCTGGTCTTTCAGGTAGGCGTCGGCGACCGCGCGCGCGAGCTGTTGCGCGCGCTGCGGCGACCTGGCGCTGACGGCGACCGTCAGCACATAGGTCGTTCCCTCCCGCTCCACCCGCACCGCCTTCGTCAAACGCTCGAGCGCCCGTCTCTCGCGCGCCTGCGGACCCGTCGAAACATCCGGTGCGGGGAGAAAAGGCAGCAGGCTGCGCCACTTTTCCAGCCAGGGGTGCCGAGGGCCGCCAAACTCGGGATCGTCGGCGAGCTTCTCGGACCGGACGACACGACCGAGCAACTCGGAAGAATCAATAATTGAAACGACGCTGGCAATTTTCGCCGAATCGACATAAATATTCGCGAAGCTGGCATCCGCGCCAAACGCATCGGCCCGCCGTGGATCGAGCAGGATTTCCGTCGTGCTGGTGTAGCGAGGCGAGATCGCCCGCTGCAACGCATAGCCGGCGAAACCTCCAAACACGGCAACGATCAGCAGCACATAGGCGCGGGCGCGCAGCGTACGGAATATCTGCCGAAAATCGAGCCCGCCCCGAGGCGCCTGATAGTCCGGCAGCGCCAGTGACAATAATCCAGCCAGTCGATCGTCGCTCATGATCGCGGCGTCCGTCCATCGGCGAGGCATTGGTTGGATAACATGATGTCTCACTATCGGCGGTTGGACCGCCTGATTGCGAAGCATATGCTCGATTCCTGCGGGCGTCGATCATCCAGGTGAAATCGGAGAACAAATTATAGTCAATGTGGCTCTGCGAATCTGATGCGTCCGGTTACTTGACTTTGGCGTCTGCGCGACACATGGCCGTGCTTGTTGACTGGTCAATGACTGTCAGCTTGCAGAAAAGTCATCTTCCGATCCTGTCGACGCGCCGCCGGGAACCTTCCGCAGAGTTTGCCGCTGACTTCTCGAAATCCGGCGACCTGGGCCACCTCGACAAGGATAGCTACCGGTTCCTTACGGACCGTAAGACCGATGGCCCGCGCGAAGACGATCATCAGCCGCTAGGCGGCTCCGAAGTCCACCGTGTTTGTCGAACAACTGCATTGTCCCCGGCGGCCAAGGTGCTGCGCCGGGAGATCCCTGGACGTTACTTAACCGGCCGGAATTGCCGGATCGATTGATGCTGCGCCACCGGCGCGAAGAGCGCACCGATTGCGTTTCGAGGCCGACTGGCGGAAGCCATGCACCAAACGCCGAGCTTGAACCTGGGTGCGTCGATGGCGCGCGCCGTACGCTTGCGCATGCGGTCATCGCAGGCTTGCAGACTATGGAAGTTGACCGTGGCAGCCTGGGCCGGGAAGACTGACACGACATGGAACCGCTCGCAGCGCTCCGCCTTTGCGGTGGCCGGCGGCGACCTCCCACTTGATACGCGCCTCGTCAGGGCAGCCCAGGTGACGCCCCTCCGCGCCTACTGTCTCGCGACAAGCCCGTCTGCCCGGCATTCCGGGGGGCCTGCCGTTTGAACGGCACGTCCAGCCCCTCCTGCCGGATACGCGATTAGCGGAAAAGTGATGATCACGTCCTTGACATTTTGCCGCCCCCGAGCCGTATGCTACCGTACGCAATGAAATGGGGTTTGCGTCCGGGAGTGGAACAACGGAAGGGACAACAACATGGCAACGCTCACGATAACGCCAGCCCCGATCATCTGGGTTGACGATGTGAACGGAAACATCGGCACCGTGAACCTGGACACGGGTTCCGTGTCCTTGCTGGGCAGCTCGGGTCAGCAGCTCACCGATATCGCGCTCAGCTCCACCGGGCAATTGTTCGGCGAGTCGTTCACCACCCTCTACAGCATCAATCAGTCCGGTGCCGCAACTACAATCGGCCCCACCGGGGCGGTCCTGAACGGGCTGGTCTTCAATTCGAACGGGACGCTGTATGCCTCCGGCGGTACGGGACTTTATACCCTCAACACAACGACCGGCGCAGCCACGCTGATCGGCAATTCCGGACTCGGCCTGAAATCGGCGGGCGACCTGTCGTTCAACAACGGCAACCTTTATCAAACTGCGACAGACGGCACGAACACCGACCTGCTGAAGGTGGATCCCCTGACCGGTGCCGCGACCGTCGTCGGCCAGGTCGTTGCGGACCCCACCATGTACGGCCTTGCCACCGGATCCGACGGCGTCCTCTATGGGTTCGATGGAAATGACATCTATTCCATCAACACGACAACAGGTGCGGGCACGCTGGTCCAGACCTTTGGCGGCGGCCTCGGTGCGGCCTGGGGCGCCGCGTCGCAGGCCGACTCGCTGCCGTTGTGCTTCCTGCGCGGAACCCGCATCGCCACGCCGTCGGGCGAGGTGCCCATCGAGGATCTCTCGCCCGGCGACCACATCCTCACCCACAGTGGCAAAGTGCGGCCGATTGTCTGGATCGGCGAGGGCAGGATGCTGGCAACACGGCGCCAGCGCGGCGCCGCCACGCCGGTGATCGTGCGGATGGATGCGTTTGGCGACGGCATTCCGAATCACGACCTGCGGGTAACCAGGGCGCACGCGTTTCTGTTCGACGACGTGCTGATCCCGGCCGAGTTCCTTATCAACCAGCGATCCATCCTCTGGGACGACGAGCCACAGGAAGTCCTGCTCTACCACATCGAGCTGGAAACCCACGACGTGCTGATCGCCAACGGCGCGCCGGCCGAAAGCTTCCGCGACGACGGAAACCGCTGGCTGTTCCGAAATGCCTGGACGGCCCATCAGGGTGCGCAACAGGCATGCGCCCCGGTGATCACCGGCGGAGCGGTCGTCGATGCCGTCTGGCAACGCCTGCTGGATCGCGCCAATCAACAGCCGATCGGCCCGCTTACAATGGATCCGGAGCCGTATCTTCTGGTCGATGGCAGGCGCCTGAATCCCGTGGCCGTCCATCGGAACGTCTATACGTTCCAGCTGCCGCCACGGCCTGGGCGCGTGCGCATCGTTTCCCGCGCCGCCTCACCCATGGAACTTGGCCTAGCCCGAGACCCGCGTCTGCTCGGCATCGCCCTGCGCAGGGTCATCCTGTGGGATGGGCCGCAGGTGGAGCTGCTCGAAGCCTCGGATGAACGGCTGACCGACGGTTTTCACGGTTACGAACCCGATGACGGCATCCGCTGGACCTGCGGCGATGCCGGGCTGCCGCAGGACGTGTTTACAGCAAGGCCCGAACGATCCTTCCAGTTGGAACTGCACCTCGGCGGAACGACGCCATATCTCCTGTCCGCCGATATGGCCATGAAGGCGGCCTGACGTCGCCACGATCGCGCACATCGATGGGGCGGTCGCATCGCCGGCTGCGCGCCCCATCGTAACGGTTCTGCCGCGGGCCGATTCTACGCAGCCCGCGGCAGCGACTCCCGCCGGCTCAGCTTCTCATGCCGGTACGCGCCCCACAGCGCCGCGCCGATGGCGCCGGCATGGATCGACTGCGGATGGCTGCGGACCTGCCACGGCACCTTCTCCTGCCGCATCACGTCCTGCATCGCCGCGACCAGGCCATCGTCGTGCGCCAGCCCGCCGGTCATCATCACCACGCCCTCCACGTTCCCCACCGACTTGATCAGCTTGGCCAGCCGATCGGCCATGGAGCCGTGGATGCCGCGCAGGATGTTGGGGGCGGAGACACCGCGCGAAACCATGTTGATCACGTCGGTCTCGGCCAGCACCGCGCAGATGCCGCTGACCTTTTCCGGGCTGTCACCCTGTTTCGACAGCGCGCCGATTTCGTCCTGCGCGATGCCCAGGTAGCGCGAGATGTTCTCCAGGAACTGCCCGGAGCCCGACGCGCACTGGCTGGTCATCTTGTAGCTCAGCACCTTGCCCCGGCGGTCCATGCGGATGGCGCGGCCGTGCAGCGCGCCGACATCCAGCGCCGCCCCCGCCTCGGGATCCAGGAAGATCGCGCCGCGCGCGTGCGTCGTCATGGAATAGAAGTGACCCGTATGGAACGCCAGCGATTCGCCCTCACCCGTCGTCGCGACATAGTCCATGTCCGCGTGCGCCAGCCCGGATTCCGCCAGCGCCGCGTGATACTCGTCCGCCGCCAGCTGCAGCGGGTCGCGCTGCCGCACCCGTTCCACGCGCCGCACCAGCCACTGCGGCGAGCCGTTCTCGAACGCGAAGATCACCGTCTTGATCGCGCCCGTGCCGATGTCGATGCCGGCGGTCCTGATCATCGTTCCCTCTCCCTCAGTTCACCGCGCGTTGCGCGAACGCGGCGGCTCCCAGCGCGCCGGTATAGATCGAGTCCGGATTGATATTGATCGCCAGGTCGCCATAGTTCTCGCTGATCAGCTGGCGCAGTTCGCGCACCGCGGCCTCGTTCCTGGCGACGCCGCCGGTGAAGGTGAACTGGTCGCGCACCCCGCCCGAGCGAGAAAGGATCGACATCGCCCGCAGGATGATCGCCCGGTGCAGGCCGGCAATGATGTCCTCCCGCTTCTCCCCCAGCGCCAGCCGATCGCGCAGTTCCGCGCCGGCGAACACGGTGCAGGTGGAATTGATCCGCGCCGTCCGCGTCGCCCGCAACGCCAGGGGTCCGAGTTCGTGCACGCCCACGTTCATCTCGTCGGCGATATAGCCCAGGTAGCGCCCGCAGCCGGCGGCGCAGCGGTCGTTCATCTGGAAGTTCTCGACGATGCCGTGCGGATCGACCTGGATCGCCTTGGTGTCCTGGCCGCCGATATCCAGCACGGTGCGCGTGCCGGGATGCATCATGTGCGCGCCCAGTCCGTGGCAGAGGATTTCCGAGCGGATATGCTCCTTCGGGAACGGCAGCGTCACGCGGCCATAGCCGGTGCCGACGACCGAGGCCTCCCCGATGGGAATGTCCAGCGCCCGGTGCGTCGGGCCGGACACGTCCGCCGCCACCTCGGCGATTTCCGGCGCGGTCTCCAGCACCCGGTCCAGCGCCCGCAGCAGCTTGCGACCAAGGTCCCCGCTGGGCGGACGGTTCTCCACCTCGATGATCGCCTTGTCGTAAATGTTCAACAGCATGTCATACGACAGGCCCGCCGCCTTCGCGGTTTCCTGCGCCAACGCCATGAAGCGCGAGCCGGCCAGATCGCGGAAGAAATCGGATTTTCGCCGCGCGTCACGAGTGAACAGCGATGGCGCATCCGCCCGCAGCCGATGAAAGATCGCATGCATCGCCTCGCCAATGGCGGCCTGCTGGTTCCTGAAACGATCCGCCTTCGCCTTGTCCAGGCAGGTCTGCTCCAGGTCGTCCAGGTGCTCGACAAACTGGCCCAGGCGGAAGCTGCGTTCCAGCGATCCCAGGAAATCATCCAGCCGCGACTCCGCCGCGACCACCGGCGCCAGGCCGCGCTGCAGCAGGGTGAACCGCGCGTCCAGCAGTGCCTCGCTCTTCGCCACCTTGCAGGCGGTGTCGTAGTTGGCGCGGGAATTGGTGATGCCGCGGCCCAGAACGCTCAGGCTCTCGTCCAGCACCACTGCCTTGGTGGTGGTGGAACCGAGATCGATGCCAATGAAAACGCGCATGTGCAACGCCTCCTATGCCGCGCGGGCGGCACCGTTGCGCCGCTGGTCGATCATCTGGAAATAGCTCTCCAGCCGGTTCCTGATGTTGGCACCGGAGAAATAGCGTGGGTCCACCAGGTCGCTCTCGATGAACGCCGCCGGCTTGCCGATGCGCCGCTCGATCTCCCGCAGCATCAGCAACTGGCCGGCGGAGAAGCTGTTGCAGCTCTTGATCGAATTGATCAGCAGACCGTCCGCCTGGTAGTCTTCCATATACTGCGCCAGCAGATCGATCCGGCCCGGCAGGTTGCGGTTGGTGTAGCAGCCCAGGCAATACTCAGCGAGACTTTCCAGCGGATGGTCCGGATCGTGCCGGAAGCCCTGGTCGTACAGCCCGCCGACTTTGGTATAGGTGCTGGCGACGACGACGGCGCCTTCGTCGTAGAACATCTTCCAGAAGTCGCGGAAACTGGTCCAGTTCGGCGGCCCTTCCACCACCAGCCGATAGCGCTCGCTCGCCATGTCGCCCGACGGCGTCACCGGCCCCTGCCCGTTCGCCAGCCGCTCGGCGATTTCCGCGCGCAGCAGGCGGTAATACTCCTCCGCATCCGCCGTGCCGCGGAACGCCGTGAAAATCGGTCCGATGTAGTAAACGCCCCCGAAATACGCATCGATCGGCGACGGCTTCGACTTCGCCGATTCCATGACCCAGACGAAATCCTCCTCCGCCCGGGCCGATCGGGCGAGGTTTTCCCGCAACCGGTCGATGTCGAACCTGACGCCGCTGATGCGTTCCAGCTTTGGTATGACTTCCTCGCGAAGCTGGCGGACGACGTAGGAAATCATGTTCGCGGTGATCCTGCCGTCGCCCTGGTAGGGAACGTGCAGCATCGCCGTCTCGCACTTGTACTGGTCACGCAACAGCTCGAACCACTTCATGAAGGTGAAGCAGCCGGTATAGGACAGCAGCAGCAGGTCCGGGTCCGGCAACTGCTCGCCGTCCGGCCCCAGATTGCCCTTGGCGATCATGCCCAGATCGGCTTTCACATAGGTGCAGACATCCTCGGAATGGCCGCGCTTCTCGGCTTCCATGATCAGCCCGCCGGTCCGCTTGCGCATGCCGTTCTGGATCGCGTTGATCTCCGGCAGGTTGTTCGCCAGGTCAAAGCACATGATCAGTTCGTTCAGGTTCCCCGGCACGAAGGTGGACACCACCTTGCGCCCGTCCGCCCGCGCGCTGCCCAGCTTCGCGTAGTTGCCGGCGATCATCGCCTTCTGCTTCAGCATCGAAGCGTCCTTGGCCACCGGTGCGGCGACTTTCGTGTTCATGCCACGCTCCACAGCTTGATCGAATCGGCAAACGTTCCGGCCTGCTCGCGGATCGGCTGCATCTGCCCGGAATTCTCGGCGTACTTGAAGGCGATACAGGGAATGTCGTGCTCGGCCAGCACGCGCTGCAGCATCGGCCGTTCCAGCAGCGCCGGATCGCAGAAGCTGGGCGAGGCGAAGATCACGCCCTCTGCCCCGCTGCGCTTCACCGCCTCGACCAGGTACAGCCCCTTCTGTGCCGGGTCGGGCTGATATTTCGCCGAAGTACTGGACGAGTTGTGCAGGTACGCCCGCGCCATGCCCGCCAGCGGATCGCCGCCCAGGTCGATGTCCGACAATTCCCAGCGGTTGACCAGCATGAAATCGTCATCAACGATATAGCAGCCGGCCAGCTCGATCGAGCGGATCAGGCCCAGCGGCGGCTGCTCGCAGAACACCCCGGTCAGCACCACGCGGGCATTGTCGCGGCGCGGGCGCTCCTCCTCGGCCGCGGCGTCGAGATAGGCCGCCAGCATCCTGGTATGGTCCTCGACCGGCAGGACCATCCCGGCGCGCATCAGCAGATACACCTCGGTCGCCGGCGCCTTCCATGGCTCCCGCGCGCGGAAGGCGTAAACCTCGCGCACCAGCCGGCGGTTTTCGTTATACAACGCAATCGAATACCGGATCTGGTCATCCGTGACCGGCCGCCCCGCCAGCTCCGCCAGCATCGCGCGCAGCTCGCCCAGCTCGTTGACGTAGAACTCGCCGCCGACGCCGTCGGAGAAATTCTGCGGCACGTCGAAGTAACGACTGCGCACGTTCGGGAACAGGATCTTCCACATGCCCGACAGGTTGCGGATCACGTCGCAGATCGACGGGAACAGCATCGCTTCAACGAAATCCAGCCGGTTCGTCACGCCCAGCTCGATGGTCGAGCGCGGGATACGGCAGATATAGCTCTGGTAATAGGCGTCGCCCTGGATCACCTCCAGTTGGTCGCCGCCGCCCAGCACCCCCAGCGGCAATCCGCCGGCGGCGTGGATCAGTTCGCGCGGCACGTAGAACGGCATGAAGCCGACGACGATGCGCCCCGGCGCCGCCGCCTTCCATTCCCGCGCATGGGTGAAATTCAGGTCCTCGTACAGCGCCCGGCAGCGGGCGATGATGTCCGCGGTGGTTGTCATGGTCAGCGATGCTCCCAGCGCGGCGGACGCTTTTCCAGGAAGGCGGTCAGGCCCTCCAGCGCGTCGTGGCCCCGCATCAGGTCGTTCAGGTAAAGGGCTTCCAGGTCCCCGAGCCGCCGCCGCACCCGCTCGACGCGGTCGCCGCGCGCCGCCTGCATCGCGCAGCGCAGCGCCATGGCGCTTTTGTCGGCGAGGTGCATGGTGAACCACGCGATCGCGGCCGCCTCGGGATCGTCTGCCACCGCCTGCACCAGGCCCGCCGACAGCGCCTCGGCGGCGGTCAGGCTGCGGCCGGACAGCAGCAGGTCCTCGGCCGCAGCCGGGCCAATCAGTTCCGGCAGCAGGCAGGAGGCCGCCGGCGCGAACACGCCCAGGCGGATCTCCGGCTGGCCCAGCATCGCCCCCGGCGCCGCGAAGATGCGGGTGGCGGTCATGGCCAGTTCCAGCCCGCCGCCCAGGCACTGGCCGCGCACCGCGACCAGCACCGGCAGCGGCGGGGCCAGCAGGCGCAGCAGCAGCGCGTGGAAATCCCGCAGCATGGCGGCGCAGGCGTCCGGCAGGTGTTCCTCGACGCTGGCGCCGAAGCTGAAATGCGGCCCCTCGGCATCGATCAGCACGCCGCGCAGGCCGGGCCGCCCGAGTTCGGCGGTCAGCGCCGCGTCCAGCGCGGCGATCATGGCGGCGTCCAGCACGTTGGCCTTCGGCCGCGCCAGGTGCAGGCGCAGCAGGGCGCCCTCCTGCTCGATCCAGGCCCGGACGGGCGGTGCCGGCGCGGTCATGCCGGCACCGCGGTCCGGTGGGTGGCTGTTGGGATCATGGCCGCTTCCCTTGGCGATGCTGATTCCTACATTCCGGTACTTGAATACCGATTATGGGTCAGGTGATGATTTGCCCGTCCGTGCGGTGGCTGCTTTGATCTGGATCAAAGCGAGCGGATTTTCTCTGTGAAAGCGCCGCGACAGCGGCCTGCTTAAATAATGGAAGAATGGTACATCTTCCTCTTATTCAGTATGGGCGCCACCTCTACTGCCGTTCGTCCGGCGGCGATTCACAACGCACCATCCGCGACGGCCCAGTCCATTGCCTCTCGTCATGGCCGGACGTGTCCCCATACGTATCAGGATACGCGAATTGGCGAAGCAAGGGCTTCTCCCTCACATTCATGGCCGGGCGTGTCCCTACCGGATGCACAGACTCCGGAAACGATCCGCTGCGGCCGTGGCTCAATACCGTCATGGCCGGTGCTGGTTTCACCAGCCGCAATCAAGCGAACACGGCGTTGCACGGTGTTCGCACGGAGTTGCGCAGAGTCTTCCGGGGCGGCCGCAGCATGATCGCCTCCTTGACGGCGTCCGGTGATTTGACGCGCTTCGCGCGACGCGCATGATCGACCTTCTCTGCGGAACTCCGTGCAAACACCGTGCAACGCCGTGTTCGCTTGATTGCGGTGGCAGACCCGCCCCCGCCCCATCCCGGTCGGCACGACGCCCCACGCCAGATGTGTGCGCGGGGGGCACGCCACCGCGACGCGGCCCGGCGGTTGCTTCCGAGATGCGTGCATGCCGTAGGGCGTGTCCCGGCCATCCGCGCTTCGACGGCGCGGGGTAGATGGCCGGGACACGCCCGGCCATGACGATAAGGCGACGACCTTGCCCTGCTTGCTCCGCCGGATCTCTTGCCCGGATACGTCGGCCCCAGCCGCGCCGCCTCACCGCCCCGACGAGCCGTTCACCCAAGGCCGCCGTGCCACCAGCTTCAGCATGGTGGCCAGGCTGATCGACTGCAGCGTCGGCACGGTATGCGAATCCACCTCGGCCAGCACGAAGCGCAGCCCCTCGGCAATGCCGGGCCCGGCCTGCGGCTGGTCGTCGGCATCGGCCTCGACGTCCTCGAACAGGCGGATGACGTCCATCAGGGTCAGCCGCCTTGCATCCCCGACGAACCGGTAGCCGCCGCCGGCGCCGCGCACCGAATCGACCAGGCCCGCCCGTCCCAGGTCACGCAGCACCTTGGCAAGGTGGTGCGCCGAAATGCCGTACTTGTCGGCGATCTCGGTCACCGTCAGCTGGCGGTCCGGCGCGGCGGCAAGCTCCAGCACCGCGTACAGGCCGAACACCGTGGCTTTCTGCAACCTCATGCCGGCAAGCGGCGGTCAGTCAAGGCGCATCTCCAGTTCCAGGAACGGGCCCGCGGTCATGCCCTGGCTGCGGAAGAAGGCGTGGATCATCGTGTTGTCGCGCGCCACCATGGTGCGGACGTGATGCACACCGGCGTCGCGGAAACAGTCGCAGACGGCCTCGAACAGCCGCGTGCCGAGGCCCCGCACGCGCCGCGCCGGACGCACCTGCACCGCGAAGATCCAGCCAACGGGCGGCGAGCCGAACTCCCAGCTGCGGATCTCGCCGGCGATGAAGCCGTCGATCGCGTCGCCATCCTCGGCCACCAGGAAGAACCGCCGCCGATCCTGCGGTGGTTGGCAGCGCGCGACCATGTCCTGCCAGTAGTCAGGCTTCGGCAGGCCGGTGACCGCCTGGTCCAGGGCAACGATCCGGCCGGTGTCCGCCGCCGTGGCCGGGCGGATGCGTATGCCGTCGAGGGCGCTCACGCCAGGCGCTGTCTGCATGTGTCTTCGTTCCAATACCGGGGAGCCCGCCAGTCCCGGCCGGGCAACCGGAATCGCCCGCACGTCGGAACGCTGTTTTATCCAGATACCAAACAGGCCTCCAGGGGGCAACAATGCCTGAAAGGGAAACGCCGGTGGAAAACCGCTTGGTCATCACGCAACCGCCCCCCGGCAGCCGCCTGATCGTCGGCGGCCGGTTCAACGCCGTGCGGCAGCCTGCGCCAACCATAACGAGGCCGTAAGCGACAGCGCTATCCCCGTATCGCCGCGTATCGTTCCAATAAACTAACGACTTCCGTCAGGTACGCCGGACGGCGCCGTGCGCAACCCCTTCGCAAGGGCCATCAGGTCGTCCTGACTGACCTGGCCGTTGGTGACCGCCTGCGCCCGGGCCGCATCGCCATCGGCCGCATACAGCACGCCAAGATTGGTTCTCACCCGAGCCGGCGCATCATCCGCCTCGCCGATTGTCTCGAACACCGCCTGCGCCTCCTGCCGCCGCCCCTGCAGCATCAGCGACAGCGCCATGTCGTTCTTGACCGAAACATCATCCGGGGAAACCGCCAGCGCGGCGCGGTACAGCGCCTGCGCGTCGGCATGGCGCCCCAGCAGGTCCAGCGCGACTCCCTTGTCCGCGAGCAACTTCTCATCATGCGGCGCGTCGGCCAGCAAACGATCCAGCTTGCTGACTGCCCCGGCCGCGTCGCCGGAGATGATGTCCACGATGGCCGAGGCGCGCGCAAGGTCGCGCTGCTCCGGGTGGCGCTGAAGCTGTTGCGTCAGGATCTGCTGCGCCTGTTTCACCCGCCCGGCGCGGGCCAGCGCGTCGGCATAGCGCAACTGCGCCGAAACGTCGCCGTCCGCGCGAGCCGCCGCGGCCCGGTACATGGTCAAAGCGATATCCGAAGCCCCCTGCGCATCGGCCGTCTCCGCCAGTTGCAGTTGCGCGCCCGTGCTCAGTTCCGGCGCCCTTGGGCCGGCGCAGCCCGCCGCCAGGCTGCCCAGCATGATACAGCAAACCACAGGCAGGTTGAGACCCGGCTTCGAGCGGGGCGATCTGCCCCGGTCGTCATGGCGGGCGCAGGCCCGCCATCCACGGCTTGCGGTGCTGAGGTCGCCCAAGAGCGTGGATGGCGGGCCTGCGCCCGCCATGACGATGAAGGAGCGCCGTCGTTTTGTCTGAACGAACCTGCGGTATGCTGCAGCTCTCAGCAAACAGCCGGGAAATGAAGATCGCACGTCTGATGCCCACTCTACAGGTGAATGCTTTTCATCAAGTCCATCAATGTCAGGAAGCTCGGCCCGACCAGCGTGATCAGCAGGACCGGAAGAATGCAGAAAATCAGCGGGAAAACCAGCAGAGTCGGTAGCTTCACCGCCTTTTCCTCCAGCCGGAGCATGCGTTCCCGCCGCAGTTCGGCCGCCATCGCCCGCAGGGAGTGCCCCAGCGGCGTGCCGAGCTGCAACGTCTGCAGCAGCATGGTCCCCATCCGCCGCAACCCTTCCACGCCCGAGCGCTTGCCAAGGTTGGTGAAGGCTTCCCGCCGATCCGGCAGGATCTTCAGCTCATCCAGGAAGTTGGCCATGGTCACCGCCATCGCGGGATTGGTGGCGCGGATTTCGGCGGCGGCCTGTTCCAGCGCGCTTTCCAGGCCCAGGCCCGCCTCGGTGCACGCGACCAGCATGTCCAGGATATCCGGAATGCCGCGTTCCACCGCCTTCATGTGCGCGCGCTGAACCAGGCGCAGGGCGGTTTCCGGCAGGACGACCCCGGCCGGCAGCGCCATCGCCAGCAGGCTCATCCATGCGGTCACGGTCACCTGCCGGGCAATGCCCAGGCCGATGACGGCAGCCAGGATCGCGACCAGGAACAGCAGCTTGCCGCCCAGCACCGCCGGCAGGGCCCGGCGGACGTTGAGGCCGCTCGCGGCGATGACGTTCTCCAGCACGTCGATGTCCCTGGCCGAGTACAGCCACGCCGATTGGCGCAGCCACTCGCCGATGCCGGTCACGAGCGACACGGCCTTGCGTGGCCGCCAGCCGTCGGCAACGGCCTCGCCGTCGGCGCGCGGGCCGGTGACGGAACGGACCCGGACCCGCAGGGTCTGCAGCGACGCTTCCCGGGCGAGCACGGCGACCGCGGCGGCGGCCAGAAGCATCGCGACGGCGAGCAGGCCCCAGAACAGGACGGCTTGCTGGCGGGTCAATCGCTCATCGCTCCCCGGATCATCCAGCGCATGATCTGGAACCCCAGTCCCAGCAGCGCGAAACCAATCAGCAGCATCGTGTTGCCCCGCGGATCATGGAACAGCGGCGCCATGTAGCCGGGCTTGACCAGCGACATCAGCAGGCCGCCGACCACGGGCATCGAGGCAATGACATAGGCGGACATCCGCGCCTCGGCCGCGAGCGCCTGGCCGCGGGCGATCACCGCCAGCCGTTGCCGGGTCGTTTCGCCAAGAATTTGGATCGTTTCGACCAGGCGGCCGCCGCGGCGAATCTGCGCGCCAAGGGTCATCGCCATGATCGAATATTCCAGCACGCCGGTGCGCCGGTGCAGGTTCATCAGCGCCACGTCGACCGGAGTCCCGACGCCGACTTCCTGCACGACCCGTTCGAATTCCTCGCGGCTTGGCGACGCCATGTCCCTGGCCGCGATGCGCAGCGCTTCGATCGGCGGCAGGCCGGCCATGACCGTGCTGGCCATCAGCTCGATCATATCCGGCAGTTGTTTCGTCAGGCTCCCGGCGTAGCGGCGGACTTCCCAGCGGAACACGCCGCGCACCAGGACAATGCCGCAGCCGGCGCCGACGGCCAGCGCGGCCTGGCGGGAGAGGCCGAGACGCGCGATCAGGTAGCCCGCCGCGCAGCCGGCCGCGCCCGCCGTATGCACCGCCCAGACCGGCACGACATGCGCATTGTCGAGATCGACCGGCATGGCGGTCAACCGCCGGAACACCTCGGCGAGGCGGCCACCTGATGGCGCGGCGACACGGATGCCGCGGGTTTCCTCCGGTTCGGCCGCGCCCATGCGCTCGGCGGCGGCAACCGAGGAAACCCGGCTCGCCAGCGCCCGCTGCCGCGCGTCCAGGCGCCACGTCAGCAGGGCGCCGGCAAACACCAGCAGCAGCAGGATGGCCGGCAGGAACAGGCCGCCCGGCACCGTCAGACCTCCCGCATCGCCGCGAGCCAGGCGCGGTCCTGGCCATACAGTTCCAGCCGGGGCATGAAGCCCGGCCTGATCCGTGCCGAATCGTAGCGGCCGGCGATGCCGCCGTTCGCGTCCTCCTGCTGGTACTCGAACGTCGCGTGGTCGTTGGTGGTGATGATGTCGCCCTCCAGGCCGCACACTTCGGAGACCTGCACGATCCGCCGCACGCCGTCGCGCATGCGCTCGATCTGGATGATCAGGTCCAGCGCGCCGACGATCTGCGAGCGGATGGCGCGCACGGGCAGGTTGAAATGGCCCATCAGCACCATGTTCTCCACCCGCACCAGCGCATCGCGCGTGCTGTTGGCGTGGATGGTGGAGATCGAGCCGTCATGGCCGGTGTTCATCGCCTGCAGCATGTCGAACGCTTCGGCGCCGCGCACCTCGCCCAGGATGATCCGGTCGGGGCGCATGCGCAGGGCGTTGCGCAGCAGGTCGTTCTGGGTGACCTGGCCGCCGCCTTCCAGGCTCGGCGGACGGGTTTCCAGGCGGATGACGTGCGGCTGCTGCAACTGCAGTTCCGCCGCGTCCTCAATGCTGATGATTCGCTCCTTCGGCGAAATCAGCTGGCTCATGGCGTTCAGCAGCGTCGTCTTGCCGGACCCGGTGCCGCCGGAGATCAGGATGTTCAGCCGCGCCGCCGCCGCGATGCCCAGCAGCCGGGCGATGCCGGCCGTCATCGTGCCGTTGTCGACCATTGCCTGCAGGTCCAGCCGCCGCTTGGGGAATTTCCGGATCGAGATGCACGGGCTGTCGATCGCCAGCGGCGGCACGATGGCGTTGATGCGGCTGCCGTCAACCAGCCGCGCATCGACCATCGGGCTCGATTCGTCAATGCGCCGGCCGATTCGCGCGGCGATCTTCTGCGCCACGACCATGATGTGGGTCGCGTCGCGGAACCGCACGTCGACCCGCTCCAGCTGGCCCCGGCGCTCGACATAGATGGCGTCGGGGCCATTCACCATGATGTCGGTGATGCTGTCGTCCGCCAGCAGCGGCTCCAGCGGGCCCAGGCCGGTCATGTCCTGGACCAGTTCCTCAGCCAGGCGGGATTGCTCGCGCCCCGACAGGCCCAGGCGGTCCTCGTTGGCGATCTGGTGGATGACCCGCTCGATCTCGCGGTGCAGCACCTGCGGAGTCAGCAGCGCCGCCTGGCGGGGATCGATCTCCTTCAGCACGCGCTCGCGCAGGTCGCGGGTTTCCAGCACGGCCGGGTCCGCCACCGCCGGCAGTACGAACGGGTTCGGCGCGACCGGCTGGGTCATGTCGCGGCGGCCAAAGCCTGGTTTCATCGGCGGAACATCCTCGCCAGCAGGCCCGGCGCGGCGCCCGGGCGGATGCCGGCCACCTCGCGCAGGATCGGCGCCAGGTGCCGGCGCAGCGCTGGCGCCTGCGTGACCGCGGGCACGCCCAGGTTCAGGGCGTTGACCATGCGCCGGCCCAGGTCCGGAATGGTCACCTCGGGCTTCGCCCCCAGTCCCTGCTCGATCAGCGGCAGCGGCAGGCCGCCCGGCATGTCATGGCGGTTCACGACGGTGATCACGCGATCCGATCCTGTCGATGCAATAACGAAGTGGCGGTATGCCTTGGCATCGCGCACGCCGGCGACGTCGGGACTGAGCACCAGCACGACGTGGCGCGCCTGGCCCAGCACCGGCAGCATCGGCAGCGGCGTCGGCACCGGCAGATCGACGACCACGTAGTTGAACTTGCTCTGCAGCAGTTCGATAACGCGCGCGACGCCCGCCTCGGTGATGGCGGTGACCGCCTCGAACCCTTCCTCGGCGGCGACCAGGCGCAGGCGCGGCCCGGCTTCGATCGCCGTCCGCTCCAGGAACAGCGCGTCCGCCCGGCTGGGATCCTCCAGCGCGATGCGCAGGCCCGGGCCGGGGCGTCCGCCCAGCATCACCGCCGTCGTGCCGTTGCGCAGGTGCAGGTCGAGCAGGGCGACATGCCCGCCGGTCACTTCCGCCAGTTCCCACGCGAGGTTGACCGCGATAGTGGTCGCCCCTGCCCCGCCGCGCACGCCGGAAACCGTAATCACACGCCCGCCGCGGGCCGAGCGCCAGGTGATGGAACGGCCGGACAGATGCGGTGCGATGAACTGCTGGACGCTGTCGCGGGTCAGTGGCTTGGGCAGGTATTCCGTTACGCCAAGCTCGTTGACCAGCAGGCGGTAGAAGCCGATGTCGGTCTGGTTGCCGATCACCACCACCTGCACGTCCGGCGGACAGACCTGCGCCAGGTCGTCCAGCGCCATCTGCGGGTTGTCGATGCCCTCGATGTCGACGATCAGCATGCCGTCGAGCGGCGTCCGGCGCAGGTAATGCACCCCGCCGGTGATGTCGCCAGCCTGGATCTTCACCGCGTCGCCGAGCGGCTGCAGACCGAAGCGGACGGCGGCGCGGCTTTCCTCGTCGGACAGGAACGCGACGATCCGGTCGTCCGCTGCCTCCAGCGGCGCCGCGGCCGGGACGACCGGCGATGGCGGCGCCTTACTGTCCGCCATTTGCATTGTCGCCTCCCGCCCCGCCGAACGTCGGGCTGCCGTACACGCTGGATGCGGACGCCGCCGGCAACGCCGCGCGATGGCCGGTGAACAGGCGCTGCACGGGGCGGGCCGCCTCGGCGCCGACGCCGGTGTCGTCACCGGATCCGGCGACGAGGTCGCGCGGGTTGACGATCATGGTCCGCAGGTTCGCGTCGTTGGCGCTGGGTTCGCGGTCCAGTGACCAGGTGCCGGGGCGGTCCATCGGCCAGTCCGGCGTGCAGCCGGCCAGCAGCAGCGCGGCAATCATCCAGGCAAGCGGAATGGTTGACCGGCCGGCCCACCCCGTCATGGCCGGCACCTGGGACAGGCGCGGGCCGCTTCCCGCCATGACGTTGCGAAAACGGTGCCAACAGGACATGAACGGCCTCATTCCAGGATGAACCCGGCATTGACCGGCGGCGCGCCCGGACGCGAGGGCGCGAACTGCCGTCCGAACAGGATCCGGTCCAGGTCCGTTGCCGGCCGGAAATGGTCGATCGGCGTGCGCAGCGCGGCCGGGCTGTCCGCCGGCTTCACCAGGTAGGGGGTGACGATGATCACCAGCTCGCTTTCGTTGCGCTGGAAGTCATTCGACTTGAACAGCGAGCCCAGCACCGGCAGCTCGCCAAGCCCCGGCAGCGCGTTGGTCGAATCGATGCTGGTCCGTTCCAGCAGCCCGGCGATGGCGAAGCTCTGGCCGCTGCCAAGCTCGATCGTCGTCTCG
The DNA here is from genome assembly GCF_002937115.1 of Rhodopila globiformis. Lineage (GTDB taxonomy): Bacteria > Pseudomonadota > Alphaproteobacteria > Acetobacterales > Acetobacteraceae > Rhodopila > Rhodopila globiformis. Next base: position 55,376 of record NZ_NHRY01000269.1, on the reverse strand, counting down.
GCGCGCCGCACCGTCAGCGCCGGAATGGTCAGCGAGCCGGTGGCCAGCGGCACGCTGACCGCGCCCTGGGTGCTCAGCTGGCTGACTTCCGGCCGCACCCGCAGGTTCAGCCGGGTGGGCGACAGCACCGTCGGCACGAAGGCCAGGCTGATGCCGTACTCCTTGAATTCCACCGTGATCTGCACCGCGCCGTTGGCCACCGCGCCCGCCACCGGGATGGGGAATTCGCCACCCGCCAGGAAGCTGGCCGTCTCGCCCGACAGGGCCGTCAGGTTCGGCTCGGCCAGGATGGTGATCAACTGGTCGGCCGCCAGAGCGTCGATGATGCCGTTGACGTCCCAGGCGCCGTTGCCCGAGGTGAACCCGGCGCCAAGCTGGTTCGGCACCGCCGTGGCGGACGCGAACGGCGCGAGCCCCAGCGGCAGCAGCGGGCTGATGGCACCGCCAGTGGCGGCGCCGGTGAGCAGCCCGAACCGCCAGCCGGGGCCGGAGCCCAGCGCCTGCCAGTTGAAGCCAAGCTGGCGGGTGATCTGCCGGTTCACCTCGGCGATGCGCACCCGGACATTCACCTGGATGGCGCCCAGCACCGTCAGGTTGTCGACCACGTTGGCCTTGTCGCCGACATAGCCGCGCGCGACCGCCTCGGCCTGCTGCGCCGCCAGCGACGTCGAAATGGTGCCGGTCAGGACGACGGCGCTGCCCGCCGCGCGGACGCGGATGCCGGACGCGCCGCTGACCGTCTGGGCGATGGCGTTCTGGATCGCGATGGCGGTCGCGGCCGTGATCCCGGTGGGCGCCGGCGCGGCGGCCCGCGCGCCGGGCGAGACCGTGATGTCGTACTGCACGATCGCGCTGCCGGTCTCCGACGTGGCGATCACCGTGGTGCGTCCCGGCGCGACGCCCATCAGGAACAGGCTGGTGGGCGACGCCGGCTGCACCCGCGCGACCGAGGGATCAGCCGACATCACCGTCGCTGCCGGGCTGGGCAGCCGCAGCAGCACGCCGGTGCCGGCCTGGATGGTCACCGCCTGGCTGATGGTGCCCGCGGGGCCCGGCGGCCGGGCCTCGGCGCGCTGCGCGGGCGGCAACGCCGTGGCCGGCGGATCGAGCGTCCCGCCCGGCGGCAACAGGGACTGGCCCAGCCCCGCCGGAGCCGCCGCCGCGGCCGCCGGAAGCAGAAGCCCGATCAGGACACAGGCACGAAGCACTGGGTACATGCCACTCACCGGAAGGTCACATCGTTACGCTTGTCGCCCTCGATCACCCGCACGGTCGCGCCGATCGGGTGGTCCAGGGCCGGCGAGACGTCCCGGCTGAACACGGACCCCGGCAGCGACGCGTCGGTCTTGTCCGTGCCCATGGCGCGGACGACGAGCGAGATGTGGCCCAGGCGCTGCGCCACGGCCAGGCGGTCCGCGTCCTCGGGACTGACCTGCAGCGTCACGGTGCGGGCGACATGGCCGCCCGTAAGGCCTGCCGTGGACGTGTCATTGCGGGTCAGGGCCTGGTCGATCGCGATGACGCGCACGTCGGCCAGGATCCGCTCGCTGACGACGCGCTGCGCCACCGGCGTGGAGGGGTCCATGGCCTGGGTCAGGATCACGTCCACCCGGTCGCCCGGCCAGATCAGGCCGGCCACGCCGCTGACTTCGTCGACGCCGATCGACGCCGCGCGTGTGCCCGGCTGCAGCACGGCGGCCAGGAAGCCGCGCTCGCGCACGCGCAGCAGGTCACCGGTCAGGATCGGCGCACCCGGATCGACAAACCGCCGCACCAGGGCGCCGCGCAGGGCGGCACGTTGCTGCGGCGCATCGATCAGCGCTTGCGGCGGCAGCTTGCCGGGCGGGACGGCGATCGCGGACAGGTCCTCGTCCCGCAGCAGGGTGCCGATCGGCAGGGCGCGGGCCGCGGTGAGGTAGCTGACGGTCAAGGGCGCCGGCGGCAACTCCGACAAGCGCACGACGGGCTGCGGGGCCCGCGCCACCTGCACGGCCATCAGCCCCAGCGCAAGCGCCGCCATCAGCATCAGGCCGACAACCAGCATGCGTATCGACATGGCTCACGTTCCCAGGCCGGGGAGGATGATCCAGGCGCCGCCGCAGGCTATTGCGATACCGTAAGGGATACAACCCTCGCGCCGCCAGCGCCATCGTTCCACGGTCCACAGCCGGCGCCCGCGGGATGCGGTGGCCGGGCAGCAGGCCGGGCGCGGCAGCCGCCGGGCCAGCAGGTGCGCGACGGCGAGGACGCCACCGGCGAATGCCGTGGCGAGCAGGAAATGACAGGCGGCGGCCACCGGCAGGCCAAGCGCCGCCGCGGACATCAGTTTGACGTCGCCGCCGCCGATGCCGCCCCTGGCGTGCACCACCGCCAGGACGAGAAACAGCGTCGCCGCCAGCGCGGCCGAGGCGGCGACGGCGCCCGGCCCGGAAAGCCCCCGGCCCACCAGGCCGGCCGTGGCCAGCGCCAGGCTGATGCGGTCCGGAATGATCCGCCAGACGATATCGCAACAGGCCGCGGCCGAAAGCAGCGCCAGGGCGGCCAGGGCAAGACCGGTATGCAGCGACGTTGCAGTCATGTGTGACGCCACCCCAGTGTTGATACCAGGCATCCGCGGACACGCAAGGTCATTTCAGGTCACAATCGGAAAAATACAGCTATCCATATAGGCGGATTCTGACATGATTTTCCATGTAATTCGGAAAGTAACCATATCGGCGCCGGCCGCCGGCGCGAATGCAGGCTGCGCCCGCAACGCGACGGGCAAGGCGGCGCCGTCGCGGCCCGGCCGCGGGCGCTGCACCCGGGCGGGGTGCCAAAGCGCTTCCGGTGGCGACGGCGTCGCGGATGGCAGGAATTATCGTGCCGGTCATCGACAGGAAACACCCGGACACGTGCGGACGCCGTTGCGGTGGCGGCAGGCCTGCGCAGGGAGGTCGATAAACCGCGCCGCCGTCTCGACTCCAGCGAGACGCCGGCTGCGGTATCGCGACCGCTTCCGCCGTGTCTTGCTGCGGTCAGTCACCCGGACCGGGCACGCAGACCGGCCAGCAGATCACGCGCCGGGCAGAGAAACGGTGCTGATCAGATCGTGGTTGCTTGGTGACTGACATAGCTGCCGATCGTGCTCAGGGCAGCGCACAGTTGGGTTCCCATTACATTCGCTCCGGCGACGACCATGGCAGAAATCCCCACGAGCAAAAGCACGTATTCGGTGGTGCTGACGCCCTTGCGATCGCGCAGGGCACGCTTCATCGAAGGCAGGAGGCTGATCACGGTCGAGGTTTCCTTCATGGAATCGCTGAATAACGAAGCCGGTAACGGCCTGCCGGTTGAAAGGAAGCCGGTTTCGTAACCAACCTCTTTTCAATCTAAGGTCGTTGACGTAATAATAATAATATGATAGATTTGCAATCATAAAGTTGGGTTTTCGTCAAAAGGGGTTATCGCGGCCATGAGCTGCACAGCTTCGCCTTCCCCCGCCTGTCGGCAAACGCCGGAAATGCCGCTGTGCCGCAAGGGCGCAGACGGTGGCCGTTATCAGGACCCGCCAACGGCTTGCTGGCCATGGTGTTCCCGCGTGGCGGCACGAACCGGCGGCGCGCCGGCAGCACCCGGGCAGCACGCCGGCCGTGATCGGCAGCGGAACGGAAATGCCCTGCAACGGAACGCTCGTGACATTTCTTTGCGGTAGCAAATGATGCGGTCGGTGGTGACAGCGATCCTGCGGATCATCGCGGCCTGCGGGCGCCGGGGCGCCGCGGCGCTGGAATTCGTCCTGATCGCACCGATCATGATCACCCTGCTGCTCGCCCTGCTGGACATCGGCATGGCCGGAATGCGGCTGATTTCCTGTTATGAGGCAATGAGCGGCGTGGCCTCCTACCTGCTCCAGAATCCGCCGCCGGACGTCACCAACATTGGCAGCTGGCTGCCCGCCCAGGCGCCATCGGGCATGAGGGTCAGCCTGCAGTGCGCCGGGGCTGCCTGCACGACGTCCACCGCCAACCTGACCCCGAAGACGTTTCAGCTGTCCCAGACAGTCAAGATATCGGCCACTTTGATGACATACCTGGCCGGCAGCTACACCGTCACCTATTCCGGCCGCCTGCAGTAGACAGGGAACAGCCATGCGCTGCCGCCGCGGATCGATTGCGACACTGTTCGCGCTTCTCGCCGTGGTAATCTGCGGCCTGGCCGCCCTGGGAAGCGAAGTCGGCACGTGGTATGTCATCAAGCGCGATGCCCAGAACGCCGCCGACGCCGCGGCCCTGGCGGGTGCCGTGCAACTGGCCCAGGCCAACGCTCTGACATTGGCCGGCATCAGTGCAGGCCAGATCGCCAATGCTGGCACCAGCGCCGTCAGCTTCGCCAATCAGAACGGATTCTGCACCAACGGCGCGACGTCCTGCATGTCCCAGGGGTCGCCGCAGACAGTGGCGGTGACGGTCGGCAGCTATAGCGGCGGGACGTTCTCGCCCAACACGCCCGGCTCCGGGAACCCAGCCGTGCAGGTGGTGATCACCCAGACACAGCCAGGCATTTTTGCGGCCTTGTTTGGGCAGAGCTCGATCTCCATCCAGGCCAGCGCCGTCGCCCGGACACTCCCCGAGGTTTGCATGCTGGCCCTTTCGGGTCAGCTTGACTTCGACGACTCCGTAAGCATGTCCGCTCCCGGCTGCCTCCTGGCCACGAATGATACCGCGGGCGATGCAATCAGTTTCGACCCCGGCAGCAGCGCCAGCGTGGCCGGGATGACGACGCCCGGGTCGTGTTCCGGCTCAACGGCCTCCTGTGCCGTTGCCACCGCCAATGCGCCGGCAGTCTCCGACCCGCTGGCCCTCCTGGGTGCGTCCGCCACGATAATTCAGATGCAGGCGCTGACGGCCTGCCTGACGACATCGGGCAAGCCCGTGGACTACGGCACGCAGAACTGCCAGAATAAGAACCCGACCTTCGCCTCCGGGACCTATAACGGCACCTACATTCTTTCGGGCGCGGTGAATGTCCAGAGCGGCGCCGTCCTTACCGGCAGCGCCACTTTCATCCTGCTGCCCAACACGAGCGTAAACTGGAACGGCTCTGCTACCCTGAACGTCAGTGCGCCGAACCCGGTCCAGAGCAGCGAGCTGCCCTCGTTCATCCCGGCCGGCGTGATGGACGGCGTGGTGCTGATCGATCTTACCAGCGCGAGCCTGCTCCCGATGATCACCAACGGCGTGTACGGGTTGACGATGAACGGAGCAATTTACGCACCGAACGCACAATATAACGTCTATGTCAGCCCCACATCGGGGCTGACCTGCGGCGTGGTGATCGCGAAGTCCTTCGAGTTCGCGGCCAGCGCAAGCTACAGCAGCGCCAGGTTCAGCACCTGCCCGCCGAACGTCCTGCCGCTCGTGCAGGCCGCGCAGTTGGTTCAATAGGATACAGTGATGTGCCTCAAGAACCGGTCCGGCAGCGCCGTGCTCGAATTCGCCTTTGTGCTGTGGCCCTTCCTGGCGTTGATCTTCGCGATTTTCGACCTGGGCCATTACATGCTGGCGCAGCACGAGCTTCGCACCCTGACTGCCGAGGTTGCGCGGGCCGTCATCATCAGTTGCAGCAACAGCTATGGCAGCCTGTCCGCATCATGCAACGCGAATCCGCTGACCACGGCCCAGGAAAGGGCGATCGCGCCGATCCTGTTCGCCGGCGGCGCGTCGCCGACCGTTACTGTCACGCCGAGCGGCGGCACCATCGCGGTCACCGCCACGATGACCACGTTCCCGACCGTGCTGCCGTGGTGGGGCAACCTGGTGGGCGGGCTGTCGGTCACCACCGATCTGTATTATAGCGCCGGCCATCTTTGTCATGAATCCTGAGACCCTGGAGGGACCAATTTATGCCTGAGAATGCCGGGGCTGAGGTTCGGATCAATCAGGGCCGCATCTCCACTGATGCCCCGGCCTCAGGATGTCGGCGTGCCACGGACATAAATAATGGCATACTCGTCGGCATATAGCCGCTTCCATCCCGGCACCATATCCATCACGGCGCTCGCCGGATTGGACGGGGACAGTATCGTCCAGGCAATATCGCGGCTGGCAAGTGTCCGCTGCAGCACGGCCGAATCCGGACGATCGATATCAATGATCAGTTCAATGAATTTATCACGGTAAAGTTCCGCCCGCCCATCGACGAACGGGCGGAAACCCTCATATATCATGAAACTGCCGAACATGCAGTCGTTCAGCACAGGCTTGGTGCGAAGCGCGGCGGGTACATGCTGAAGCGCTGACAGCGGCGACATCGGCCCATCATGCGGCACGGCCGCGGTGCCCAGGCGCAGCACGGTCACGAGGGCCAGCAAGCCGAGGCCGGCAAGACCGGGAAGTCGGTTGCGGCCCACGGCACCATGTATGGCAACGGGCGCGCCGAAGGCGTCCCCCCGCACCCCTCCGCGGGAAAGCGGCTCGGCCAGGGCAAGCGGCAGGACAATGCCCGCCACAAGAAAATGCCGGACGTGTTGCAGCGACATGTGCAGCATGCCGAGCAGGATCAGCAGCCGGAACAGCGAAATGCGCCGGCCGTGCAGCAAGCAGGCCAACAGCAGCGCGAACAGCGCGATTTCCGCCGGCTGGATCATGTTGAAATCCGGGCTTTGCCACTCACTGATGGCCGTCAGGTGCTGAAGCCGCATCAGATGGAACGGCATGACCAGGCTGTGCCAACCATAGGGCGTCAGCATTGACGCGGCGATTCCGGCCGCCAGGAACAACGCCCAGCTGCGTGCCGCGTGCCAGTCCGGCGTTTTCGTCGCGAACACCGCCTCCAACCCAAAGGGCACCACCAGCAGCAGGCCGAACACGAAGCTGCCGTGCAGATTGGCCCACAACGTCATCACCGGCAGCAGCCAGGGCGAGGGCGGGCGCTCGCGTGTCCGTGCCAGTGCCAGCCCGGCAACCCAGAGTTCGAGCGCGGGCACGGCGAGCAGGTGCGGCCGGGCCAGCGCGGAACCCGCCCCGCAGAGCGAGGCATAGATCGTCACGATCACGGCGAGGAGCGGCGGGAACCAGGTCTGAAGATGTCTGGCCAGCAGCCAGACGGTCAGCGCCACGGCGGCGCCGTACAGGATCAGCACCCCGTCGACGCCGTCCAGCCGCCAGGCGAGAGCCATCAGCAGTTCCGAAAGCCACTCCTGTGCGCGCCACGGCGCGCCGGCGAAGGTGTAGGAAAAAGCGTCGGTCACCGGGACGGTGCCGTGTTCAAGAATCCAGCGGCCGACGGCGATGTGCAGCCAGGTGTCGCCGTCGTTCAGGACGCTCGGCGAGAACAGGAAAACGGCATAGGCCAGGGCGGCCAGGGCGATCGGCATGTGCTTGCTCTGCTGCATCGTGTCGGGGAGATTGTCGCCGGTGTGGTGTTGGTCCGGAGCGCGTGGCCTACGTGGCCGCGCCAGCCTCGCAAACGACATCCGGCGCCAGATCCCGATGGATCATCCTGTTCTTCCCGGCCGCCTTGGCCTGGTACATCAGCCTGTCCACCTCGGCCAGGGCGGCGGCGGCGTCGGCCGGGGCGGCGAAGAAGCACGCCGAGCCAACCGACGCCGTGACCGGCTTGCCGCAGGCCCGCATGCGCCTCTGGATCGCCACCCGCAGGCGCTCGCCCGCGGCGCCGTCATGCACGTCGCCGCTGACGAAGATCATCGCGAACTCGTCGCCGCCAAGACGGGCGACGACGTCTTCCTGCCGCAGGGTCGAGACCAGAACCGCTGCCACCTCCCGCAGGACCCGGTCGCCGGCCTCGTGCCCCTCGGTATCGTTGACGTGCTTGAGGCCGTCGAGGTCGAGGAAAGCGATGGCCAGCCTGCCGCCGGAGCGGCGCTGGGCGGCGATCGCCTTCTGCAGGGCATTCAGGAACGCGGACCGGTTGGCGAGGCCGGTCAGCGTGTCGGTGACGGCAAGCAGTTCCACCTGCCGCATCAACCGGCGCAGTTCCATGGTCGCCACCACCGCCTGCGTCAGGGTCGCGAGCACCTCGACCTGCGCTTCGTCGATGGTCCGTGGCTGACAGTCCTGCACGCACAGCGCGCCGAGCGCGAAGCCATCCCGGTTCACCAGCGGAATGCCGGCATAGAACCGGATGCCGGGATCCAGAGTGACAAGCGGCGAATCGACGAACCGCGGATCGCACATCGCATCCGGCACGATCAATGGCTCGTCCGAAAGGATTGTGTACGCGCAGAAAGCATGGTCGCGCGGGGTTTCGGTGACCGGCAACCCATGCCGGGCCTTGAACCACTGCCGATCGGCGTCGACGAGCGACACCGTCGCCATCGGGCATCCAAGGATCTGCGCGGCGAGCTTGGCGATGTTGTCATACGCGCTTTCACAGGAGGTATCCAGAATTTCATACGAACGGAGGGCCGTGAGACGCTCCTGCTCATTGTCCGGGATCGGAGCCGGTGGCATTTGGCGCAATATCCTGAAACGAACAGCATTGTAGCTTCGTAGTAATAATATACCAGCTCGAACGGCGCCGATGCGAGTTGTTTCTGCATCCTTTCGCCGGTGCGGAAGCCGGCCGCGGCACGCGCCGTCCCCGGCGTCAGCCCGCCGGCCGCGGCACGAAGCGCGTTGCCTTCCCGCCATGCCGTCCGCCCGCCCGCGGCACCAGAACGATCGGCAGGGCCGCCTGCGGCATGGCGGTCCACTGCAACGGCCCGGTCGCGCCCTGCGGTCCCAGCACGCGCGGCAGGTTGGCGGACGCCGCCGGCGGGTCGGCAACGCTGATGACCTGGACCTGCCGCGCCGCCGGCGACAGCAGCACGGCATAGGCGGCCGCCTGCGCCACCGGCCCGCGCCCCCGCGTCCAGGCCCAGGCCGCCTGCACCTGCCGCAGGTACTGCGCGCCGAGCAGTGGCGAGGCGGAGTGGTACAGCGCGATCGCCAGGTCCCAGGAATTGCCCCGCAGCCGGGTCAGCGTCAGGATCCGCGCCGCCGCCTGCGCGTTGGCGTCGGGGTCCAGCGCCGCCTCCAGGCTGGGAAACGCCTCGGGATGGTAGAACAGGTCGACCTGGAAACAGCCGACGTCGATCGCCCTGCGTCCCACGTCCTGGAAGGCGCGGATGGCGGCGATGGCCTCGGCCTTGCCGGGCATGACGTAGCCGCGGCCGTCGGTGTTGATGCTCCACGGCCAGGGGACGGGCCGGCCGGTGCCCAGGTCGCCGCGGCCGCTCTCGACGATGCCGATGGCCGACAGCAACCCCTCCGGCAGGTGCCAGTCGGCCTCGGCCCGGGCAGCGGCGCGATCGCAGGCGAGCAGGGGATTGTCCGGCATGTCCCGGGCCGCCGCCGGCACGGCAAGCGTCACGGCGCAGGCAAGGGCGATCGCGATCCGGTGGCGGTGTGGCATGCGGGTCAGCCGTCCGGAGGCACCGCGCCGGCGCGGGCGGGTCGAAACGAACGAATCAGAACGAAACTAATCATCGCCGACCGGAACAATCAGAAAAACCTTGTCACTGCCGGCGTCCCTGTGGCGCGATCAGCCATGTTGTGCAGCCACCGCCGATCGAGTGCGGGGTTTTCTTGCATATCCGACTCTTTTTCTGCAAAGGAAAATTTCGGATCGATCGCGCATTGCCTGCGGATGGAGGCTATGGATGATGGTACGCCTGCCGGCGGTCAGCCGGGCGCTGCACAGCCTCGGCGACGGCGCATGGCTCACGCGGCGGCGCCTGCTCGCGGCGGCAACCGTTCTTCTGCTGCTCGAGGCCGCGCTGCTGGGGATCGTGATCGCCGGGTCGCATGGCCTGTTCGGGCGGGGCGAGCCGACGACGACTGATTTCATCAGTTTCTATGCCGCGGGCCGGCTGGCGGACGGCGGGACGCCCGCCCTGGTCTATGACCGGATCGCGCATGGCGCCGCCGAGCGGCAGGTCGCCAACGCCGCAATTCCTTACATCTACTTCTACTATCCGCCGACCTATGTCCTGGTCTGCGCGGTCCTGGCGCGGCTGCCGTACCTGCCGGCGTTCGTTGCGTTCCAGGCAGCGACCCTGGCCTGGGCGCTGGCGGCCATGCGCGCGATCCTGCATGAACGCCGGTGGCTGGCGGTGCTGCCGCTGATCGCGTTCGCGCCGGCCTTCTGGACGATGGGACTGGGCCAGAACGCGTTCCTCACCGCCGCCCTGTTTGCAACCGCAACGTTGTCGCTCGGCCGCCGGCCGGTGCTGGCGGGCCTGCTGTTCGGGGCAATCTGCTACAAGCCGCATTTCGGGCTGCTGCTGCCAATCGCGCTGGCGGCCGGCGGCCATTGGCGGGCGTTCGCCGCGGCCGGCGCGGCGGCGCTTGGGCTCTGCGCGCTGTCGTTGGCGCTGTTCGGCTGGGAGACGTGGCACGCCTACGTGGCGGCGTTCGCCGGTTCCCACGCCGTCTATGCGTCCGGGACACTGGACCTGGCCGCGTATATCAGCCCGTTCGGGGCCGCCCGGTCCCTGGGGCTGCCGCCTGCGGCATCCGGGGTGGTGCAATCGGCCGCGACGCTGATTGCGGCGTCCGCGGTCCGGACCACATGGCGGCGCCGGCTGTCGCTTCCCGTCCGCGCGGCGATCCTGGCCGCGGCGACGCCCGTCGCGGTCCCGGTGGGGCTGGTCTATGACCTGGTGCTGTCCGGCATCGCCATGGCCTGGCTGGTGCGCTGGGGCCACGACCACGGCTTCCTGCCGTGGCAGCGGCTGGCCCTGGCCGTTCTGTTCGTGTGGCCGTTACTTGGGCTTAACATGGATCCCGCGACGTACCTGCTGGCGCCGCCGGCGGTTGCCATCGGCGTGTTCGTCCTGGCCTGGCTGTGCGCGCGGCGGGAAAGCACATTGCCTCAGATCCGGAACGTTCTGCCGACGGTCGCGCCGGAAGCCGTTACCGTTTCGTTATGGCGGTGAAGGCGCGCCGTCGTTCCCGTCCCATCCTGCCTGCGGCCTGGCGCAGCGCCCGTGTGGCTCCCCCCGCACCGCACGATTGAGAAAAATCAACAGCCTGTCCCCCGCCGCCGCGCATCATCGCTGCCGGAAGGAAGACGCGCATGTCACTCACCGCCGCCGACATCATGACGAAGTCCGTACTGACCGCGAAGCCGGACGATACCGTGGCCGCCGTCGCCAGGCTGCTCAGCGAGCACGACATCAGCGCCGTCCCGGTCTGCGACTCCCGTGGCGCGGTGATCGGCATGGTCAGCGAGGGCGACCTGCTGACGCCCGTCGGCGCCGAAAGCACCGCACGGCGCTCCCGGTGGCTGACCATACTGGCCGAGGGCACCGACCTCGCTTCGGACTTCGTGCATTACATCGGCATCGGCAACAGGCGCATCGGCGACCTGATGGTGAAGCCGGTCATCACCGCCACCGCCGACACGCCGGTGCCGCAACTCGCCGACATGCTGGTCCGGCATCATATCAAGCGGCTGCCGATCGTCCAGGACGGCAGGCTGGTCGGCATCGTCTCCCGCGCCAACCTGATCCGCGCCTTCGCCCGCAACCCCGACGCGGTCGTCGAGCCGCCATAGGCCCGGGCGCCGGCCGTGTCGCCGCCCCTCACCCCTGTGTCCGGCCAGGTCGTTGCCCTCCGCGGGCCGGTGATCGACGCCCGCTTCCCCAGCGGTGCGCTGCCGGCAATCCAGGAGGCGCTGCACGTCGCCTGGGACCAACCCGGCGTGCTGACCGCGGAGGTGCAGAGCCACCTCGACGAGACCACCGTCCGTGCCGTTTCCCTGCAGCCCACCGCCGGCCTGCGCCGCGGCACTGCCGTGCGCGCCACCGGCGGCCCGATCACCATGCCGATCGGCGACGCGGTGCTGGGACGGCTGCTGGATGTGCTGGGCCGCGAGCAGGACCACGGCAAACCGCTGCCCGCCGACATCGACCGCTGGCCGATCCACCGGGCGCCGCCGCCGCTGACGGCGCAGACCGGGACGGGCGACGTATTCGAGACCGGCATCAAGGTCATCGACCTGCTGGTGCCGCTCGCCCAGGGCGGCAAGGCGGCGATGTTCGGTGGCGCCGGCGTCGGCAAGACCGTGCTGGTGATGGAACTGATCCACGCCATGGTGGAGAAGTACCAGGGCATCTCGGTCTTCGCCGGCGTCGGCGAACGCTCGCGCGAGGGGCACGAACTGCTGCACGACATGCGCGCCTCCGGCGTGCTGGGCCGCACCGTGCTGGTCTATGGCCAGATGAACGAGCCGCCGGGCGCCCGCTGGCGCGTCGGCCTGTCCGCGCTGACCATCGCCGAGTATTTCCGCGACCGGAAGCACCAGAACGTGCTGCTGCTGATGGACAACGTGTTCCGCTTCGTCCAGGCCGGCAGCGAGGTATCGGGCTTGCTCGGCCGCCTGCCGTCCCGCGTCGGCTACCAGCCGACATTGGCGACCGAGGTCGCGGCCTTGCAGGAGCGCATCGCCTCCATCGCCGGCGCCTCGGTGACCGCGATCGAGGCGGTGTACGTGCCGGCCGACGACTTCACCGACCCGGCGGTGACGGCGATCTCCAGCCACCTGGAAAGCGCCATCGTGCTGTCGCGCGGCATGGCGGCCGAGGGCATCTATCCGGCGGTCGATCCGCTGGCCTCGTCGTCCGTGCTGCTCGACCCGCTGGTGGTCGGCCAAGCGCACTACGACGTCGCCGAGCGGGTGCGCGAGACGCTGGCGCACTGGCGCGAACTGCGCGACGTGATTGCACTGCTCGGCACCGAGGAACTCGGCGCGCAGGACCGCCAGATCGTCGCCCGCGCCCGGCGGCTGCAGCGCTTCCTGACGCAGCCGTTCAGCGTCACCGAGGCCTTCACCGGGATGCAGGGGAAATCGGTGAAGCTGGCGGATACCATCGCCGGCTGCCGCGCCATCCTCGACGGCGAGGCCGATGCGTGGCCGGAAAGCGCCCTCTACATGATCGGCAGCATCGATGAAGCCCGGCAGCGGGCCGAGGCTGGCCCAAGCGACGAACCCCGGCAGCCGGCCGGAGCGGAGGCTGCATGATATCTCACCGTTATGGCCCGGCTCGTCCGGGCCACCTATTCCAGCACGTGTGCCGCGACAGGTGGCCCGGACGAGCCGGGCCATGACGGTGGAGGAACGTCCCCGGACACCCGGCATGAGACTGCTGATCACCGACCCCACCGCCGTCGTCGTCGATTCCGCCGACATCACCAGCCTGCGGGCCGAGGACGAGACCGGCAGCTTCGGCATCCTGCCCGGCCACGCCGACATGCTGACGGTGCTGACGACCTCCGTGGTGCTGTGGCGCCATACCGACGGCAAGCCCGGCTACTGCGCCGTCCGCCGCGGCGTGCTGAGTGTCCAGGGCGGGAAGGAAATCGCCATCGCCACTCGTGACGCGCAGCGCGGCGACGACCTGGAAACCCTGGAAACCCAGGTGCTGGCCCGCTTCCTCGCCGAGGCCGAAGCCGAACGCGCCGGCCGCGTCGCCGCCATGCGGCTGCACACCCAGGCGATCCGCCGCATCATCGAGGCGCTGCGCGCCAACGGCCCCACGGACATCGGCGCATGAGCACGGAGCCCGACGGCATGCTCGACTCCATCCGCCGCCAGCAGCGGCGCTACCGCGCCTGGATGCGGCAGGGCGAGCCGACCCTCGGCCGCTACCTCGCGCAAGTCGGCGTGCTGGGCTGGATGATCGTGGTGCCGGCGCTGCTGGGCGTGTTCGTGGGGCGCTGGATCGACCGCAGCCTGGGCACCGGCATCTTCTGGACCGGCCCGCTGATGCTGCTGGGGCTCGCCGCCGGCTGCTGGACCGCCTGGCAATGGATGCACGACCGATGATTGCCGAGGTCGCCTGGCTCGCCGCGGGACTGGCGGCGGGAACGCTGCACTTCGCGCTGCTGCGCTGGAACGCCGCGCTGTACGGCCGCGCCGGAGGCATCGGCGGTGCGGTGGCGCTGCAACTGCTGCGGCTGGCGGTGCTGGGCGGCGTGCTGGCGGTGATCGCCACGTATGGCGCGCTGCCGCTGTTGCTCGCGGCGCTGGGCGTGGTGGCGGCGCGGCCGGTGGTGGTGCGGCTGATGGCGCCCGCGCCATGACGAGGTCGCCGCTGACCCTGTCCGTCGCGTTCCACCTCGGCCCCGTCGCCGTCACCACGCCGGTGGTGACGACCTGGGCGATCATGCTGCTGCTGGCCGGCGGCTTCTGGCTGACGACCCGCCACCTGGCGCTGCGCCCGTCGCTGGCGCAGGCGACGCTGGAACTGGTGGTCGACGCCATCCGGCAGCAGATCCACGACACCATGCGCGTCGAGCCGGAGCCCTTCCTCCCGCTGATCGGCACGCTGTTCCTGTTCACCTTCACCGCCAACTGGTCGTCCCTGGCGCCAGGCGTGGAGCCGCCGACGGCGCACCTGGAAACCGACGCCGCGCTCGCCCTGATCGTGTTCTTCGCCGTCACGTACTTCGGCATCCGCTTCCGCGGCGTGCGCGGCTACCTGGCGACCTTCGCCGAGCCGACGATCGTCATGATCCCGCTGAACATCGTCGAGACGCTGACGCGGACCTTCTCGCTGGTGGTGCGGCTGTTCGGCAACGTCATGAGCGGCGTGTTCGTCATCGGCATCGTGCTGTCGCTGCTCGGCCTGCTGGTGCCGGTGCCGCTGATGGCGCTGGACCTGCTCACCGGCGCGGTGCAGGCGTACATCTTCAGCGTGCTGGCAATGGTGTTCATCGCCGGCGCCCTCGGCGGCCACGAGGCACAACCGGACGAGGAGCCCGAACCGCCATGAATGCCCTGCAGATCGCCAGCATCCTGGGCGCCGCCCTGGCGGTGTCGTTCGGCGCCATCGGCCCGGCGCTGGGCGAGGGCCGCGCCGTCGCCGCCGCCATGGACGCGATCGCAAGGCAGCCGGAGGCGGCGAACACTATCTCCCGCACCCTGTTCGTCGGCCTGGCGATGATCGAGACCATGGCGATCTACTGCCTGGTGATCGCCCTGTTGCTGCTGTTCGCCAACCCGTTCGTGCACTGATGCGCTTCGACTGGACCACGCTGCTGCTGCAGACGGTCAACCTGCTGGTGCTGGTCTGGCTGCTGCGGCGCTTCCTGTTCCGCCCGGTGATGGCGATCATCGCCGCCCGCAAGCGCGCCGCCGAGGCGCTGCTGGCCGACGCGGAAGCCGCCCGCGCCGCCGCCCGCTCGGAAGCGGAGGGCGTTGCCAGCCGCCGGAAGTCGCTGGCGGCGGAGGGTGATCACATCCTGGCCGACGCCCACGCCTCGGCCGAGGCGGAACGGACGGAACTGCTGTCGCAGGCCCGGCAGGAAGCCGCCCGGACGCAACAGGCGGCGGAAGCGACGCTGGACCAGGAACGCGCCCGGATCCGCCGCGCGCTGGAGGCCGAGGCACGGCAACTGGCCGTCACCATCGCCGCCCGCCTGCTGGCGCGTCTGCCGCCGCAGGCCGCCACCGCCGCGCTGTTGGACATGCTCGATGCCTGGCTGGCGACACTGCCGGCGGCAACGCTGGGGAACCTTACGGGCACCGGCGAGACGCTGGAGGTGGCGACGGCGGCACCGCTCGACGAGGCGGCGCAGGCGTCCTGTGTGGCGATGCTGCGGCGACGGCTCGGCGACAGCTTACGGCTGCGCTTCGTGGGTGACCCCGCGCTGATCGCCGGCGTCGAACTGCGCGGGCCGCACGCGCGGCTGAGCAACACCTGGCGGGCCGATCTGGACCGCATTGCCGAGGAACTGGCGAAGGATGAGCAGAGCCTCGTCCCATGCGCGTCAGGCTAAAGCCGTGATGGCGCAGGGTCGTCTCCCCGTGGCGCAGGGGCGTTCTCTCTCCGTCATGGCCGGGCGTATCCCTACGCAATGCACACATCCTGGAAACGAGTCGGAAATGACCGTGAAATCAAGTGCTTGCCTGGGCGCCGCTGCGTTCCCCCATCGTCATGGCCCGGCTTGTCCGGGCCTCCTATTCCAGCACTTGTGCCGCGACAGGTGGCCCGCACGAGCCGGGCCATGACGAAAGGGAAACGCAGCGGCGGACCGTTTCCGAGATGTGTGCATCCCGTAGGGCGTATCCCGGCCATCCACCCCTCGCCGTCGAAGCGCAGATGGCCGGGACACGCCCGGCCATGACGGAGAGAGAACGCCCCGTGGCGCCAGACCCATCGCCTGTCTCGGCCTGTTCCGGCATTTGTGGCGGTTCGCCCTGGCTCGACCGCGCCGCCGGCCGGGTAGCGGCGGCGGCGCTGGGCCCCTCGATCGAGGAACTGGGCCGCGTCGAGAGCCTCGGCGACGGCATTGCGATGGTGTCCGGCTTGCCCTCGGCGCGGCTGGACGAGGTGCTGCGGTTCCAGCGCGGCCAGCTCGGCTTCGCCCAGACCCTGGACCGCGACCGCATCGGCTGCGTGCTGCTGGACGATGCCGGGGCGATCGAGGCCGGCGACACGGTGCACGGCACCGGCGACGTGGTGCGCGTGCCGGTCGGGCCGGGCTTCCTCGGCCGGGTGGTCGATCCGCTCGGCCGCCCGCTGGACGGCGGCGCGCCGATTGACCCCGCGGCGCACCAGCCGATTGAGCAGCCGGCGCCGGCGATCGTCGAGCGGGATTTGGTGACGCAGCCGGTGCAGACCGGGATCCTGACGATCGACGGGCTGTTCGCGCTCGGTCGCGGCCAGCGGGAGCTGATCATTGGCGACCGCGGCACCGGCAAAACCGCCATCGCCGTCGATACCGTGATCAACCAGCGCGGCTCCGACATCATCTGCGTCTATGTCGCGGTCGGGCAGAAGTCCTCGACCGTGGCACGGATCATCGACGCCATCCGCCGGCACGGCGCGCCCGGGCGCTGCATCTTCGTCGTGGCCGCCGCCACCGCCACGCCGGGGCTGCAATGGATCGCCCCGTTCGCCGGCATGACGCTGGCCGAGCACTTTCGCGACCAGGGCCGGCACACGTTGGTGGTGATCGACGACCTGAGCAAGCACGCCGCGACGCATCGCGAGATCGCCCTGCTGACCCGCCAGCCGCCGGGCCGCGAGGCTTACCCCGCCGACGTATTCTACCTGCACGCCCGCCTGCTGGAGCGCGCGGCGAAGCTGTCGCCGGAGAAGGGGGGCGGATCGCTGACCGCGCTGCCGATCGCCGAGACCGATGCGGGGAACCTGAGCGCCTATATCCCGACCAACCTGATCTCGATCACCGACGGCCAGCTGGTGATGAGCGCGCGGCTGTTCCAGGAGGGGCAGAAGCCGGCGATCGACATCGGCACCAGCGTCAGCCGTGTCGGCGGCAAGACCCAGGCGCCGGCGCTGCGCGCCGCCACCGGCACGATGCGGCTGGATTATGCGCAGTTCCTGGAGCTGGAGATGTTCTCACGCTTCGGCGGCGTGCCGGATGCGCGGGTGCAGGCGCAGCTCGCCCGCGGCGCCACGCTGCGCGCGCTGCTGTCGCAGCCGCAGTACCGGCCGCTGCGGCTGTGCGACGAGGTGGCGCTGGCGACGGCGCTGCGCGAGGGTATGCTGGACGCCGTGCCGCCCGCCCGGATCAACGAGTTCCGGGCGGCGCTGCCGGCGTGGCTGGACCAGCACGCCGACGCAATCGCGCGACGGCTGGATGCTACCGGCGACCTGACCGCGGAGCAGACCGCCGCCCTGGCCGCCGCGGTGCGGGCGCTGGCGCAGCGGTATGCGGGTGATGCCGCATGACCGAGCGCCTGGCCGAAACCACCCGGCGGATCCGCAGCGTGCAGCAGCTCGACGCCGTGGTGACGGCGATGCGCGGCATTTCCGCCAGCCGCGTGCAGCAGGCGCATGCGTTGCTGCAGGGCGTCAGGGCACATGCGGCAATCATTGGCCGCGCCATCGGCCAGGCGCTGCCGCTGCTGCCGGACAACCATGACGCGACGACCATCCGCGCCGGGCGGCGGGCGCTGATCCTGTTCTGCGCCGAGCAGGGCTTCGCCGGCGCCTTCAGCGACCGCATGCTGGAGGCGGCGCGGGTGACCGCGAACTCGCAGGACCTGTTCCTGATTGGCTCGCGCGGCGGCGGGCTGGCGGTCGAGCGGCGCCTGCGCCTGTTCTGGCACGCGCCGATGGTGCCGCACGCGAACCTGGTGGCGGTGCTGGCCGGCCGCATCGCCGATGCGCTCTACGCCTGGCTGGCCGATCGGCCTGGACCGCGCGTCGATGTCATGGTGCCCATCTGGTCCGCCGCCGGCGGGGTGGCGGCCGAGCGGCGGTCGCTGCTGCCGTTCGATTTCCGCCGCTTCGCCGTGAAAGCCTCCGGCCAGGCGCCGCTGACCACCCTGCCCCCGGCCCGGCTGCTGGCGCGGCTGGCCGAGGAATACGTCTTCGCGGAGCTGTGCGAGGCGGCGCTGACCGCGTTCGCCGCCGAGAACGAAGCCCGGGTCGCCACCATGCTGGGGGCGAAAGGCAACCTGGAGACGATGCTGACGGACCTGCAGGTGCTGGAGCGGCAGATCCGCCAGGAGGAGATCACCGCCGAGGTGGTCGAACTCGCCAGCAGCGCGGGCGCCCGCCGATCGGCGTGACGGCCGGGGCTGGTTCGGGGGATATGCCATTTGCGGCTGAGAATGAATGTTGGCGGCCAGCGGCGGCCACGTCGGCGCTACAGCAGTAGAGACTGACGACGGCGGGGCCAGCGGCACGGTCGTTTGCATCGCGTCATGTCCGGCCTGGCCCGGGTGCCTGACGACTCTGCAACGGCCAGGCTTGGGGTCGGCTGGCATGATGAGGCAGCCAGGATGGGATCGATCCTGGTACGTCCTGGTTTCCGCCAGTGCCTGTTGCACCGGTCGAATTTCAACACGGAGGGTACGAAGGAACACGGAGGGCCACGAAGGTTGCAGGGGAGCAGCAGCGCGGGTCGTCCCATTGGCCCCTCCGGCATTTCATACGCTTCGCGCGCAGCGCGACATGACCTTTCTCCTATGAAAATGCGGTCTCGCAGGCGCCGATCGTCTCTCTATCGTCATGGCCGGGCGTATCCCGGCCATCTGCGCTTCGACGGCTGGGGGTAGATGGCCGGGACACGCCCGGCCATGACGGGAAGGCAACGGCCGCCGTCATTTTCAGCCATCGCGGTGCCGGGGCCGCCAGCTGGCTAACTCCGTGTTGAAAACTACGGAGGCAAACACGCTTCCAGTCCCGTCCCCATCGGCACGTAACCCTTCCCGGACGACACGATCCGAATCACCGCCACGATCACGCCGTCCCGGAACGATCCGCCGTCGCCTCAAGCAGCTTCGCCTGTTCCATGCACCGGCCCAGCGCCGCGGCGAGCGATGCCTCGGACCCGGCGGAACGGCCGCGCAGGCGGTCGCCGACATGGCGCAGCAGGGCCTGCTCGTGCCCCGGGCCATCGGGAATGGCGATGACCGCCTTGACCAGGGCATTGGTGTCCGCCTCGGACAGCCTGAGTTCCGTGGCCGCCCAGTGCGCGAACAGCTTGTCGCGGCGCGCCCGGGTGAGGAAACGAACTTCCTCGTCGTGGGCGAATTTCGCCTCGAAGGCCTGCTCTCGGTCCTGCAGTGTCGTCGGCATGGTGCAGCCTCCGCTAACGGTTCTTGCCGGACGGCCCGGGCGGCGCAGCGCCTGCCGTCGCGCTGTCGGCCAGGCAGGCCATGATGTCCTGCTCCGCCTGGCGCCAATGCGCCGCGTCATGGCCGTGCGGCCGCCCCTGGCTTTCCCAGATTTCATACGCGCGCACCGCAATGAGCTGTCTAATCATCTGTTCTCGATTTGCCTGCCCCGGTTTGCTCATGGCCAACATCTCCCTCGGCCAACCTGTCCCCTCGGGCGTTCCGCGCCCGGCGGGCCGAGGATACCACAGCACGGCGTGGCTGCCGGTATCTTTCCGCTTATCGTTCCGCTGGGCCGTTGCTGCGACAGCATCGGGGCGGGACAGACAGGCAATAGCCCGCCCGGACCCGCCGATGCGGCGAGAATCCCCTTGGACGCAGAAACCCGTGCCCGGGTCGGCCCGGGCTGTGGCGACGGTTCGGACGTGGGCTGCCACCGGCACGCGGCAGGCGCCGCGCGACGCCGGACGAGCGATCAGCCGAGGGTGCTCTGCACCTGCTCGTCTGTCGGGAACTGGCCGGTGGCCTTCTTCGAGTAGGCCAGTCGTCCATCCACCGTGATCTCGAAGACGCCGCCGCTGGATCGTTTCAGGTCGACCCGGGCCGAGGGGTGTGTCTTCAGGATCAGGTCCCGCGCCTGGCGGGCGCGCGGTTCGTAGCCTCACATACCGCAGTATTCGATTTCGACCTGCATGCGGTTCCGCTCCTTTACTGTGGAAGTCGGGGCAGAGTGGCAGGCGGCGAGCGCTGGGGCAAGGCTGGATTGCGGCACGCCCGGCGCGGCGGGGCGATATGTTTGCATTATAAGAATGACCGCTATCGTGTGCCCAGGAGGCGCATCCGTGAGCGATCAGTCGGTCCACGCCCGGGACATCCGGCACAGCGTCGTCGTCACCGGCGACGGCAACAGCATCACCGCGACGTTCGGCGACACCGGCGTGCGGCTGGCGCTGGAATGCCGCCAGGTGCCGGTGCCCGACCGCCGCCGCGCCCGGGCGCTCTGCCGCGCGAACTGGACATGTTTGCCCCGACGGCCGGGGTGCTGCCGCTGCTCGGCCGCGCCGCTATGCTGGCGGAATTGCGCGGCTGGCTGGACGACCCGGCCGATCTGTCCGTCCATGCGCTGATTGGCGAGGCCGGCAGCGGCAAGACACGGCTGGCGCTGGAACTCTGCCGCCTGGTTGATCCGCCGGACGGCTCGGGCGATTGGCTCGCGGCCTTTGTTCACCCCTCCGACCTGCGGCCGATCGTCGATACCCTGGCGACCCGCGCCTTTACCTGGGATCGGCCGACGCTGCTGGTGGTGGATTACGCGGCGACGGCATAGCGGGAGCTGGCGCGCTGGCTGGATGCGCTGGTGCCGACGCTTCAGCCGCAGAAGCTGCGCTTCCTGCTGCTCGACCGCGAGGCGCCGGCGGATTTCGGCTGGTGGCCGGAACTGACCCGCCCCGGCCTGAACAGCGGCCGGGGCCGTGCCGAGGTGGTCTGGCAGAACCCGCCCGTCCGGCTGCTGGGCCTGGGCGACCCGGCCGAGCGGCACGCCCTGCTGCTGGCGGCGCGGGCGGCGGCCTGGACACTGCGCGGCACGGCGGGCGAGCCGGCGGTGCTGCCGGTGGCGGGTGAGGATGCCGCGCTCGACCAGGCGCTGGCGGAGCCGCGCTTCAGCAACCCGCTGAACCTCGTCATGGCCGGCGTCATCGCCTGCGACCAGCCGGTGCTCGGCGCCCTCGCCGGCTATTTCGTCTCGCCGCACGAGTATGAAGCGCTGCTGAAGCTCAAGGCCATGCGCCGCCGGCTCCAGACGGCGGACCTCACCGACGGTGAAATCGAACAGATCGCCGCATCCCGCATGAACGAGCGGCACGATCACCTCGATACGCTGCTCGATCCAGCGTAAGCCGCGCCATGACCACACCGGCGCCCGAGCCAGGTCCGGTCATTTCACAGGCGTCCATCCGGGCCTGCCAGGCTTCAGCAATCAGAACTTCTTCTCGATGCCGGCCTGTTTCAGGACTGCATTGGCGGTGTGTCGGCTCTTGATATGCAGCGGGACAGCGAAGCCACGGTTCGTGATGGGACTGTACCACCATTCATGACTGCCATCGGCCGGCCGCCGGTACTCGCAGCCATGATCGCGCAGGATCCTGCGCAGATCGCGGTCGAAGTCAGCCATTGATTTTGAAGGTTTCCTCCGACGCATTGCCGGCCACCCGGACGGACAGGCCATCCGGCCGGCGCCCCAGGTTCTCCCGGATGATCGTCGGGGCGAGCGACTTGATGTGAGTCATCAACTCCGGAAACGATGGCGCCTCGGTCGCAAGACCGGGCAGGTCATCGCTCTCTGCCCACCAGACCTCGGCGGCGGCGTCCCAATGAGCCTGGACCTGCAACGACCCCATGTCGTCCGCGCCCGGCTTGTCGTGCCCCAGCGGCTGATCCGCCATCATTCGCTCCATCGATGAGAAAGCAGCAGGTCGTTTGCTTCAGCCGACGGCCGGGCGATCAATCAAGCCGCCGCTCAACCGCGGCGGGACGTTCGCATAGACGTCTCTTTTCCGCAATTCTTCGTGCAAGGAAAGTTCCCAACCTGCCGCCTTTGCCCCCCAGCATCAGACTGCTCTACCCTCGCAGCGCGACATGCAGGATAATCCGCTCATGCAGCAGATCGTCACCCTGGCCGAGCACAAGGCAATCGAGGCGGCACGCCGCCAGGCGGCCGTGGCAGCGCTCGTGCCGGTGCTGGCCGCCTATGCCCAGGCGCATGGCGGCCGGTTCCTGCTGTACGGCTCCGCCGCGCGCGGGACGATGAAGCATGACAGCGACGTCGATCTGTTGTTGGATTTCCCGGAGGCCACGCTGGGCGAGGCATGGAACTTCGCCGAAACAGCCTGCTGGGACCGTGGATTGGAGCCTGACCTCATGCCCTATCGCTGGTGCCGGAGGACCTTCCTGGATCATATCGCACCCGATCTCCGGGAGATCGCATGAGCGACGCCCGTTGGTTCGAAATTGACCAGGCCGTCGCCGCGGCAGTGCGGCACTTCACTGGCGCGAAGGGATTGTTCGATCGCCTGCCAGGCATCGTGCCTGACATCGACCGGTATGGGTTCGAGATGGGCTTCATGCACGCCATGCAGTCCGGCCAGACATCCCTGGAGACTGCACTGCTTCGCATCCTCGACCTGTACGGCGAGGCAGCCCCGACAGGGTCACGCTGGCATGCCGATTTGATTGCGCGGGCGGCCCATCCCGTCGGCAAGCGGCCGGCCATCCTGGGCGGGGACGCGGCCCGCGCGGCCGACGAAACCCGCCGCTTCCGGAGCATCGCTGCCCATGCCTACGATGCCTTCGATTATGCGCAGGCGACCAGAGCGGTCGAAAGCGCCGCGCTGCTGGCCTCCTTGCTGCCGTCGGAGATCGCGCGTTTCCGGCAGGCGATTGATCCCTGACCGTCCGGCTTGGCACGCCGGCCGAAACCGCGCTACCACACCGGACAAGTTCTGGAGGAAACCAGCCATGCGCGAAATCGGCCACTACATCGCCGGCCAGCACGTCCAAGGCACCAGCGGCAACCACGGCGACGTCTTCAATCCCGCCGCCGGCGAGGTCACCGGCAAGGTCGCCATGGCCAACGCCTCTGAAGTCGACAAAGCCGTCGCCGCCGCCGCCGAAGCCTGGCCCGCCTGGGCCGCCACGCCCCCGCTCCGCCGCGCCCGCGTCATGTTCAAACTGAAGGACCTGCTGGAACGCAACCGCCGCGAACTCGCCGAGATCATCACCGCCGAGCACGGCAAGGTCCTGTCCGACGCCGACGGCGAGGTGCAGCGCGGCCTGGAGGTCGTCGAATTCGCCTGCGGCATCCCCCACGTGCTGAAAGGCGAATTCACCGACCAGGTCGGCACCGGCATCGACGCCTGGTCGATCCGCCAGCCCCTGGGCGTCGTCGCCGGCATCACCCCGTTCAACTTCCCGATCATGGTGCCGCTGTGGATGATCCCGGTGGCGCTGGCCTGCGGCAACTGCTTCATCCTGAAACCATCCGAGAAGGACCCGTCCGTCTCGCTGCGGCTGGCCGAGCTGCTCAAGGAAGCCGGCCTGCCCGACGGCGTGTTCAACGTCGTGCAGGGCGGGCGCGAGGCGGTTGAAACCATCCTCAGTCATCCCGGCATCGCCGCCATCAGCTTCGTCGGCTCCACCGCCATCGCCGAGACGATCTACCGCGGCGGCACCTCGCACGGAAAGCGCGTGCAGGCGCTGGGCGGGGCGAAGAACCACCTGGTGGTGATGCCCGACGCCGACATCGACGACGCGGTCGATGCGCTGATGGGCTCGGCCTACGGCGCCGCCGGCGAGCGCTGCATGGCGGTGTCCGTGGCGGTGACCGTCGGCTCGGCCGGCGACGCCCTGATGTCGAAGCTGGCCCCGCGCGTGCGGGCGCTGAAGGTGGCCCCCGGCACCGACCCGGACGCCGAAATGGGTCCGCTGGTGACGCGCGAGCACCTGAACAAGGTACGCGGCTACGTCGACCTCGGCGTGAAGGAGGGCGCGAAGCTGGTAGTCGACGGCCGCGACCTGAAGCTGCAAGGCTACGAGAACGGCTTCTTCCTCGGCGGCTGCCTGTTCGACGACGTCACGCCCGACATGCGCATCTACAAGGACGAGATCTTCGGCCCGGTGCTGTCGGTGGTCCGCGCCCCCGACGTCGCCACCGCGACGCGGCTGGTCAACAGCCACGAATACGGCAACGGCGTCGCCCTGTTCACCAACGACGGCGGCGTCGCCCGCGACTTCACCCAGGCCATCCAGATCGGCATGGTCGGCATCAACGTGCCGATCCCGGTGCCGATGGCGTTCCATAGTTTCGGCGGCTGGAAGCACTCGTTGTTCGGCGACCACCACATCTACGGGCCGGAGGGGGTGCGCTTCTACACCCGCTACAAGGCGATCACCCAGCGCTGGACCGCCGGCATGCGGCGCGGGCCGGAATTCACCATGCCGACGCCGGGGCGGTAACCCGACTGCACGATCCAGCAGACGCCGGAGTCCCGTCGCAGGCTAGTCAGAAGCATGGAAATCATGCCGATACAGCCTGCGGCCACCGCCCTGGACTGCAGCCGCGGAATTGTCTGCCGGCTTCCAACCCATGGGAGTTGGCCAGCCGGCGCGCCGGCACCGCGATGACCGAAAATTGGGCGAGCCTTTGCCTCTCCGTCATGGCCGGGCGTGTCCCTACGGGATGCACACATCTCGGAAACGGTCCGCCGCTGCGTTTCCCTTTCGTCATGGCCCGGCTTGTCCGGGCCACCTGTCGCGGCACAAGTGCTGGAATAGGTGGCCCGGACAAGCCGGGCCATGACGATGGTGGAACGCTCTTGGCGCCCAGGCAAGCACTTGATTTTACGGTCATTTCCCACTCTTTTCCAGGATGTGTGCATTGCGTAGGGACACGCCCGGCCATGACGATGGAGAGACGACCGGCACCTGCGGGACCGCATTTTCATAGGAGAACGCGCCGGCGCGCGCTGTTCATGAAGATAATGTCCGGCATCACGGCTTGCCGGCGATCATGCCGAATTCGCACTGTTGCGGGACTCGTGGTGATGCCTCCCCGGTACACTTCTTCCCGGGAAGGCAAAGCCAGTCTCAGCCCGACAGGAACAGGCTCTCATCCATGGCCGCGCGTTGCCGCCTCGGCCATGGAGAGCGCACCCATTACGGCTCGCCCATGATGGGAAGGACCCGGCGGTGCCAGGTGCTGTTCACCAGCAGTGCTGCGCCCAGGTAGTAAGCGCATATCGCCGAGAGCCACAGGAAGCCGCCGCCGATGCCGGCGATCACGCCAGGCCCGTTCCCCGCCGCGCCGGCGGCCCCGGCATGGGCTCCGCTCGCAGTGGCGGCCGGCACGATGGCCGCAGCGTTGCCGATCGTGAACTGACCGATGCCGGTCAGGCAGTAGCCGATGAACAGCGCGCCCAGCAAAAGCGTCAGCACGGCGTTCCGCCGCAAGGCGCCGACCATCAGTGCCAGCGAGATGAACGCGAACGATTCAAGCAGGAATCCCAGCATCAAGTGGTATCCCGGCGTCATCCCCCTGGTCGCCTGGAACGGGATCGTCAGCATAATGCCCGCTACCGTATTGAAGGCGCCAAAGCAGGTAAAAGCCGTCGCGTGCAGGGCATTGGTCCGCCGGAAGGCATACAGTCCGGCTATGAACTGGGCGATGCCGGCAAACAGGATGACGGTCGGGGCCAGCGACCAACTGGCCAAAGGCTCGACAAATCCGCCGAGCACAGTCGCCGCCATCCAGGTGCCGGTGGCAAATCCCCACAAGCCAAGCGCACTGGGATCGGCAATCGTCGCCGCGGCGCGTTCGCGTAGCAGGTTCAGGTCCTGATCCGGCATTTGCGACACCACCGGACCGGCGTTGGTCCAGTTCTCTCGTACGACGCCAAGTTTTACATCTCGTAATTGTGCAGCTTCCGACATAGTCGGTCTCCTTTCCGAAGCGCGGATGTCACGCCATCTGTCATGGCGGCGAACGCCTGCGGCATTTGTCGCCATACCAGTCGTGACAGCCGACATACCAAGTGCAGCAGTCAGTCCAGCAACAAGGGTCGGGCGGATTCTGCACCCATCCGCCTCCCTACCGGACGCCGGAGGTCGGGTCTTCACAGCCGCTTTCCAAAGCCGGAAGGATTCCGCAGCGGCGAACCGGTGCCTGTGGAACGGGCCGCATCTAACGGCGATGCAGGCACCATGCTCAAATAGGCGCTACTACCGCGACCAGACGGCTGTGGCGCGAAGCGTCGTCACAGACACCTGTTGGCAGCTCATGTCGAAACTATATTGTAATGGATTAATGCGCCATTGTTGCCAGCTTACCCGGGAGGCGGCAGACTGTCTGTTGTTCGTCCGGACATATTGCCCAAACTCCCACAAACACGGCGCCCCGCATCAAGCAAGCTGGCCGTCCCCTTAACAACGTGCCATCACGCGGAATGGCAGATCCGACGCGAACCAGGCTCGCCGGGATCGATGGCCCTGCCGCTGTCCGGCGTGGCAGCCCGTCGGGTCCGTCGATTGCTTACTCTTTTTAATCTGGCCAGCGATAAGATCGGCACCCGGGCTGGCATGGCCGCCAGGGACCTCCGGCACGAATGCGGTCGGCTCGTTCTTCCCGACCGGGTCGCAACCCGGCCCACCGGCGCCAGGATCATGGTCTTCACCTGGCGACGTCCGTTTGGATCACCGACAGGGGTATTGAGCAATCAGGTACTCGACGATCCCGTCGGTCGGTGACGATTCCAGCGTCTTCGGCCGCGCGCTGGCCCACTGCACGAAGCTGGCGATTGCCTGGTCGCGCGTCTGCGTCTGCGCCGGCGGGCAGAACATCCTGTGCTTCGACCGAGAAGCGGCCTGCTCGTCGGCGACTGCCCGATAGGTGCCGACAGCGAAGCCATGGCAGAAATTCATCGCCGCCGTGTAAAGCGGATCGGTTGGCGTCGCGCTGCACAGCGTGACCAGGTTGGCCGTGGTGCCGAGCACGAAATCGTCGCGCGATACCGGCGCAGCCTGCGCGGCCGCTGTCGCGAGCAGCGCGGCCGCGCTCAACGCAAAAGTTCTGGTTCGATGTGACATGCTTCCCTCCGTTCGCGGCTGCGACTGTTACGTCGCGCTACTGCGTCGCAACAGCAAAGTCTGCGTTATCACAGCAGCTTCTCCGCACGGAAGCTGAGCCAGCGCGACTTTCCCACAACGATATGGTCATGCACGGTCACGCCGATGGTCGCCGCCGCGCGGGCAATCTCGGCGGTCAGGGCGACGTCGTCGCGTGAGGGCGCCGGCTCGCCGCTGGGGTGGTTGTGCGCCAGGATCACCGCGGTGGCGTGCAGTTCCAGGCAGCGCCGCGCCACCTCCCGCGGGTAGGCCGGCGCGTGGTTGACCGTGCCCTGTCCCTGCACCTCGTCGGCGATCAGCCGGTTGCGGTTGTCCAGGAACAGGATGCGGAACTGCTCAGTGCGTTCGTGCTGCATGGCGGCGGTCAGGTAGTCGGTCAGGCGGTCCCAGCTCGACAGCACCGGCGCGGTGGCGATCTCCTGCCGCATCATCCGCAGCGCCGCCGCCTGCACCAGCTTCAGCGCCGCGGCGGCCGCCTCGGCGACACCCTCGACCGCCATCAGTTCCTGCACCGGCGCGCCGACGACGCCGCCGAAGCTGCGGAAGCGCGCCAGCAACGCCCGGGCAATCGGCTTGGTGTCCCGCCGCGGCAGCGCGATGAACAGGATCATCTCCAGCATTTCATGGTCCGCCAGCGACTCCGGGCCGGCCTTCAGCAGCCGCTGCCGCATGCGCAGCCGGTGTCCCTCGGCGCCGACGGCGTTGGCGGCGTCGGCCGCCGGCGGCGACAGGCCGGGCAGGAACGAGGAGTCACCCAGGGAAAGATGGCCCCGGGCGGGCGGTGGCGTCTTCGGCATGGCGTTCGCGGCGAGATGTCGCGGCCGACACTACGCCTGATTTATTGCCAATCCGCTAACGCGGGGGACTTTGTTTTCGTCCTGGCGGCGCCAGGCCGTCGCTCTCTTGTCATGGCTGGGAGCGGCGAACCGTCCCATCGTCATGGCGGACGGAGGGCCGCCATCCACGCCTTTCCGAGCCATCACACCGCCAGGCGTGGATGGCCGGAACACGCCCCATGGCTATCAGGACAGGGCGAAGATTGGAGAAGGATTCGGGCCGGGTCCGTTCCCCCGCCGTCATGGCCGGGTGTGTCCCGGCCATCCGCCCCCCCCCGTCGAAGCGCAGATGGCCGGGACACGCCCGGCCATGACGATAGGGAGACGACCTGGTTCCGCCGGGCACCCTATCCCGATACGCAGGGGGGACACGCCCGGCCACGACGGAAGGGGAACGGCCGGCCGCGCCGCCGCTCAGTCCACGTCGTACGGCGGCTTGTCCAGCCCGGCCGGCGAGAGGGTGAAGATTTCACAACCCTCATCGGTGACGGCGATCATGTGCTCGAACTGGGCGGACAGGCTGCGGTCGCGGGTGACGGCGGTCCAGCCGTCCTCCAGGATCTTCACCTCCGGCCGGCCGGCGTTCACCATCGGCTCGATGGTGAAGAACATCCCGGCGCGCAGGATCGTCCCCGTCCCCGGGCGGCCGAAATGCAGCACGTTCGGCGGCTCGTGGAAGCGCCGCCCGATGCCGTGGCCGCAGAAATCGCGCACCACGCTGAAGCGGTTGCTCTCGACATAGGACTGGATGGCGTGGCCGACATCGCCGAGCGTGGCCCCCGGCTTGACCGCCTTCAGGCCGCGCTGCAGCGACTCGTAGGTCACGTCCATCAGGTTGCGGGCGCGCGTGTTCGGCGCCCCAGCGGCATACATGCGCGACGTGTCGCCGTGCCAGCCGTCCAGGATCACCGTCACGTCGATGTTCAGCACGTCGCCGTTCTCCAGCTTCCGGTCCCCTGGAATGCCGTGGCAGACGACGTGGTTGATCGAGGTGCAGATCGACTTCGGATAGCCGCGGTAGTTCAGCGGCGCCGGGATCGCGCCATGGTCCACGATGAACTCGTGGCACAGCTTGTCCAGGTGTCCCGTGGACACGCCCGGCTTCACATGCGGCGTGATCATGTCCAGGGTCGCGGCGGCGAGACGTCCTGCGGCCCGCATGCCGGCGAAATCCTCCGGTGCGTGAATGGTAATCCGCCTTGAGTCTGCTCCGCCGTCCATCACTCGCTCCGTCGCGGCTTTCACCAAGCCCTGTTCCCAAGACTGCAACATGCGCAACCGCCTCGTCCGGCGCAAGACTAACCTGCGGTCCCTGGTGACCTGCTTTCCAACAGCGGTATAAAGTCAGACACGAATCCCCGCCGCGCGGCCATGCCAGCCGGCACCAAGACGTTGCGGCCGCCGCTCCACCGGCGTGACCGCGGCCGATCCAGGAGGTTGAAGAGACATGTACTTTGGCAATTCGACACGCATGACCCCGGGGACCCGGCCATGACGACGGACCGCGACGCGCTGAAGCGCGAAGCCGCCATGGCTGCCGTGGCCATGGTGCAGGACGGCATGGTGGTCGGCCTCGGCACCGGCTCGACCGCCGCCTTCGCCATCGACGGGCTGATCGCCCGCGTCCGCGACGGGCTCCGGATCGTCGGCATCCCCACCAGCGAGCGCAGCGCGCAGCAGGCCCGCGCCGGCGGCCTGAAGCTGACCGACTTCTCCCAGCATCAGAAGGTGGACCTGACGATCGACGGCGCGGACGAGATCGCCCGCGGCTCGCTCGACCTGGTCAAGGGCCTGGGCGGCGCCCTGCTGCGCGAGAAGATCGTCGCCGCGGCGAGCCAGCGCCTCGTCATCATCGCCGACGAGCCGAAGCTGGTGCCGGGACTCGGCGGCACGGTGCCGGTTCCGGTCGAGGTGGTCACCTTCGGTTGGGAGACCACGGCGAAGCGCCTGGCCAGGCTGGGTGCGAATCCGGTGCTGCGGCAGGCGGCGGACGGCCAGCCGTTCCGCAGCGACGGCGGCAACCTGATTCTGGACTGCCATTTCGGCGTGATCGCCGATCCGGCGCAATTGGAGCGGGACATTTCCGGCGTCATCGGCGTGGTGGAAACCGGCCTGTTCATCGGCATGGCGGCGACGGCGCTGGTGGCGACGGCGACCGGCATCCTGCGGCTGGACCGGTAAACCCTGCCGCGGGCCGGCGCCTCATGGCTGGCCAGCCCGCGTTGCCGGCGCGGCATTCCCGAGTCGCCGCCGCTGCTTCGTGCGTCCGCGCGGCAAAGGCAACCACGCCCGGGTGTGGTCGTTACTGGCCCTGCAAGCCTTTGGCAGGGAGAACGCCATGAAAGCCTCTGCTCTGACTGTCGCGGTCGTCCTGGGCGTCGGCATGACGGCACCGTGGCCGGTACATGCCGCCGGCGAGCCTCAACTTGGTCCGCGGGGATCCGCCGAGGCGACCAGCGGCAAAAGCCCGGGGCAGGCCGAGAAGGGCCGAATGGACCTCAAGAGAGAGCGCGACGCGCAGAAGTATCAGCGTCAGGACGCGAGAAGCGCTGGCCAGCCTGCTCAGCCACAGGCCGGATCAGGCTCGGCGTCGGCGAAGTAGAGAGGAAGCCCGGTGGCCAGGTCGCTCCAGCGTCGCTGCGACCGGCCCCGGTTCCGCGGCGACCGCCACGAATCAGCCAGCCGGCACCGCCTCCTCCGTCATGGCCGGGTGTGTCGCCCATGCGAATCAGGATAGGGCGTCCGGCGAAGCAAGGTCATCTCCGTCACCGTCATGGCCGGGCGGCAGTCCCGGCCATGACGATAGAGAGGCGACTTGGCGCCGCAGAGAGACAACCTCGCCCAGACGCAGCTGCGCCGGGCCAGCCTACCGGCTGGCCATCTGGCGGGCGACCGGCCGGATCACGATGCAGTTGCGCTTGCGGTGGCCCGAGCAGGCATCCTGCGCATCCTCGGACGTCAGGCCAACGACCTGGGCACGCCATGTGGTCTTGTGGTGGACGGTGATCGATTCCACCCGCGCCTCGCCTGCCTCGGCCTCATGCCTGGCCGCATTCGCGGCGGCCCGGGCCGCGGCCTCGGTGGCGAAGCTGCCGACCTGGACCACCCAGCCGCCATGCGGCACCCGCGGCGGCGGGGGCGGTGGCCGGACCACCTCGGCGCGCGCGCTGGAAACCAGCGTCACCCGCGCCATCGTGGGATGGCCGATCGGCACGTCCATCTGCTCGAATCCGCGATCGAGCAGGCTCGCCATGTGCACGTCGCGCTCGTTGTTGGAGGCCGCGCCCAGCACGACCCCGACCAGCCGCACGCCGCCCCGCACCGCACTGCTGACCAGGTTGTGGCCGGATGCGTCGGTGTAGCCGGTCTTCAACCCGTCCGCGCCTGGATAGGACCGCAGCAGGTTGTCGTGATTGGGGATCACCTGCCGGTGCCAGACGAAGCTCGGCGTCGAGAAATACCGGTAATAGCCGGGGAAATCGTTGATCAGGTGGCGGCTGAGTATGGCCAGGTCGCGCGCCGTGGTCCACTGGTCGGGGTCCGGCAGCCCGGAGGCGTTCTCAAACGTCGTGCGGCTCATGCCCAGCGCGCGGGCGCGCAGGGTCATCATCTGGGCGAATCGGTCCTCGCTGCCGCCCAGCATCTCGCCCAGCGCCGAGGCGGCGTCGTTGGCCGACTTGGTGACCAGACCCAGGATCGCCTGCTCGACCGTGATGCGGGTGCCCGGCACCAGCCCGAGCTTGCTCGGCTCCATGCTGGCGGCATGGGCGGAGACCGGCACCAGGTCGTCCAGCGAGATGCGCCGGTCGCGCAGCGCCTCGAACGCCATGTACAGCGTCATCATCTTGGTCAGGCTGGCCGGATGACGCAGTTGGTCGGCGTTGACCGCCTCCAGCACCTCACCGTTGTTGGCGTCGACGACAATGGAACTGTAGCGCGCGGAGCCGATTTGCGCCTGGGCAGGGGGCACGCTGGCCCAGGACATAAAACCCGCCGCGGCCATAAGGCAGGGCAGCAGGTGCTTGCGCGGTTGGCACGCAAAGCGAGTCATCCATGTCCCTTTCAGAGCAGTGCGCAACCTTATGTTTCAACCCCGGCGCGTGTCTAGCGTAAATGTTGTCAAAAACCCTAAAACCTAAGGTGTTACGGGCCGACCCTCGCATGGGCCGGGGGCGCCGGGAGGCCTGGGGCGGAACTGCAGATGAACGTGGTGGAAGGCTCTCCGGCGGTTGCCCTGACCGTGGTCGGTAGCAGCCGGGGGCTCGATCGGCGGCAGGTGGTACTGACCAGGGGTGTTCGGAACCGCCCGTGCTGGCTCGGCCGTCTGCGATTCTCACCACGGAGGAAGGACGAAGGACCACAAAGACCGGACCCTGCTGGCTTGCCGGGACCTGGCCAGGCGTTATTGGGCTACAGCAGACCGCAGGTCGGTTGGGACGGGACGAGGGCGTTCCTTCATCGTCATGGCGGCCCTGCGCCCGCCATGACGGTCGGGGCAGATCGTCCCACCCGCAGTCGATTCCCAATCGATCTGCGGTTTGCTGCAGCGATCGCGGTGCAGCGCATCGATCAGCCCGGGTCTGCGCGGATGTGTCCGTGCCGCGTGCATGAAGCACGGCTTGCGCGGCTTCATTGTTTGACCCGTTCACACCCTTCGTGGCCCTTGGTGCTCCTCCGTCGTCCTCCGTGTTGAAAATCGGTCGGCGATCCAGACTCCGCCGCCGCCTTCGACCCACCCGGTGCGGCTCGCCGGGAAATGCCGACCCACTGGGCCATGACGGAACGCGTTGCAGCCTGCCAGGCTCCGCAGCGGTTGGGGAATGGGGCTGGATATCCGGCGGGTGGCCGCAGGGCCTGGGGAAGAATAACCGATCCGCCGAAGCCGGCGCAGCGGCCTCTCCACGTCGTGCCGCCCGGTCAGTCAGCGGCTACAGGGCAGGACCGCCGGAACGCCCGGCCCAAATTTTTGTGCACTGCACAAAAAACTCTTGATTGCGGACCTGTCACCTCGTATATCGCATTCGTGTTGCGGTGCAGCAAAACCAACCGGCACCGCGTAATGAAACCACCCGGTGAAATGCCGTCCGGCCGCGGGAAACCGCGCCACACGGACGCAGACAGAGAGGACGAGACATGGCAGCGAAGATCACGGAAGTTCCCCCGCCGGCGGACGAGGCTGCTGCAAAGGGGGTTGAGGCCACCGTGTCCACCTTGAAGGGCAACGTGGCGAAAGCGACGGCCGGGTTGGAAGCGACCCAGGCGACGGTAAAGGAAGGAATGGAAAAAGCTATGAAGACCGCCGAAGACTTTGTTGCATTCAGCCAGGGCAACGTCGAAGCGTTCGTGAAGGCCAGCCAGATCTGGACCACGGGCCTGCAGGACCTGTCCAAGCACGTCGTCGCCTCGGCGAAGGAGTCGCTGGACGAGAGCATCGCCACCTTCAAGGCGATCAGCACCGCGAAGTCGCTGAAGGACGCGTTCGACCTCCAGGCCGCGTATGCGCGTTCGGCGATGGAGAAGACGCTGGCCGAGTCCGGCAAGCTGACCGACGCCTCGTTCAAGCTGACCGAGCAGGCGCTGGCGCCGCTGACCGCCCGCGTGACGGTCGCGGTCGAGAAGTTCGCCAAGGCGGCCTGATGCCGGCGGGACCCGCGCCGCACCGCGTGCCGACGGATCCCATCCTCCGGCGGCCCGGCCGCGGAGCGCCACGATGACGATGAAAAGGGCCCGGGCAAATGTCCGGGCCTTTGCTTTTTCGCCGCGACTGCCCATCTGGCGTTCTGCCGCTGACGCCGGGAGGGGATCTTCCAAGATGCGAATTGATAAACCCGGGGCCATTTGGCGATAACGTGACAGTCCCCTCTTGCGGTTGAGGCCCGTCAGCGCAATCGTCTTTGTATTTTAGGGATTGCAAAGCCCTTCCAACGGAGCGTCGCGATCCGATATGCTGACTCCCTGCAAGGTGGCCCGACGGCGCGTGGCTGACAGGTGGAGAGGGTTGCCGGCAAATGGTCCGGTCAAAGATGCAGACCGTGGTGCGGTGGCCACGGGACGGCGAATGGATGCGAAGACGATGAGCGACAACGACAAGCGCGGCGGCGGAACGACTGAGGGCCCCAACACGGGGGTCGTGGTCAAGGCGCGTCCAAAGACCCGCAAACCCGCGATGTACAAAGTGTTGATGCTGAACGACGACTACACGCCGATGGAGTTCGTTGTCCACGTGCTCGAGCGGTTCTTCCAGAAGAACCGCGAGGAAGCGACCCGGATCATGCTGCACGTTCATCGCCGCGGCGTCGGCGTATGCGGGGTCTATACCTATGAGGTCGCCGAGACCAAGGTGACCCAGGTGATGGACCTGGCACGCCAGAACCAGCATCCCTTGCAGTGCACGATCGAGAAGGAATGATGCGCGGAGTCGGCGCAGCTTCGGTCTTATTGCGGTCTGGCGGCCTGCCCGTGGGCACCGTCCGGTCATGGTCTGCCCCGCAAGGGGCCATCTAACGAGCAGGAGCGTCGGACATGCTTTCCCGGAACCTCGAACAGACGCTTCACCGCGCCCTGTCACTGGCCAGTGAGCGGCGCCACGAATACGCGACCCTTGAACACCTCCTGCTTGGCCTGGCCGAGGACACCGACGCCGCCACCGTGCTGCGCGCCTGCGGCGTCGATCTCGAGAAGCTGCGCACCGACCTGACCGAATTCCTCGACAAGGACCTCGCCGGACTGGCCACCGACCGGCCGGGCGACCCGAAGCCCACCGCCGGCTTCCAGCGCGTCGTGCAGCGCGCCGCGATCCACGTGCAATCCTCGGGCCGCGACGAGGTGACCGGCGCCAACGTCCTGGTCGCCCTTTTCAGCGAACGCGAGAGCCACGCGGTTTACTTCCTGCAACTGCAGGACATGACCCGGCTGGATGCCGTCAACTTCATCAGCCACGGCATCGCCAAGGCGCCCGGCCGCTCCACCCAGCGCCCGGTCACCGGCACCAACGCGCAGCAGCCCGACGGCAGCCCGCCGGAGCAGGAGCGCGAGGAAAAGCCGAACCGCCGCAGCCAGGACGCGCTGTCCAACTACTGCGTCAACCTCAACAAGAAGGCGATGGCCGGCAAGATCGACCCGCTGATTGGCCGCGACCTGGAAATCGAGCGGACAATCCAGATCCTCTGCCGCCGCACCAAGAACAACCCGCTGTACGTGGGCGACCCCGGCGTCGGCAAGACGGCGATCGCCGAGGGCCTGGCCAAGCGCATCGTCGAGGGCGACGTGCCGGAGGTGCTGGCCAAGTCCACGATCTTCGCGCTCGACATGGGCTCGCTGCTGGCCGGCACCCGCTACCGCGGCGACTTCGAGGAGCGGCTTAAGGCGGTGGTCAGCGAACTGGAATCGCAGCCCGGCGCCATCCTGTTCATCGACGAAATCCACACCGTCATCGGCGCCGGCGCGACCAGCGGCGGGGCGATGGATGCATCCAACCTGCTGAAGCCGGCGCTCGCCTCCGGCACGCTGCGCTGCATCGGCAGTACTACGTATAAGGAGTTCCGCAACTACTTCGAGAAGGACCGCGCCCTGGTCCGCCGCTTCCAGAAGATCGACGTCAACGAGCCGACGGTCGAGGACAGCGTCAAGATCCTGCGCGGCCTGAAGCTGAACTACGAGAAGCACCACAAGGTCCGCTACACCGAGGAAGCCATCCGCGGTGCGGTGGAGCTGTCGGCCAAGTACATCAACGACCGCAAGCTGCCCGACAAGGCGATCGACGTGATCGACGAAGTCGGCGCCTCCCGTATGCTGCTGCCCGAGCACAAGCGGCGGAAAACCGTCACCCTGCGCGACGTGGAGGAGATCGTGGCGAAGATCGCCCGCATCCCGCCAAAGAGCGTCTCGGCCGACGACAAGGAGACGCTGCGCAACCTCGAACGCGACCTGAAGTCGATGGTGTTCGGCCAGGACAAAGCGATCGAGGCCCTTTCCGCCGCGATCAAGCTGGCCCGCGCCGGCCTGCGGGAGCCGGAGAAGCCCATCGGCAACTACCTGTTCAGCGGCCCGACCGGCGTCGGCAAGACCGAGGTGGCCCGGCAGCTGGCGGCGACTATGGGCATCGAGCTGATCCGCTTCGACATGTCCGAGTACATGGAGCGGCACAGCATCTCCCGCCTCATCGGCGCGCCGCCGGGCTATGTCGGGTTCGACCAGGGCGGGTTGCTGACCGACGCGATCGACCAGCATCCGCACGCCGTGTTGCTGCTGGATGAGATCGAGAAGGCGCATCCGGACCTGTTCAACATCCTGCTGCAGGTGATGGACCACGGGAAGCTGACCGACCACAACGGCAAGACGGTCGATTTCCGCAACGTGGTCCTGATCATGACGACAAATGCGGGCGCCTCCGACCTGGCGAAGGAAGCCATCGGCTTCGGCCGCGAAACCCGGACGGGCGAGGACGAGGATGCGATCAAGCGCCTGTTCACGCCGGAGTTCCGCAACCGCCTGGACGCGGTCATCGCCTTCGCCGGCCTGACGCCGGAGATTGTCGGCCGCGTGGTGGAAAAGTTCGTCATGCAGCTGGAAGCCCAGCTGGCGGACCGCAACGTGACGATCGAGCTGTCGTCCGCGGCCAAGGAATGGCTGGCGGAGCGCGGGTACGATCGTCTGTATGGCGCCCGGCCGCTGGCCCGGGTGATCCAGGAGCACATCAAGAAGGCGCTGGCCGAGGAGCTGCTGTTCGGCAAGCTGGTCAAGGGCGGCGCGGTGAAGGTGACGCTGAAAGACAACAAGCTGGACTTCGAAATCACCGAAGCCGCCCTGCCCGCCCTGCCGAAGCCGGAAGGCGACGAGGACGGTGGCACGGACCGGGAGCAGGAGGTCGAGGTTTAGGCCGGCTGACGCTGTTGGGATTGGAGGAGGCCGGCGGGATTACCTGCCGGCCTTTTTCTATGTTGGCAAGCAGCGTCCCCGCCCCGGGTGGGACAAGGCAGCGGCACAGCCTGGATTGGCGACCGCTTTCAACACGAAGAAAGCGGAGGACACACGGAGGGCCACGAAGGGGGTGTGAACGAGTCAGGCGATGAGACGACGCCGTCCCGCCCGATGATGCCGTTGGCCGGGTCCCGACAGGCCAGCAAGGTCCGGTCTCCGTGGCCCTTGTGGTCCTTCATCTTCCTCCGTGTTGAAAATTACGTAAGGATGAACGGGCACGGACGGTTCCCGGAACGCGCCGGCGCCGAAGCTGGCACCATGGTCACGGGCCATCCTTGGCACATCCCCTGGCGGGCTGACGCCATATCCCGGACGATGCCAGCAGACCAACGGTGATTGCCCGGCGGCCCTCCCCAGGTTACGACAGGCCGCACCGCCCTACCCTTCATGACAGAACACAAGATGCACACGGAATCCCCGGGCGCCTGCCCAGGCCAGGTCAAACCACCGCTCAAGGCAGGACGTCCCCATCATGGGGCATGAGGCTGCGAAGACAAACCGCCTCCGCGACGAGACCTTCAAGGCGAAGTATTTCAGCGGACATGTGCTCGACATCGGCTGCGGCACCGACCCGGTGGTGCCGGCGGCCATGCCGTTCGACCTGGAACAGGGCGATGCCAACCGGATACTGGATTATCTGGCCCCGGACTCGTTCGACTGCGTGCATAGCTCCCACTGCCTGGAGCACATGCACAATGCGCAAGCCGCGCTCATGCAGTGGTGGGCGCTCGTCAAGCCGGGCGGGTTCCTGGTGCTGGTCGTTCCCGATGAGGACCTTTATGAACAGGGGCACTGGCCGTCGCTGTTCAACCCCGACCACAAGGCGACCTTCCGGCTGGACAAACCGTCATCCTGGTCCCCGGTGTCCCATGATCTGGGCCAACTCGTCGGCGCCCTCCCCGGATGCGAGACCGTCGAGATCGATCGGCAGGATCGCGGGTACGATCATTCCTACCTGCACCTTCCACGCAACCGCATGATGCGTCACTGGCAGAAAGCCCTGCGCTGGTGCTTCCGTAAATGGAACAAGGATCTTTACCGGCCCGGCCCCAGGCCGCGCTGGACAGGGCCGTGGCTGGTGAGGTTCAACCGCTGGCTCGAGGTGCCCATTGACCAGACCCGAGGACCCGCCGTCGCGCAGATCCAGGTTATCCTGCGGAAAAAGTCGGCAGACTGAGGCCAATGAGCCTGGTCGCGCCCAGCCACCCGTGCGGTCCTGAGCCAGCCTGACCCTTCAAGCCATACGGATAGCCTCAGCCCCACCGTCAGGGGTTCGAGCGGCTATGCGTATCCACCGGCAACACTATTCTCCGACACCGCCAGGACGTCCTCAACGCGGCCTTGTCGCAGCGCATCAATCCCGCGCACCCCACCCAGTTCCGCATGGTGCTGCAGCAGAAAGCGATAGATCGTCCACGGGCTGTCGCCGAGAATCTGGAACAGGCGCGGCAGACCTGGCAGCAACGTCCGGTCGTTTAGAACTTGCCAGGACGGATAGCGGATCCCGCGCTTCGCCAGTTCCAGTCCAAGCACTTCATGACGCTTACGCTTGAGCCGCACCCCTTCCTCCGACATGCCCAGGCGTTCTGCCATCTCTGCAGTACTGAGCATGTCAGGGGCAGCAAGAAGCGACCGCTTCAAGGCATCGCCGCGCCTCTTCGCGGCGTCGAGAGCCGGGGCGAGTTCCGGTGCCTCAGGTCCCTCGCCGGCAATAATCACTGCTTTCACAATGGCCTGACGATTGGACGCGATGCATTCGGCGGCATCCGGGCTTACCACCACCTTCGCTGATCTGACACCGTGGATGCCCGCATTCTCCACCAACTCCATGAGCCGGGCCATATCCTCGTCAGGAAGCTGATGCAGCGAAACCAGGGCCGGCATTTCCACGGCGGAGGCCGACCCCGGCCGGGGCTGCGAGCCAATCCTGTTTTTGGCTGCCCGTGCCATCAGCGTCTCCTGACGAGACCAATTTGGCCAAGTTCACCAAGCTCGCCAACTACGATTGCTACCAGGCCAGTTCCTTCCCGGTGTAATCCAGGAACCGGTGCCCGTGGCTGCCCGCCTGCTTCTCGATCACCGCCACCAACCCCTCGGCGCTCTCCTTCACCGACACCGGCGCGCCCGCGCCGCCCATGTCCGTCGCCACCCAACCCGGATGCAGCGACAGCACCGTCAGCTTCCTCCCGCGCAGTTCCACCGCGAGCCCGCGGGTCAGCGAGTTCAGCGCCGCCTTGCTGGCCCGGTACAACTCGTGCCCGCCGCCGTTCATCGCCACGCTGCCCATCACCGACGAGGTGAATGCCAGCACACCGGAGCCGGATCGCAGATGCCCCGCCAGCGCCCGCGCCAGCCGCACCGGGGCGACGGCATTGATGAACATCAGCGCGCCGGTTTCCTCCATGGTCGCCTGGCTGGCGCTGCGATGCCCCGGGCCCGCCACGCCGGCATTGATCAGCGCCGCGTCCAGCACCCTGCCGTTCAGCGTCGCGCCAAATCCGTCCACCGCGGCGGTGTCGGTGACGTCCAGGGCGGCAATCGTCACCCGCCCGGGATGGCTGTCCGCCAGCGCCCGCAAGGCCGTCGCATTCCCGGGCTGCCGCGCGGTCGCGATCACATCCCAGCCGTGGTCGAGAAACACCTGCACGACCCCAAGGCCGATGCCGCGATTGGCGCCCACGACAAGCGCGAGCCGATGGTCAGTCATAGAATAGTCCTTTCAATTCAGCGGGCGCACGCCACGACCACGGTGCCGGCCTTGCCACCCGATTCCACCGCGATGTGCGCAGCCGCGGTTTCATATAGCGGGAATTCCGCTGCCACGGACAGGATGCGGTGCGGATTCCCAACGAAAGCCGCAATGTCCCTCTGCGCCCGCCGCCGATGGGCCACCGGGCTGGTCGGCAGGACGAAGCCACGCAGCGTCAGGTTGCGCATCATCAGCGCCCGCAGGTCCACCGCCGGCCGCACCGCCCCGGCCGTGGCGTAATAGGCGATGCTGCCGTTCTCCCGCACCGAGGCCAGCGTCGCCGCCAGGTTGCCGCCCAGGTCGACGTCGACGACATGGTCCACCAGGGCGCCACCGGTGATCGCGGCGATGCGGGCCGCGACATCCTCGGTCCGGTAGTTGATGACATGCGCCGCGCCGCCCGCCCGCGCCCGCTCGGCCTTCGCCACCGAGGACACCGTCGCGATCACCTCCGCCCCGGCCCAGGCGGCGAGCTGCACCGCGTAGTGCCCGACCGCCCCGGCGCCGCCGGTCACCAGTACCCGCAGCCCCTGCACCGGCCCGGCGGCGAACACGCAGCCATGCGCGGTCATCGCCGGGATGCCGAGCGTCGCCCCCGCGGCGAAGGACACATGGTCCGGCAGCGCCGTCACCAGGTTCGCATCCAGCGCGACGTACTCCGCCGCGGTGCCCATCCAGCGGCCGTTGCGCTGGCCGTTGTACAGCCAGACCCGCTCGCCGACGCGCTCCGCCGGCACGCCCTCGCCCACCTTGTCGATCACCCCGGCGCCGTCGCTGTTCGGGATCACGCGCGGGTATTCCGCCGGCACCGCGCCGCGCCGGCGATAGGTGTCGGACGGATTGACGCCGGACGCCTCCAGCCGCACCCGCACCTGGCCCGGCCCTGGCTCCGGCGTTGGCAGTTCCCCTGTCATCAGGACGTCGTTGGCGGCGCCCTGCCGATCGTACCAGACTGCGCGCATGGTCGTTCTCCCTGATGGATCTGGCTGCCTCTGGACAGGCACGGCCACGCCTGGGTGCGCTATAGAAATTATTCCCCTATTCCGCGCAGATATGTTTATTGTCTCGCGCATCCCTGGCGCGGAGTAATCGGCGTGCCCTTTACTGGCGATTATGATGGCTCAATCGTCGCGGTTTTGGAAAGGCTGCGCGATATCGCGGGCGTGGAGGGCCTCGCCCTGCTCGACCTGTCGGACACCGAGCAGCCGGTGCTGTTCGCCCTCGGCCCGGGCGGCCATGCCACCGTCACCCACGGGCGCGACCTGCTGCTCGCCGACCCGATTCGCCCATCGCATACGCTCGCCGCGGATGGCCGCGCCATCCTGGCCTGCCCCTGGATGCTGCCGCCCGACCGCCCGGGCGGCCTGGCGCTGTGGCGGGCGGCCGGCGCCCGTCGCTGGGAGGACGGCGACCACAGCCTTGCCGCCACCGTCGCCATGCTGCTGCATGTCCTGCTCTGCAGCGGCCTCGGGCAGGTCGGCATCGACCGTCTGACCGGCGTTCCCAACCGCCGCTGGTTCCTCGACGAGGCCGATCGGCATATCGAGCGGCTGGACGGGGACGGCGCGGTGGGGACCCTCAGCCTGATCGAGATCGACAACCTGACCCGGCTGGCCGTCAGCCTGGGACGCACGCATGTCGACCGCGTCCTGGTCCGGCTGGCGAGCTACCTGCGCACCATGGTGCGGCCCGGCGACGTGGTGGCCCGCATCGCCGTCGACGAGTTCGCCCTGTGGCAGACCGGCATGGACCACCTGACCGCGGCCGAGCGGGCGGAATCGCTGTGCCTGCAGCCGATGTTCCAGGAACTGCCGGACGGCCACCGCGCCTCGCTCTCCATCGGCATCGCCTCCCGCCCCATCGGCAGCGGTGAGGACGTCCGCACCCTGCTGCGCCGGGCGCAGCTTGCGGTGCGGGACCTGAAGGCCATCGGCGGTGGCGGCTGGCGGGTGTCGCATCTGCCGGCAAAGCCGCGCTGTTCCCAACCCAAGGAGTGAAAATTTCGACAGGGCACCCCGGTACGCGCATTCGGCGCTTGCCCCCCTCTGCCAGTCGGTTGACAATCTCCTGATGACGCCGGTGCAAGCTGCCCCTTTTCCGGACACATCCGCGCCGTGCAATGAGCCGCGGCTGGGTCCGCCGCGCCGTATCCCCGGACCGGCGTTCGCCGCGCTCGACCTTGGCACCAACAACTGCCGCATGCTCGTCGGCACCCCGCATGGCAGCGGGTTCCGGGTGGTGGACAGCTTCTCCCGCATTGTCCGCCTGGGCGAGGGGCTGCACAGCACCGGCCGCCTCAGCCCCGACGCGATGGACCGGGCGATCATCGCGTTGCAGGCCTGCGCCGCGCGGCTGGTGCGCCGCCCGGTCCGCCAGGTGCGCGCCATCGCCACGGAAGCGTGCCGCCGCGCCGCCAACGGGCCCGAGTTCCTCTGCCGGGTGAAGCAGGAAACCGGCTTCGACTTCGGCATCATCACCAGCCGGGAAGAGGCCGAGCTGGCCCTGGAATCCTGCGCCCCTCTGCTGCCCATCGACGGGCGGCGGGCACTGCTGTTCGACATCGGCGGCGGCTCGACCGAGCTGGCCTGGATCCGCCTCGCCCACGGCCGGCCGGAGCTGATTGGCTACGACTCGCTGCCCGTCGGCGTGGTGACCCTGGCCGAGCGCTGGGGCGACGCCGGCTTCGACCCCAACGGGTTCGAGGCGATGGTCACCGACGTGCAGAAGCGCCTGCTGGCGTTCGAGCGCGTGCACTGCATCGCGCACGAAATCCGCGACGGCGGGGTGCGGCTGCTGGGCACCAGCGGCACGGTCACCACCCTGGCAGGCGTGGCGCTGAACCTCGACCGCTACCGCCGCCCGGCGGTGGACGGGATTGAACTGAATGCGCGTGAGGCCGCCGACGCGCTGGCGCACCTGCGTGCCCTCGGGCGGGAGGGGCTGATCCAGCACCCCTGCGTCGGCGCCGATCGGGTGGAGTTCGTGCTGCCGGGGTGTGCCGTGTTCGCCGCAATCACCCGGATGTGGCCGGCGCCGCACGTCATCGTGGCTGATCGTGGTCTGCGTGAGGGTTTGCTGCTGCGGCTGATCCGCGCGCACCGGTTGCGCCAGGGGCGGTATGACGGGCGGTATGACGGGCGGTATGACGGGCGACGGCGGGATTACTGCCGCCCATGAAGAAGCCGGTCGTCCCGCCTTCGCGCGGGTTGGCGGTGCCGGTGAAGACCGCCAGGAGCCGCAGTTCCGCCTCCACCCGCTGGCTGGCCCGCCAACTCAACGATCCCTATGTCGCGGCGGCGCGCCAGCAGGGGTGGCGGTCGCGCGCTGCGTTCAAGCTGCTGGAGCTGGACGAGAAGTTCCACCTGATCCGCCCGGGCGTGCGGGTGCTGGACCTGGGCGCGGCGCCGGGCGGCTGGACGCAGGTGGCGGTGAAGCGCGGTGCGAAGTCGGTGCTGGCGCTGGACCTGCTGCCGATGGACCCGATCCCCGGCGCCACCGTGCTGCAGGGCGACTTCAACGACCCGGCGATGCCGGAGCGCCTGCGCGAGGCACTGGGCGGCGAGGCCGACGTGGTGCTGTCGGACATGGCGCCGAACACCACCGGCCATGCCGCGACCGATCACCTGCGCATCGTCGCCCTGGCCGAGCTGGCGCTGGACTTCGCGGTGCAGGTGCTGGCGCCCGGCGGCGCCTTTGTCGCCAAGGTGTTCCAGGGCGGCTCGGAGAAGCAGATCCTGGACCTGCTGAAGCGCAACTTCGCCAGCGTCCGCCATGCCAAGCCGCCGGCCAGCCGGAAGGAATCGAGTGAGCTGTATGTCGTCGCCACCGGCTTCCGCGGCCAGGCGGCGGCTGTTCGTGGCGACCTCAAGCCGGGTCCCGCCGCCAGCCCTTGAGACGGGATGCCAGCATGGTCCGAAATGCCTGCTGGATCGCCGTCACCGCGTGGTTCCGATAGGCGAAGTGCGGCGCCAACTCGGGATGAACAAGCATCGTGGCATTGGCCTCAAAGACGACGATCCTGCCGTCCGGCATCATGCCGAAATCGATCCCGCCGAAATCGAGCGCCATCCGGGCAGCGATCGCCCGCAGGGCGGTCACGCCCGAAGTGCCAAGCTCAGCCTCGGGATCGGCGAGGAACCGCTGCTCCTCGGCCTGTCGTGCACGGTCGCCGGCCATCCCGGCGGTCCAGTAATGAACGAGCCAATCGCGTGAAATCGCCAGATGATACGGATACGGGCAACCATCGACAAAGATGAA
Source organism: Rhodopila globiformis (assembly GCF_002937115.1). Lineage (GTDB taxonomy): Bacteria > Pseudomonadota > Alphaproteobacteria > Acetobacterales > Acetobacteraceae > Rhodopila > Rhodopila globiformis. The sequence goes on along the minus strand of NZ_NHRY01000269.1, from coordinate 11,297 downwards.
GCGATACTTGCGGAACCACCCGTCGGGCGGCCTGTAGTCGATGAACGCCGTCACGTAGCCCGGATCGGTAACACAGGAACGCAAGCCGGCGATATCATCGATCCGGCGGACGCCTTGCCCGCCATGAGCGCCGAGCGGGCGATAGATGACGGGCAGGGAAAGCCCGGACCGCCGGAGCGTTTCCCACGGATCGCTGGCGCGCCGGCCACACGGACCACGGGCGGAACGAGCACGCCTGTCATGCCGCCAAGTAAATCCGCCAAATTATCGCGCCGTGTGCAAGCCACGCGATCCGGATGATTGAGCACGATGGCACCGGGCTCGTCCAACACGCGCGCAACCGGCGGTGTCAGCGCGGGCGCCAGGTCAACTTCCCCGATTCCACTGAAAACCAGGTCGTAATGCGGAAGCTCCCGGTCCTGGTCCTGCGTGGCATACTCAACGTACGATCAGCTAATCCCGGGTGGCGCTGAGACATCGTGACAGCGATTGCAGAAGAGAGGACAGCCGGCCGGGCACGATGCATACATCAGACCCTCTCGTATCCCACGAGCAACCTGATCAACCTGGACCATAACCCTCAAGTCGTTTTTGTCTCATATTGTTACAAACAAACACGAACCTGTGCCCCAGCGGTTCCCTCGTGGTGACCGGCGACCCGATGCTGCGGCACGGACCCGCCCCATGTGGCGCCAGGAATCGCGGCATGGCCGGACCGGTGAACCCGCCTGCCAAGACAGCGCCATCCGCACCCGTCCGTGCGCCGTCCCCCTGCCCCTCCGCGGCCCTCCGCCACCCTCAGTTCCATCTCTGTGCGAGCGGAAATACGCCCTCAACCACGCTGTCCCCACCCGGGGAGGCACCCCTCCCAACACCGCACCAGCCCGGACCACCCCCCAACTCGATCATCCACAAATGCCAACCCGATGCCGATTTCCAGGCGCAAACCCTCACGTCCTCAGCACCCGGAAAAACGCCCGGATCTCTTCGGCGAGGGCGTCGGGTTGCTCCATGGCAGCGAAGTGGCCGCCGCGGGGCATCGGGGTCCAGCGCTGGATGTTGGTGTAGGTCTTTTCGGCGATCGAGCGGGGCGGACGGATGATCTCCTTCGGGAAGGCGCAATAGCCCATCGGCACGGCGATCGTGCTGCCCGACGGAATCGGCCAGCCGAAATGCATCCGGGCGTAGTAGGGCCAGAAGGACGACCCGATGGCGCCGGTGAACCAGTAGAATGAAACGTTGGCGAGCAGGTGGTCGCGGCTGATGACGGACTCCGGGTCGCCATTGCAGTCGGTCCAGCTGCGGAACTTCTCGATGATCCAGGCGGCGAGGCCGGCGGGCGAGTCGGTCAGGCCATAGGCCAGGGTCTGCGGCTTGGTGCCCTGGATCCACTGGTAGCCGGTTTCCTCCTTCAGCCAGGCGGCCAGGTCGGCGAAGTATCGGCGTTCCTCCTCGGTGGGATTCGCCGGCGGCGGGCGGTCGCGCTGGATGGTCAGCAGGTTGATGTGAATGCCGATCAGGGCGTCCGCGTGGGCGTAGCCGAGGCGGGAGGCGGTGAAGGCGCCATAGTCGCCGCCCTGGGCGCCGTAGCGCTTGTAGCCCAGGACGTCGGTCATCAGCGTGGCGAAGCGGGCGGCAATCTCCTCGATATTGAAGCGCTTCTGCCCGGGCCTGAAGGACAGGCCGTAGCCCGGCAGCGACGGGGCGACGACGGTGAAAGCGTCCGCCGGGTCGCCGCCGAAGCGGGCAGGGTCGGTCAGGCGGGGGATGATGTCGAGGAACTCGAACACCGAGCCCGGCCAGCCATGCATCAGCAGCAGCGGCATCGGCGCCGGCCCCTGCCCCGGCACGTGCAGGTAATGCAGATCGACGTCCGGCAGTGCCACCTTGAACTGCGGGAAGGCGTTCAGCCGCGCCTCCTGCGCCCGCCAGTCGAACTGGTTCCGCCAGTACGGCACGAGGTTTTTCATGTACGCCAGGTCGGTGCCGTAGGCCCAGGGCGCGTCGGGCGCCTGGTCCGGAAACCGCGTCAATGCCAGGCGGGTGCGCAGATCGGCGACGTCTTGCTCGGGGATGGACAGAGTGAACGGCGTCGGGGCCATGACCGATGTCCTTGCTGTCATGCGGGAAGGATGCCGGTCGCGGCGGCGGGGTCAAGGGCACCGCCGGCCGCCGCCTTATCCGGCGGCTACAGTACCGGCGCGATGCGGATCTTCGGTTGTTGCGAATAGAACGATCTCAAACGGGCGTGAGGCTCCTGCGCCACCGTTGCCCTTGCGCCATGTGTCCGGCCGCGAAGGCGCTGGTGACTTTCGTGGGAGCACGTTGAATGATCAGACCCGCCGCGCCTGCCGGCATCCGCGTCCGCCGGCGTAGCGCCCTGACCATTCTGGTGATCGCCGGAACGCCGAACGACCGCCCGGCTCTTCGCGCGTCGCCGGCACTTGACCGGGCATAGGACTCACGTATTGCGTTGTGGCCATGCTGAGCAATCTCAAAGCCAACAACCGGGCATGGGCGGCGCGCAAGGTCGCGGGCGATCCCGGATTCTTCAAGCGCTTGGTTGGCCAGCAGGCGCCGGAATATTTATGGATCGGCTGCTCCGACAGCCGGGTGCCGGCGAACGAAATCGTCGGCCTCGACCCCGGCGAGTTGTTCGTTCACCGCAACGTGGCCAACCTGGCGCCACCACAGGATGCCAATTACCTGTCAGTGCTGCAATTCGCCGTTGACGTGCTGAAGGTCAGGCACATCCTGGTTGTCGGCCACTACGGCTGTGGTGGCGTCCGCGCGGCGGTGGACGGCAGGCGGCGTGGCCTGGTTGACCACTGGCTGCACCCGATCCGGGAGGTGTTCAACGAACATCGGGACGAGTTGGACCGGATCACCGACGAACGGGCCCGGCTGGACCGGCTGTGCGAGCTGAACGTCATCCGCCAGGTGCGCAACGTCGCCGCCGACGTCTTCGTGCAGGACGCCTGGGCGCGCGGCCAGGAAGTCAGCGTCCACGGCTGGGTTTATTCGCTGGCCAACGGGCTGGTCACTGATCTTGGGGTCACCATCGGCCCGCTCGGCGGTTAGGGTCCGGGCGGAATAACCGATCCGGCGCAGCAGCCCTTCCGCGTCATGGTGGCCATCCGGGACGAGCCCGGGCAGAGGCTCCCGGTTGCCATCCACGCCTTGCGGTGCCGGTATCAGCAGAAGCCGCCCACCATGACGGGGAGGCACCGGCCTCACCCATTTTTCACCCATCGTGGTGGCCGCGCCGCCACGGGGACTGCTACGATGAACATCCGCACCAGCCCGCCCGATGTCCCCCCTGATTCTCCGGGGCCTTCCAAGCTCCTCGGCTTCTTCTCTGTGCGAACAGAAATACGCCATCAACCACGCCGTCCCTGCCGCGGAGGCACCATCGCGCACCGCGGCCGTCCCGGAACAAGTGGACCAGTACTCTCGCATCCACGAATGCCCTGCGGTGCCGGTTTCCAGCCGGACAGCAAGCGCTGCGGACCTCCAGGCCCACGGCAACCCAACCGGCTCCAAAACCGGTTTCGCGGTTGCCCGGGTTGTGGTGTAGACCCTCGCCATGGCCCCTCCCCTGCTCACCCTGCAAGACATCGCCCTGACCTTCGGCGCGACGCCGCTGCTGACGTCCGCCGGCCTGTCTGTCTCGGCCGGCGACCGCGTCTGCCTCGTGGGCCGCAACGGATCCGGCAAGTCCACGCTGCTGCGGATCGCCGCCGGGCTGGTGCAGCCCGATGCCGGGCGCCGTTTCGCCCAGCCCGGCGCCACCATCCGCTACCTGCCGCAGGAGCCGGATTTCGCCGGCTTCTCCACCACGCTGACCTATGTCGAAGCCGGCCTCGGCGACGCCGCCGCCGCGGACAAGTATCGCGCCGCCTACCTGCTGGAACAGCTTGGCCTCACCGGCCAGGAGGACCCGCAGCGCCTGTCCGGCGGCGAGGCGCGGCGCACCGCCCTCGCCCGCGTGCTGGCGCCGGAACCCGACATCCTGCTGCTGGACGAGCCGACCAACCACCTCGATTTGCCGGGGATCGAGTGGCTGGAGCAGGAACTCGCCGCCATGCGCTCCGGCATCGTGCTGATCAGCCACGATCGGCGGCTGCTGGAGCGGATCTCGCGCGCCACCGTCTGGCTCGACCGTGGCGTCACCCGCGTGCTGGACGAGGGGTTCGCGTCTTTCGAGGGCTGGCGCGACCAGGTGCTGGAGCAGGAGGAACTTGAGCGGCACAAGCTGGGCCGCAAGATCGTCGTGGAGGAGGACTGGCTGCGCTACGGCGTCACCGCAAGGCGCAAGCGCAACCAGAAGCGGCTGGCCGACCTGCACGCGCTGCGCAAGCGGCACAAGGAGCGGCGGGCGGCGGTTGGCAAGGTGAAGCTGGAGGCTGCCGAGGCGGAACTGTCCGGGCGGCTGGTCGCGGTGGCTGAAAATGTATCGAAGGCGTATGACGACCGTGCCGTGGTGCGGGATTTTTCGGCGCGGGTGATCCGCGGCGACCGTGTCGGCATCGTCGGGCGCAACGGCGCGGGGAAGACGACGCTGCTGAACCTGCTGACGGGCAAGCTGGCGCCGGACAGCGGCGAGCTGAAGCTGGGCACCAACCTGTCCGAGGTGGAACTCGACCAGCGGCGGGAGACGCTCGATCCGGCGCTGACCCTGGCGCAGACGCTGACCGGCGGGTCGGGCGACACGGTGACCGTCAACGGCCAGAACCGCCACGTCGTCGGCTACATGAAGGACTTCCTGTTCGCGCCGGAGCAGGCGAACACGCCGGTGGGGGTGTTGTCGGGCGGCGAGCGCGGGCGGCTGACCCTGGCGCGCGCCTTCGCCACGCCGTCGAACCTGATGGTGCTGGACGAGCCGACCAACGACCTGGACCTGGAGACGCTGGAACTGCTGCAGGAGCGGCTGGCGGAATACAGCGGCACGGTGCTGCTGGTCAGCCACGACCGTGATTTCCTCGACCGCGTCGTGACGTCGGTGATCGCAACCGAGGGCGACGGGCGCTGGACCGAGTATGCCGGCGGCTATACCGACATGCTGGCGCAGCGCGGCCCGGCGGTGAGATCGGCAGTGACCGTCCCGGCGGCGAAGCCTCGGGCGGCGCGGGAGGAACCGGCCGCGAAGCCGGCCATCCGGAAGATGAGCTTCAAGGACAAGCACGCGCTAGAGACGCTGCCCGGCCGTATCACCGAGTTGGAGAAGGAGATCGGCCGGCTGAACGGTGTGCTATCCGACGGTGATCTCTACACCCGGCGGCCGGCGAAGTTCGCCGAGGTCACCAAGGCGCTGGAGGCGGCGCAGGCGGCCCTCACTGGAGCCGAGGAACAGTGGCTGGCTTTGGAGATGCTGCGGGAGGAACTGGAGGCCGGGTGATGTCTCATGCTTGACAGGGTAAAGCGGGCCTGAAGCGAAGCAACGGCTTCTACAGCAGACCGCAGGTCAATTGAGACAGGGCGACGGCGCTCCCTCATCGCCATGGCCCGACTTGTTGTTTAGACTGGACACTTGTCCGGGCCACCTGTTCCAGCACATGTGCCGCGATAGGTGGCCCGGACGAGCCGCATCCGCGCCAACATAGTCGGGAACAGGGCGTGGTCGTCTCCTTATCGTCATGGCCGGGCGTGTCCCGGCCATCCACCCCGCGCCGCTGAAGCGCGGATGGCCGGGACACGCCCGGCCATGACGGGGAGGCAATGGACCCGCCCCGGCCTCGTTATGTTAGCGCCTATGCGGACCAGCCGGGCCATGACGATGAGGACAGGGGGCTGCAGTGTCCCAACCGACCTGCGGTCTGCTGTAGCGTTCGCACTTCCCTGGCTGACTCAGCGATGCCACCCATTCTTACCACATTCCAATGGTTCCAGGCCATTCAACCACCCGACATCACAGCGTTGGGTCAACGGTGCTTCTGCGGCGGCTTCGCGCCGCGGAAGCCCTCAATTCGCTCTACTCAACCTAAAAGGCTGTTCAAAGGATTGATGGCGAGACTCCAGTTCTCAGTTTCATTGTGCATGGCGCGCCAAGCCCGGCGCCGCCCGGCAACAGCGGGCGGGCCCGGATGCCAGCGCAGCCTCTGCCGCATGCCCACGATGTTACAGCAGACCGCAGGTTAGGTGGGACGCAGACGGCCTGTCTTCATCGTCATGGCCCGGCTTGTCCGGGCCACCTGTCGCGGCACACGTGCTGGAATAGGTGGCCCGGACAAGCCGGGCCATGACGAGTGAGGTGCGCCGTCGCCGTGTCTCAACCAACCTGCGGTCTGCTGTAGTGCCTGGACGGGCTGTTAGCGCTAACCGGCCACTTTCGTGGCCGACTGAACCCGGGGTCGTGTCAGCGACCCGCTTGCCGCTTTGAGCGGCCAACACCATAAAGCCCCCGGCTTTGCCGGGGGATACTTACTTGATGAATTGTGGCTTTGAGGTAGCGATTGTACAAAGGCCTACCATGGCACTTCAAAAGATACTGGAGATTGAACCTTGTGTCGGTGGTGCAGGGGGATGGGTTCATGCTGCGCCCGGCGACACGTTTTATTGATAAATAGCAACAAAATCAAGGCTGTTCAGTGTCGCGATAATTGGTGGCGTCTGTGACGACCGAGACGTTGGCCGCCCGGCGCACCATCTGGTGACGACGTCCATGGCGGCGAACGAACGCGACGCCAGGCATCACCTGCGGATCGTTGCTGCCGCCGTCGGCTGCCGTTCCGCCCAACCGAAGCGTTCCAGTTCCGGCGTGTCGTCCTCGGTCTGCGGGTACCCCAGGCAAAAATAGCCGATGAACTGCCAGTCGCGCGGCACGTCGAGGATCTCGTGCATGATCGCCGGTTCAAGGATCGACACCCAGCCCAGGCCGATGCCCAGCGCCCGGGCCGCGAGCCACAGCGTGTGCACCGCCATGACGGCGGAGTAGGCGGTCGTTTCCGGCATCGTCCGGCGCCCGAGGCCGTGGCCCTGGGCCGGATCGCACTCGGCGAACACGGCGAACTGGCACGGGGCCGCGTCGAAGCCGGCCAGTTTCAGGCGAGCATAGGCGGGTGCCAGCGCGGGGTCCTGGCTGGCCAGGGCTTCGCCGTTGCAGCGTTCGAAGCTGGCCCGGACGGCGGCGCGGCGCTGGGGCGAGTCGACCATGACGAAGCGCCAGGGCTGGCAGAGGCCGACGGACGGCGCCAGCGACGCGGTCTCGAACAGGGCGGCGACGGTGGCGGGTGGGATGGGCGTGGTCCGGAAGTGGCGCACGTCGCGGCGCCAGCGGAACAGTGTCTGGAGCTGGGAGCGGAAGGCGTCGTCGAACGCCGGCGCCGCCGGGGTGGGGTGGTGCGTCGCGGTCATGGCTGCCGGGTCCGGGTAGGGCGATGCCGAATGGGGTGGTTGCCAGGCATGCCGCGCGCGGCCCTGCCTGATGCGCCGCTGGGAAAAGCGGCGTCCATGTCCGCGGTGCGGACGTCGTTGATGTGCATCGAGGCCACGCTGTATCCGTTGTCCGTTCACAGACCAGTGTATCCGTTTGCCGGTGCCGGCGCCAGGATTTGCGCAGGCGGCGGCCGGCGTGGTTGCCCGGATGGTGCCCCACTGGCGATGCAACAGTGGCGGCCGCTGCTATTTCGTCATGCCGGGCGCGGACCGCATGAGCGTTGCGACAGCGGTGGTCGTTGCCACGTCGTCATGCCGGGCGCAGGACCGGCATTCACGCCTTATGCTGGCGTCGGCACCGCAGGCGTGGACGGTGGCCCTGCGGCGACCATGATGACAGAGGAGTCGCGCTGCGCGTGCCCTTGTTTTAGCGCCAGTGGGGCACAGGGCCGGGCATCCACGTTTGGCGGTGTCAAAGCGGCGGAAAGGCGTGGATAGAGGCTTGGAGTCTGTGCCCGGGCTTGTCCCGGGTGGCCGCCATGACGACAGGGCGGTCCGTCGCTGGTGCGCCGGTCCTGCAGATTCGGCCGTCACATTATCTTGGCCACGACGAAGCGGGCACGGCGATCAACCCACCGCCCCCGCGGGCGGCCCCGATTCCTTCTCTGCGTGCTCTGCGCCCCGCTCCGCGATCTCTGCGTTGCAAAAATGCGGTGCCGCAACAAAGAGCGGCGCTGCCGGTGAGTCGGCCAACCTGCAACGCCGGGGGCGCCCCGGCCACCGCGATTTAACGCAGAGCGCGCAGAGCGGGGCGCAGAGCACGCAGAGAAAGGAATCGGGGCGGCCCGCGGCAAGGGCGGCTGGAATGCGGCCGGCCTGTTGCTGTCGCAACGCGCAGCTTGGCATTCAAGGCAATGAGGGCCGGATCAATCACGCCAATGCGGATGGTATCCCGCTTGGCTGCCCGCAGGGTTTCCCAACACGCTCGCCCAACCAGGTTTGGCTCTTGTCGGGTTCCGGGGTGGTCGTGTGAGGCGTTCCACGGCCGCGAAATCCAACCAGAACCGTGTTGAAAAGGGCCACGACAATGCCCTGTCGGATGACGTGCGCCCCTGCTGCGGCAACAGCCCCGCTGCATCTGCGTTCATCTGCGTTCATCTGCGGTTCCATTTCTGCTTTGGCGCAGCACGCACGGGTTGGAACATCCCTCCCGCCGCCACGCTGATTCAGGAACCGCAAATGAACGCAGATGAACGCAGATGAACGCAAATGGGCCGGTGGTGAACCGGACCTCCGAACGTGTTGTCGGCCGCGCGCCGATTGTTGCCGGGACGCTCGGTTGTGGTTTTGAAGGGTCTTGCCGGGTTCCGGATGGACGGTGAAGCGTCTCACCGCCCCGAAATCCAATAAGAGCCCCAAATTTTCCCAGGCGTGCTTTCGAAGCTGGCTTTCGAAGCGGGGCGCTTATTGTTCCTGATTTATTCGATGTTCCGGGCTGGGCAACGAGCGCCCGAGAAGGTTCGTTCTTGTTTCGGTCCAAGTTGGCTCCGATTGATATTTCCGTTCGCCACATGGCGGTGGGCGCAGTCGCGTCGCACAAAATAGTGACGTACGTAACCACGCCTCCATTGCGACATCATAATAACATCACACGTAACTTAATAGTACCTATATATGTTACTCAGCAACAATGTAACGGATAAGTGACGTACCTGGTGCGAAATGGTAACGTACTATCAGACGATAAGACGTTCTTGTAACTCTAAAGCAACAAAATGAAAGCGATGATCAAGGTTGGTGGTCAGACGTCGGCGGCGCTTCGAAGGTATGGCGCTGTTCCTTGTAAATACGTGATTTATTCTTGTTCTGTACAAGACCTCTCTGATGTGGCGCCGGCTCCGGATCGTAGCGAGGACATATAGCGAACATAACGCCAACAAGGCTTTCGCCCCGCTGTTGCCGGCACGGAAAGCCTGCGCTAGCCTCGGTTCGTCAGACAGGACGGTCACACGAAACGGGCACCGGCATGGATCACCCGGCATGAACCACGTCGAACCAGCCGCACTCATCAGACGGCTGGCGCGGTTACTGTGCCTCGCCGCCAGCACCCTCGCGGCCACGCCAGCCATGGCCGGCACCGCCGGGGGCGCCGACGCTCGGCCGCCGCCCGCCGCCGTCCTGCCGGCCCCGGCGGCGCAGGCCGCGCCGCGCGGGTTCGACCGCATCACCAGTTACTTCCGCAACGAAACCGAGCGGCGGCGCATCCTCGGCGCTGTGGTGACGATCGCCCGCCACGGCACGGTAATCTATGACCAGGCGTTCGGCCTCGCGGACCCCGCCACCGGCGCGCCGATGCGCACCGACAGCATCTTCCGCATCTACTCGATGACCAAGCCGATGACCGGCGTGGCCGTGCTGATGCTGGCGGAACAGGGGCGGATCCACCTCTCCGACCCCGTATCGAAATACCTGCCGGCGCTGGCGCATCCGCGCGTCGCAGTCGAAACGACCAATGTAAATGGCCAACCGATCGTTTCTCTGGTGCCGGCCGAGCGCGCGATCACCATCCGGGACCTGCTGACCCACACTTCGGGCATCACCTACGGCGTCGGCCAGTCAGCGGCGGAACAGGCGATGCGCCGGGCCGGGCTCGGCATCCAGCTCGGACGCGGCGACGGCCATCCGCTGTCGCAGCGCCTGACCGACCAGCAGGTGGCGCAGGCGCTCGGCACGGTGCCGCTGAAGTTCCAGCCAGGCACCGGCTGGGTCTATGGCCGTTCCATCGACGTTCTGCTCGCCCTGGTCGAGGTCGTCTCCGGTCAGCGCGGCGACGCGTTCATGCGCGACCATATCTTCCGCCCGCTCGGCATGACCGACACGGCCTTCAACCTTCCGCCCGGCAAGCTGCACCGCGTGGCGCAGCCCGGCGCCGATCCGGACACCGGGCGCATCCCGGACCTCACCGACGTGACGAAGCCGCGCATCTTCCTCGGCGGCGGCGAGGGGCTGCTGTCCACCGCGGCCGACACCATGCGCTTCGCCCTGATGCTGGCCAACCACGGCGAACGGAACGGCGTGCGCCTGCTGTCGCCGGCGTCGGTGGCGCTGATGACGTCGAACCAGTTGCCGCCGGGCGTGGCCGTCGGTCCCGGGAACGGTCTCGGACCGGGTTATGGCTTCGGCTTCACGGTCGCGGTCCGCACCCGCTCGGACGCGCTGGGGCATGCCGGGGAGTTTCGCTGGGACGGCGCGGGCGGGACGTCGTTCTGGGTGGACCCGGCCGACGATCTCGTGGCGATCCTGATGACCCAGGCGCCGGGGCAGGGGTACCGCGAGCGGACCGCCCTGCGCACGCTGGTCTACCAGGCGCTGGCGGAGACGCCGCCGCTCGCCGGGGCGCCGTAGGCGAGGCATCACCACCCCGCGGCCACGCCCGGCGGCCCCCCTCGCGCCCGCTACGAGTACGACGCGGCCGGACGGTTCCTCGGCTCGACCGGCGTCGTCATCGACGTCACGTCAACCCATGCGGCCGAGGCCGTGCTGCGGCTCTGCCTCAAGGTCGGCCGGGTCGGCTGGTTCCGCCGGGATTTCGCCACCGGCCGGCTGCACCACCACGACGCCCGGTGGCAGTTCGAGTATGGCCCGGACGGTGACTGCTTGCCTGACTGATCCCAGATGATCCGGCCCACAGGAAGCCTTATCTGATCGATTTCGTCATTTTTATCATAGACCAACTAGGGCGTGTCGTCAATTAAGCCAAACGACGGCGGCGGCGAGGTGGACCGCGGCGAGGAAGTTGCGGGCAGTCTTGTCATAGCGGGTTGCGATGGCACGGAACTGCTTGAGCCTGGCGAAGAAATTTTCGATCAGATGGCGCGCCTTGTAGAGGTCGCGGTCGTAGGTCCGCGGCGAGCGGCGATTGG
>NZ_NHRY01000268.1 GCF_002937115.1 Rhodopila globiformis | reverse complement strand
GAGGACCCGCCCATGGACGCCCCCACGCTGGACCATGCCCTCCACGCCCGCACCGCCGACATCCTCGACCGCTGCACCGCCTGCGGCCTCTGCGCGGACATCTGCCCGATGCCCGGCCCCGCCGGCCTCGACACCACCAACCCGCAAGCTCTCACCGCCGGCGTCCTCACCATCCTCCGCGGCGGCACCCACCCACAGGCCTCCCGCTGGGCCGCCGTCTGTTCCGGCAGCGGCCATTGCATCCCGGCCTGCCCGCACGGCGTCAACCCGCGCCTGATGCTGGCGCTCGCCCGCACCGCCGACATCGCCCGCGCCCCCGCAGCGGAGCGCCGGCAAACCGCGTTCACCCGCTTCGGCGCCATGACGCAGGGCGTCCGCGTGCTGTCCCGCCTGCAACTGCCGCCCGCCACGCTCGCCCGCTTCCGTGCCCCGGCGGACGCGCCGGCGCCGGACGTGGTGTTCTACACCGGCTGCAACGTGCTGAAGACGCCGCACATCGCGCTGCTCGCGCTCGACATCATGGACGCGATGGGCATCCGCTACCGCGTCATGGGCGGCCCCTCGGCCTGCTGCGGCGTGCTGCAGTTCGGCGCCGGCGACCTGGTCACCGCGGGCCGCGTCGCAGATCGCACGATCGATCGTCTCGCGGCGGCGGCGCCAAAAGCGCTGTCGTGGTGCCCGACCTGCCAGATCCAGCTGACGGAAATCGCCGCGCCGGGCCGTGCGGCGCTCGACATGGTCCCGTTCGTCCGCTTCCTCGCCCAGCGCCTCGACACGCTGCGGCCTCACCTCAAACGCCGCGTCGAGAAGCGCGTCGGCCTGCACGAGCATCCCGGCAACCCGGGCGTGCCGGAGGCGGCGCAGGCGATCCTGCGCGCCATCCCGGGCCTCGACTTCGTGGACCTGGCGCAGCCGCGCATCGGTTACATGTGCAACAAGCTGGCGCCGCTGCCGGCGTTCAGGCGGGACGTGCACCGCAACCAGCTCCAGGCCGCGGCGGATGCGAACGTCACGACGCTCGCCGGCATCTACCACGCCTGCCACCGCGAGCTGTGCAGCCACCAGCGCGACTGGCCGTTCGAGGTGGTGAATTTCCTCGAACTTGTCGGCGAGAGCATGGGCCTGCACCGCCCCGACCTGTTCAAGCGCCTCAAGATGATGCAGGACGTCGATGCCATCCTGGAACAGGCGGCGCCGCTGATCGCAACCAACGGCCTGGACCTGGAGGAAGCCCGCGACGTCATCCTGCGCGACATGCTGGGCGAGCAGCCGCTGCCGCTCGCCGCGCGATAAAGCGCCCCGCCGCTACCGCGCCCCCACCCGCGGCCGCATCAGCATCGGCCCGTAGCCGATGGCGAACAGCCCGAACGCCGCGATCCACGCCACGCCGGCGACCAGCAGCAGCGTCGCATAGGCGTCCATGTCCAGCGAGGCGCCGATGCGCGCGACCGCGGCCACGATCACCGCCGCGTAGATCGCGCAGCCCAGCCACCCGGCCGCCAGGTCCCGCCCGGTGTGGCCGAGGCTGACCCGCGTCATCATCGCCAGCGTCATCACCCCGATGGCCCCGGCGGTCCAGGCATGCACGGCGGCACTCACCGTCACCGCCTGCGGCGCCAGGATCGACGCGGCCGTCAGCAGGAAGCCCAGCGGGATGAAGGCATAGGCGACGTGCAGGATCAGCAGCAGCGCGTTGCGCAGCGCCCGCTCGCCCGCCCAGCGCGCCAGCCGGATCGCATGCAGCACGCCCGCGACCAGCAGCAGCGCCGCGGTGACGGCGAAATCGGGCAACGCCACCCAGGCCACCAGCGCCACGCCCGAGGCCGCCAGCGCCGCCTTGTCGAAGCCTCCGAACGGCACCGGCAGCCGCCCGGGGGCCTGCCGCGCCAGCCAGTTGCGGGTGAAACTGGGGATCACCCGCCCGCCAATCAGCGCCACCAGGGCGATGGCGGCGGCGATGCCGATGCGGCGGGCGTAATCGGCCGAGCCGGTCTGCCAGGCCTCGACGTGGAACAGCACGTTGCCGGCGAAGAACGCCAGCACCAGGCCGACCGGCGGCAGGTTCTTCCAGTTGCGGCCGGCGATCACCTCGCGCGCCGTGGCCGCGGCGACTAGCAGCAGGAACAGGCAGTCGATGACGCCCGCCGCGACCGGGCCGATCGGGGCCGAGACCAGGACGGCGAGGCGCCCGGCCAGCCAGGCCAGCGCCAGGACGATCAGCCGGTTGCCGTTCAGCGGCAGCCGCCCGGTCCAGTTCGGGATCGCGGTCAGCAGGAAGCCGGTGATGATCGCCGGCAGGTAGCCGTACAGCATCTCGTGCGCGTGCCAGTCCACCGGCGAGAACGCCATCGGGATCTGCATCCGGCCGAAGAACAGCGGCAGCCAGAGCAGGATGGCCAGCGCCGCCCAGATCGCGCCGGCGAGGAAGAAGGGCCGGAAGCCGTAGCTGAAAAGCGCCGGACCCTGGTAAGGCCGCAGGCGGGGAACAACAGTCATGCGTGGAACCCGGACAGAAAGGCGCCCTTATGCCGCATCGCACGGACGAGGACCGAGTGAAATCCGGCGGCAACAACCCGGGCAACGACGATCCGGCGCCACCGCGCCTTGTGTCCGGTCGGCCTCGGCGCAGGAGGCCCGCTCCCGGTGCCGGCGCTAGGCCGCCCCGGATGGCCACAGCCGGAACGTGCTCAGCGGTTCCTCGGCATCGCTCCTGGGGCCGCGCAGCAAGGCCGCGGCGCGGTCAAGATCCCGCACCAGGGCCTCCAGGTTCGGCAGGTCGGAGGGAGTCGGACGCAACCCGGTGGCCTTGACCCGGGCCTCGAAGCTGATCTCGCTCATGCGCTGGCCTCTCCGCTTAGCTGACAGGGACAGGGCGCGTGCCACGCCGGACAGCCGGGCGGCCATGCATCGCCTCGCCACGGTCGTTGCAGGGTTGCCCGGGCCTGGGCTCGCGCACCACATTGGCCTCGCTGGGCAGGATCAGCCGGCCGGGCATGGAACATAGCATGCGGGCGGGTTCTCCAAATGCTGATGCGATCAGGGCTTTGCCGGCAGCGCCGCCATGCTGCGCTGCACCAACGCCTGACTCGTAGCACACCGTATCTGTCTGTCCAGAGTGTCTGCCTAAAAAATACCTATCTGCATATCCTTTGGCTCGTCACTCGTGTAAATTGGCCACGATTGCACATTCTGGCAGCATTGGCGGCTCGCCGTTGGGAGAATGATCCCGGCCTGGTGGCGCTCCACGATGGCAGGCAGCCCGCGGGCCCCAGCCTGTTCCGGCCCGGCCCGGTGGCTCCCGATGGACAAAGCCGGTGCTACGGTCGTCTGATGGATGCGCAACCGACCCATCCAGGACAAGGCCGTGGCGATACCTGTCATCATCGATTGCGACCCGGGCACCGACGACGCCGTGGCGCTGCTGCTCGCGCTGGCCTCGCCGGAGCTGTCCGTGCTGGCCGTCACCGTTGTCGGCGGCAATGTCGGGCTGCGGCAGACCTTGCCGAACGCCCTGGCGCTGGTCGCCCTCGCCAACGCCGCCGTCCCCGTCCACGCCGGCGCCGATCGGCCGTTGCTGGGGCAGTTCACCAGCGAGAAGCGGGTGCATGGGGCGGATGGGCTGGGCGGCGTCGTGCTGCCGCCGGGTGGTCCGGCCGCGCCCGGCGTGGCCGCCGACGCCATCCGCACCATCCTGCGCACCCATCCCGAGCCGGTGACGCTCATCGGCATTGGTCCGGCCACCAACCTCGCCCTGGCCCTGGTGACCGAGCCGGCCCTGGCCGCGCGCGTCTCCCAAATCGTGCTGATGAGCGGCGCCTGGGGCGAGGGCAACGTCACCCCCGCCGCCGAGTTCAACGCCTGGAGCGACCCCGAGGCGCTGGCGATCCTGCTGGCCAGCGGCCGCCCGCTGGTGTTCGCCACCCTGGACCTGACCGCGCAGGCGCTGGTGACGCCGGCGCGCCTCGCCGCCTGGCGGGCGCTCGGCAATGGCCGCTGCCTGCTTGCGGCGTGCGACATCCAGGCCAGCGTGGCGCCGCTGCCGCGGTTCGGCGGCCAGGGGGGCGCTCTGGGCACGCCGCTGCACGATCCCTGCGCCGTCGCCTGGCTGATCCGGCCGGACCTGTTCACGGCGCGGGCGTGTTCAGTGCGGATGGACCTCGGGCCGGGGCCGGGGCGCGGCCGCACCGTGATCGACCGCTGGGACCGCACCGGCGACCCGCCCAACGCCACGGTGCTGGAAACGCTGGACGCCAACGGGTTCTTCGCGCTGCTCGGGCACAGGCTCGCGCACCTGCCCTGAGCGTGGCAGGCTGGAGGCAATCATAGGAGGAGGCCTCGTCGCATGAACCCCGATGCGCTGCCGTTCGACGCCGACGCCATGCTCGCCGGGCTGCGGGACTGGGTGGAATGCGAAAGCCCGACCTTCGACCCGGCGGCGGTGAACCGCATGATGGACCTGGCCGCGCGCGCCCTGGTGCTGGCCGGCGCGCGGATCGAGCGCATCGCCGGCCGCATGGGCTATGGCGACTGCGTCCGCGCCAGCTTCCCGCACGCCCGGGCCGATGTGCCGGGAATCCTGCTGATGGGGCACTTCGACACCGTGCATCCCGTCGGCACGCTGGCCGCGCTGCCGTTCCGCCGCGACGGCAACCGCGCCTGGGGGCCTGGCATCCTGGACATGAAGGGCGGCAACTACCTGGCGCTGGAGGCGATCCGGCAACTGCAGCGCGCCGGGGCGCGCACGCGGCTGCCCGTCACCGTGCTGTTCACCAGCGACGAGGAAGTCGGCTCGCCCTCCACCCGCGACCTGATCGAGGCCGAGGCCGCCCGCCACAAATACGTGCTGGTGCCGGAGCCGGCGCGGCCGGACGGCGGCGTGGTTACCGGGCGCTATGCCATCGCCCGCTTCAACCTGGCAGCCACCGGCCGCCCCAGTCACGCCGGCGCAGCCCTCGGCGCCGGTCGTTCGGCGATCCGCGAGATGGCGCGGAAGCTGATCGAGATCGAGGACCTGACGACGGACGACTGCACCTTCAGCGTCGGCGTGGTGCACGGCGGCCAGTGGGTCAACTGCGTCGCCACCACCTGCACCGGCGAGGCGCTGTCGATGGCGAAGCGGCAGGAGGACCTGGACCACGGCCTCACCGCCATGCTGAGTCTGCGGGCGTCATCGAACGACGTGCAGTTCACCGTGACCCGCGGCGTCACCCGCCCGGTGTGGGAGCCGGATGCCGGCTGCCTGGCGCTGTATGAGCAGGCACGGGCCATCGCTGAGAGCCTCGGGCAGCCGATCAGGGCGCAGAGTGCGGGCGGCGGGTCGGATGGCAACTTCACCGGCGCGATGGGGATCGCGACGCTGGACGGGCTGGGCGTCGCCGGGGCCGGGGCGCATACGCTGGACGAGCATATCGAGATCGACAGCCTGACGTATCGCGGCAAGCTGATGGCGGGGCTGCTGGCGACGCTGGACTGAGCCCGTGGAAGGCCCGGCAGGCGGTTCGCCGCCGCCTGCCGGGTTGCGTGGACGGATGCTCCTACAGCGGAACGATGACCGACTGGGCTTCTCCCGTCATTTCGAAGCAGCGCCAGCGGGAGGGGCGATGGGGCACGGAATCCGGGCCGCTGAACATCTCGTCGATGCCGATCGTGTGGAAGGTCGCCGTCTGGCCGCGGGCGATGTCGATGAACGGCAGGAAAAAGCCGAATCGTTTGCCGCCAGTATCGATGCTGAGGATCAGGGAAACCGACACCAGTTGTCCCAGGCCGGTGTCCTCGGTGGTGATTTCCGCTTCGGTGAAGCTCTTCTGGAAGGCGCCCTCTTTGTAGAGCAGCGCCGGCAGGCCGGGCGTGATGCCGATGGTGTAGTCTACCTCGACGCCGGAACCCTTCAGCGTGAACCTGTTCGCAGCCATGTTTCGCTCCTGATCGACCCGCGGCACAACGCCGGGCGGGTGGGGCGACGTAGCGGCCACGCCACGACGATGCAGTGAAGCGCCTCACAGATTGCGCGCCTTCGGAAAAACCTTGGTGGGAACAGGCGATTTCTTCAGCCGGCTTGCAGGTCCGCGACGAAGCGGTCGCGCCAGCGTTCCAGGCTGTTGCGGCGCATCACCGCCAGCATCGCCTGGTGGCGGTCCTGCCTTTCCTCCACCGGCATCGACAAAGCGCGGTCCATCGCCTGTGCCATGCCGCGCTCGTCATACGGGTTGACCAGCAGCGCGGCGTCCAGTTCGCGCGCGGCGCCGGCGAATTCGGAGAGGATCAGCACGCCGGGTTCCTCGGGGTCCTGGGCGGCGGCGAATTCCTTGGCGACCAGGTTCATGCCGTCGCGCAGCGGCGTCACCAGGCAGGCCTGCGCCTCGGCATACAGAGGCATCAGCACGTTGCGGGCGAAGCTGCGGTTGAGGTAGCGCAGCGGGACCCAGTCCACCTCGGCGAAGCGGCCGTTGATGCGGCCGGCCTCGGCTTCCAGTTCGCGGCGGATGCGCTGGTAGGTCTCGATGTCGGACCGCGACGGCGGGGCGATCTGCATGAACGTCACCAGGCCGTGCTGGGCGGGATAGTCGGCCAGGAAGCGCTCGAACGCGGCGAAGCGCTGGGGCAGGCCCTTGGAGTAATCCAGCCGATCGACGCTGATGATCAGCCGTTCCATCAGGTTGGCCCGCATCCGCGTCGCCTGCCTCCGGTTGATCGGCGTTTCCGCCTGGGAGCGGACTTCCTCCACGTGCACGCCGATGGGATAGACGCCGGTGCGCACGACGCGGCCGTCGATCGTCACCGTGCCGTCGGCCAGGCCGTCGGCCGAGCCGCCGGCGTGGCGGGTGACGTAGTCGAGGAAGGCGGTGCGGTCCTGCTCGGTCTGGAAGCCCAGCAGGTCGTAGGCGCACATCGCCTTGATCAGCGCGGCATGCGACGGGATCGTCATGAACACGCCGGGGGCGGGGAAGGGGGTGTGCAGGAACAGGCCGATGCGGTTGCGCAGCCCGTTCGCCCGCAGCGAGTCGGCGAGGCACAGCAGGTGGTAGTCGTGCACCCAGACCAGGTCATCCGGCCGCACCAGCGGCGTCAGCGCGCGGGCGAACAGGTCGTTGACGCGGCGGTAGCCCTCGAACTCCGGCCATTCGAAGCGGCCCAAGCCGATCTGGTAGTGCAGCGCGGGCCAGAGGGTGCCGTTGGCAAAGCCGCGGTAGAACTGGTCGTAGTCCTGCCGCGACAGGTTGATGGTGAACAGGGTGATCGGCCCGACGGTGTGCTCGGGCGTTGGCTCGCTGGTGGCGGTGACCTCGCCGCTCCAGCCGAACCACAGGCCGCCTTTCTGCTTCAGCGCGTCCAGCACGCCGGCGGCGAGGCCGCCCGCGGTGGCTTCACCCTCCTGGATCGGGGCGACGCGGTTGGAGACGACGACGAGACGGGACATCGCGGGATCTGCCTCCCGGGCAGAGGGAAAACGGCACGCATGGTTCGTAACAGGCACCTTAGGCGGAATTGCGCCGGTGGGCCAACAGACGGTTTTGTGGCGCCGCGGGCGGCTACCGGGTATTGTTACAGAACACTGCCGAGTCGCTTCGACGTTGGTTCCCTGTTGCCGGTGATGACGACGCCATGGACGTGACGCTGCCTTTGTTCGATCGGCCTGCCGAGCCTGCTGCCTCCGACCCGCCGCCGGGGCGACCGCCGCGCGGGCGGCCGGTGCATGTGTCGGGCTATGAGCGGGAGGGGCAGGATTTCTACGCCACCCCCGACTGGGTGACCGAGTCGCTGCTGCGGCACGTCCGCCTGCGCGGGCCGGTGTGGGAGCCGTGCTGCGGCGACGGGGCGATGGCGAAGGTGCTGGTGGGGCATGGCTATGACGTCGTGGCGAGCGATATCGCCGATCGGGGGTTCGGGCAGGCGGGGGTGGATTTCCTGGCGTGCCAGGGCGTGCCGCGCGGGTGCCGCAGCATCGTGACCAACCCGCCGTATGGCGACAGCGGCTCGCATGAGGGGCAGTCGCGGTCGCCGGCGGCGATGCGGGGGTTTTTGAGCCATGCGCTGGCGCTGACGGAGTCGGTGCAGGGGCAACTGGCGCTGCTGGTGCGGCTGCAATGGATTGCCGGGGCGCGGGTGGCGGACGTGATGTCGGCGGCGCCGTTTGCCGCGGTGATCGTGCTGACGCGGCGGATAAGGTGGTTCGACATGGGGGAGAAGACGAACCACGGGCAGCATCATCATGCGTGGGTGGTGTTTGATTATGAGCGGCCGGCGGGGCAGGGGCCGGTGATGTTGTATGGGTGAGAAGATGCACTGCCAGACAAAGCTAGTACACCTCGCCGGAAGTGGCGACTCCGTTGATGGGTGGCCCGGCGCGGGTGAGTCTGGTTTGCCACAGTCTGGCGGCAATCGCCGTGACCAGCCGCCGTCAGGAGCCGTTCTGGCGAGTCAGGAGCGGCCTGAATATGGCAGGCCACAGGCTCACGCCTCGCCCTGATTCACCGGAGCCTTCATGCCCCGTCTGACTGCCGCCCCGAT